>JAUIMK010000511.1 GCA_030432735.1 bacterium
GTGACCGATGACCCGGAAACGCGTGACGCCACGCACCGTTCGCGCGGTCGGGACCCGCCGGCAGGTCCGCGGACGACGATCGGCGACCCGTCGGCAGGACGTCCGCGTCGATCCGCCGGCTACGAAACACCCGCGTCCCTGGTCGTCGCGCGGGAGCGCAGGGGCAAGGAGGCCCAAGAGAAACGGCCGGTCCCCGTCTGGGGCCGGCCGTTCTCCTGGCGTATGGGACGCTGCGAAACCGTCGGCTACGCCTCCGCCTCCTCGCCCGCCTCGTCGAATCCCGCGTCGATCGAGCGGGCCAGGCGCGCGTAGAGGTTGATCTTCAGACTCTCGAGGGTCGCGTAGCCCACGAGCGCGAAGATCGTCGACGAGAGTGCCAGCGCGAGGGCGCCGAGCTGCAGGACGTCGTTCGAGAGCCGCATCGAGAGCAACAGGACCGCGAGGCCGCAGGTCGTTCCGATGAAGCCGATCGGCGGCAGGATGTTCGCGTACATCGAGATCGGCTGGGCGAAGCTCGTCTCGTAGTCGTCGATCACGAGCTGCTTGGCCGCATCCCGCACGAAGGGCAGGTCCGTGTCGCCTTCGAGCCGGCCGGCCGCGGAGGTCGCGACGGCCCGCGTCAGGGCCGCGACCCCGGCGTCCGGAAGGGCGCCGCGCGCGTCGCGCGGGAGCGCCGTGGCCCGGCGCGCCCGCCAGCAGAGGAGGGTGCCGCGCGCGAGCGGGACCCAGACGGCGATCAGGGAGATCGCGCAGACCACGAGGGTCACACGAAGCTCGCGACTCCCGAGCTCGAGAAAGGACTCCAGAAGCGCCGGATCCATCAGGCACCTCCCGTCTGATGCCGAAGCAGGGCGATGCCCTGTTCGAGGGTGACCGCCTGGCCCGTCGGATAGAGGACGAGCATGCTGGTCATGGAAGCGAACTCGCTCTCGAGCCGGCCGATCGTCGCTCGGACCGCGCCGGCGTCGCCGATCTGGTGGAGCAGCACCGCCTTCGAGAGCAGCAGCTCCGCGTGGAAGGGTCGGAGCTCGGGATGCGAGACCGCCCCGTCGTGCTCGATCAGCGGATCGACGCGATCGGCCAGGTAGGGCCGCGCGAAGCGGACGAACCGGTCGATGCCGGCGGCTTTGCCGTGCCGCTGGAGCTGCTCGAGGGTCAGTCGGAAGCTGCCGAGGTCGCGACGGACGCGACGCATCGAGTACTTGCGCTGGGCCAGGGCTTCCCCGGCGAGCTGGGCCTCGAGGGCTTCGCTCCCGGACTGGCGCTCGAAGAACGCAGCCTGTGGGCCGTTCTGGAAGAGGCAGCCCGTCGTGAGGGCTGCGGTGGCGAGGCTCAGCGTGAGCGGCGCCAGGATTCCGCGGGTTCGTTTCATCGTCGTCGTTCCTCGTCGTGAGTGTCGATCTCGTTGGTGGGGAAGGCTCATCGGTCCTCCCCGGCGGCCCAGCTCTGGAGCGCCTGCCACGCGGCCTGGGAGCCGGCGCTGGCGGTGTCGTCGACCGGCGCGGGGCCGGTCGTCGGGGCGTACTCCTCGGCGTAGCGTCGGAGCAGGCCGTGGACCGGGTGGTCGCGCTGGGCCGCGAGCTCGCGCTGCAGCGCCTCGTGTCCGAGCGTGGCCTTGAAGGTCGGCAGCGAGTGGGCGATCGCGCGGATCCGCGCATCGAGCCGCTCGTGGTTCGAGCCGAGCCGTTCGAGGTCGAGGCCGAGCTGCGCGATCTGCTCGCTCTGCTGCGTGCGTCCGTTGCCGCCGACGGCGACCGCCGGCGGGGCCGGGATGTCGTTCTCGCCCGAGAGCTCGGCGGCGAGTCGGTGCGCTTCCCGGCGCGCAGCGTGGAGCTCGTCGCGCTCGCTGCGGGTCGCCGCGACGCGCGCCGAGACCTCGTCGCGCTCGGCCTGCAGGCGGGCGAACTCTGCCTCGAGCTCCGGAAGCTTCGATTCGTCGGCGAAGCCGAAGTAGACGAGGCTTCGATCGTTCTCGAAGGCGTTGCGGAAGCTGGCCATCTCCTGTCCCCAGGCGCTGCCGTTCTCGATCCACCGGT
>JAUIMK010000512.1 GCA_030432735.1 bacterium
GCGAGCCACGTCGTCCTGATCGAGGTCACCCTCGACGCGAGCTGAGCAAGCGCGCCCGACTCCTTCCACGAGCGCGACCCACCCGTCCGGCGCTCGCGCCTAACGTCCGCCGTGCTCGCGGACGATCGCCAGGATGTCCTCCCCGAAGCGTTCGATCTTCGCGGGCCCCAGGCCCGGGATCCGGGCGAGCGCCTCGAGGGTGGAGGGCTCCTCGCGATCGATCGCGAGCATCGCCGCGCGCTGGAACACCATGTAGGTCTTCCAGCCGAGCTTCCGGGCCCGGCGGCGGCGATAGTTGTCGAGGGCGCGCGCGATGTCACCGCCGTAGCGGGACGACTTCCGCTTCGCGGCGCGAGTCGAGGCACCGCCCTCCCCGCCCCGCGTCCGCGGCGCACGGACCGGCTTCCCCGGGATCCATACCGTCGGGTACTTCTTCCCGGTCCGCTCGAGGCGACCCCGCGCGAGGAGCGCGTCGATCCCGGCGACGAGACGGTCCTCGTCGTAGTCCGAGAGCGTCCCGTACTCCGGCATGCTCAGCAGACCGCCGCGCGCGAGGCTCTTCGCCTTCCCGCCGCGGAGCGCCTGCGCGAGATTCCGCCGACCGACCGGGCGTGAGAGCCGGTCGACCGCCGCCACGATCACGTCCTCGGCGTCGCCGGGGAGCGGCTCCGGCGGCGCTCCGCGCTCGCTGCCGTGGATCTCGCCGTCGACGTCGCTCGCCGTGCCGTCGCAGACGTCGCAGCGACCGCACGCGGGCTCGTCGTCACCCCCGGTGAAATGCGCGACGAGGCCGGCGTGCCGACACGACATGTCGATCGCATAGCGTTCGATCTCGCCGAGCGCGTCCTCGCGCCGTTGGTCGAGGGCGGCGCTCGAAGGGCCGCTCTGGGCGAGGCGACGCTGGGTCTGCAGATCCGCGCGCCCGAAGAAGAGGAGACACCGCGCCGGCTCCCCGTCCCGACCCGCGCGCCCGGCTTCCTGGTAGTAGGCCTCGAGGCTGCCGGGGGTCTGGTAGTGGACGATGAGACGGATGTCGGGCAGGTCGATGCCCATCCCGAAGGCGTTCGTCGCGACGAGGACGCGGGTGCGGCCCTGCTCGAAGGCCTGCTGCGCGCGTTCACGCGCGAGCGCCGTGCGGCCGCCGTGGTAGTGCCCCACGCGAAGCCCCGACGAGCGCAGCGCCTTCGCGACGCGCTCGGTCACCTTGCGGGTCGCGCAGTAGACGATGACCCGGCCGCGGCCGCCGCGACCGCGAATCCCGGCGGCCTCGATCGCCGCGAGGGTCGCCTCGGTCCGCGCCTGCTCGGTCCGGATGGCCTGGACAGAGAAGGAGAGATTCGGGCGGTCGAAGCCCGTGCGGATGCGCGCGGGCCGGAGCAGCCCGAGACGGGTCTCGATCTCCTTCAGGACGACCGGCGTCGCCGTCGCGGTCAACGCGATCATCGGGCAGTCGACGACGTCCCGGAGCTCCCGCAGCAGCATGTAGTCCGGACGGAAGTCGTGTCCCCACTGCGACACGCAGTGCGCCTCGTCGATCGCCACGAGGGCGACCGGGATCCGCTCGAGCAGGCGACGGAAGCTCGACTTCGCGGCGCGCTCCGGGGAGATGTAGAGCAGCTCGAGCTGGCCTGCGAGGAGATCCCGAACCGTGTCCGCCTGCTCGTCGTCGTCCTGGTGGGAGTGGAGCGCACCGGCGGCCACGCCCCGCCCGCGCAGGGCGCCCACCTGGTCCTGCATCAGCGCGATGAGCGGCGAGACCACGACCGTGGTCCCGCGACCCTCCCGCGCGAGCACGATCGCCGGGACCTGATAGCAGGCGGACTTGCCCGATCCCGTCGGAAGCAGGACCGCCGCATCGCGTCCGTCGAGCACCGCCTCGACCGCCTCCGCCTGCCCCGGGCGGAAGGACGCGTGCCCGAACACCTCGGCGAGGACGTCACGCCCTCGCGAGCCGCCTCGCGCGCGGTCGGACGCGCCCGCCGGCGTCTCGCGATCCCCCCCTCCATCGGCCATGCAGTAGAGGTATCACGAAGCG
>JAUIMK010000161.1 GCA_030432735.1 bacterium
GCGAGGGCGAGGAGCGCGGCCAGCACATTGTCGGACTGTCCGGTCAGCCCGGGGGCGCCGTCGAGCGGGACCCTGCGCTGCCGGCCGCCGCGGCGGACCAGGACGTTCGTGCCGTCGAGCCAGGCGCCGGCCTCGACCGGGGTGTGCCGCCGGAACTCGAGGCGCTCGACGCCCGCCGGGAGCGGGAGGCTCGCGCAGAGCGGGTCGTCTCCGTTCAGGATCGCGGTCTGCCCCTCGCCCTGACGCGCGAAGAGCCGCGCCTTGGCCGCCCGGTAGCCTTCGAGGTCGCCGTGGCGATCGAGGTGGTCCGGCGTGATGTTGAGCAGGACGCCGGTGCGCGGCGCGAACGCCTCGACGCTCTCCAGCTGGAACGAAGAGACCTCGAGGATCGCCAGATCGAGGGGGCGGCCGACGAGCTCGAGGGCGGGCAGCCCGACGTTGCCCGCGGCGAGCGCGCGCAGGCCCGCCTGCCGGGCCATCGCCTCGATCAGCTTCACGACCGTCGACTTCCCGTTCGTTCCGGTCACCGCGACGATCGGGACCGGCAGGGCGCGGAAGCAGAGCTCGATGTCACCGCGGACCGGCGGTCGACAGCCCGCATAACGCGCGGCGGGGACCCCGGGGCTCGGCACGACGAGGTCGAAGGCGTCGAGGTCGGGGAAGGCGGTGCCCACCCGGACCTCCACGTCCCGGGGCAGCGTCGCCAGCCCCGCGATCGCGTCCGGCGCGCGCTCGTCCGCCGCCGTCACGCGTGCGCCTCGTTCGGCCAGGTAGCGCGTGGCCGAGAGTCCGGACACGCCGAGGCCGAGCACGAGGACGCTCTGTCCTTCGAACTCCGTCATCTTCGTTCCACCGCGATCCCGGTGTCCCGGTCGATCGCGTGTCTGGTACGGGGTCCGGCAAGAGGAGCCCCGGGAGAAATCATGAGCGCCGCTTCGCAGCCGACGCTTTCCGTGTGTTCACCGGAGCTTCAGCGACGAGAGCGCGACGAGGCCGAGGATGATCGACACGATCCAGAAACGGACGACGATCTTCTGCTCCGGCCAGCCGAGCTGCTCGAAGTGGTGGTGGATCGGCGCCATGCGGAAGACGCGCTTTCCCGTCAGCTTGAACGAGGCCACCTGGACGATCACGCTGAGCGTCTCGATCACGAAGATGCCGCCGACCACGGCCAGCAGGATCTCCTGACGGATCAGGACCGCGATCGTGCCGAGGGCGCCGCCGAGCGCGAGGGAACCGACGTCGCCCATGAAGAGCTCCGCGGGCGAGGCGTTGAACCAGAGGAAGCCGAGCCCGCCGCCCACCAGCGCGCCGCAGATGATCGCCAGCTGGCCGGCGCCGGGGACGTTCTTGATCTGCAGGTATTCGGCGATGCCCGCGTGGCCCGCGGCGTAGGAGAGCAGCAGGAACGTGCCGGCGGAGATCATGACGGGGCCGATGGCCAGTCCGTCGAGTCCGTCGGTCAGGTTCACGCTGTTGCTGGCGGCGACGATGATGAAGGTCGCGAGCGGGATGTAGAGGATCCCGAGGTTCGGCGTGAAGTTCTTGAAGAAGGGGACGGCGAGCTCCGAGTCGAAGTTCGGGCTCGAGTAGATGGCGACGGCGACGCCGAAGGCGAGGAGGATCTGCCAGAAGAGCTTCATGCGCGCCGAGATTCCGTCGGAGTGCCGGAGCTTCACCTTCTGGTAGTCGTCGATGAAGCCGAGGATGCCGTAGCCGGCGGTGAGTCCGAGCACGATCCAGACGAAGGGGTTGGTGAGGTCCGTCCAGAGCAGGACGGAGATGCCGAGGGAGAGCAGGATCAGCAGCCCGCCCATCGTCGGCGTCCCGGCCTTCGACTGGTGGTCGGGGCCGATCTCGCGGATCGGCTGGCCGACGCGGAGTGCGGCGAGGCGCCGGATCAGCCAGGGGCCGACGATGAAGGAGATGAAGAGCGCCGTGAGGGTCGCCGCCGCGGTCCGGAACGTGATGTACCGGACGACGTTGAGCGCACCCACGGTGTCGGCCAGGGGATAGAGCCAGTGGTAGAGCATCGATGACTCGCCTTTCCTAGAGACCTTGGCCGAACATCAGGGGGCGACCTCTTCGAGGAGCTCGAGGACGCGCTCCATGCGCGCGGCACGGGAGCCCTTCACGAGCACGCGATCGCCCTTGTGAAGACGGGTGGCCAGCGCACCGGCGAGGCTCTCGTGATCCGAGCCGACGAAGATGCGCTCGGGAGCGAGGCCGGCCTCGCGCGCGGCGTCCGCCGAACGCTCCGCGTGGTCGCCGAGCAGGAAGAGTCCGTCGAGGCCCAGCTCGGCAGCCAGGCGGCCGAGCTCTTCGTGGGCGGCGGGCGCGGCGTCGCCGAGCTCGCCCATCTGTCCGAGGACGGCGTGGCGCGCGCCGGCGCTCTCGAGCCGCGACAGGGTCTCGAGGGCGCTCCGCATCGACTGCGGGTTGGCGTTGTAGGCGTCGTCGATCACGAGCACGTCGTTCGGGAAGGGGCGGGGCTGCATGCGGCCGGGGACGCCGCGATGCGCGGCGAGTCCCTGGACCACGGTCTCGAAGGCGACACCGGCGGCGAGCGCGCCCCCCGCCGCGGCGAGGGCGTTGTCGACGATCGTCTCGGCGAGGCCCGAGACGCGGATCTCGCCCTGGCCGAAAGGCGTCTCGAGCAGGAAGGCGAAGGCGCCCTCGTCGAGGAAGCGGGTGCGGCTCGCGCGCAGGTCCGCTGCAGCGCTCCGCCCGAAGGTGAGGACCTTCGCCTGCGTGCGCTCGGCCTGGGCGAAGGCGAGCGGCTCGTCGCGGTCGACGATGGCGGTGCCGTTCGCGGGGAGCGAAGCCAGCAGGTCGCCCTTCTCGAGCGCGATGTTCTCGCGGGAGCCGAGGAACTCGATGTGGGCCGTGCCGACGTTCGTGAGCACGCCGATGTCCGGTCGTGCGATCGCGGCGAGCGCCGCGATCTCGTGGCGATGGTTCATGCCCATCTCGACCACCGCGAAGCGATCCCCTTCCGCGCGGCGGAGCAGCGTGAGGGGCACGCCGAACGCGTTGTTCAAGTTGCCGCGGGTGGCGAGGGTCGGGCCGGCGAGCGAGAGGATCCCCGCGCAGAGCTCCTTGGTCGTCGTCTTGCCGTTGCTCCCGGTGATCCCGACGAGGGGACCGTCGAAGCGTTCGCGGTGTCCGCGGGCGAGGTCGGCCAGGGCCCGGGTGGTGTCGTCGACGTGGACGAGGAAGCCGTCGCCGCGCGCGACGGTCTCGTCGATCCGGTCCATCTGGACGAGCGCGCCCGCCGCACCGCTGCCCATCACGTCCGACAGGAACCGGTGGGCATCGTGGTTCGGTCCCACGATCGCGACGAAGAGATCCCCCGCGCCGACCTCGCGGCTGTCGATCTTCGTGCCGGTGAAGACCTGGTCGCCCCGGCCACGCACGATCTGGCCGTTCGTCCAGGAGCACAGGTCGTCGACGGAAGCCTTCGCGCTCACGCGTCTCCTCCGTCCCGCGCGAGCAGGGCGCGGCGCGCCTCGCGGCGATCGTCGAAGGGGAACTTCTCGCGACCGAGGATCTGGTAGTCCTCGTGTCCCTTGCCGGCGAGCACGACCGTGTCCCGGGCGGAGGCACCGCCGACCGCGAGGTCGATCGCCTCGCGCCGGTCGACGAGTACGCAGTAGCGCCCGCTGTCGCCCGAGAAGAGCGCCTCGGGCTCGACGCGGACGAGGTCGCGGAGCCCCTCTTCGACGTCGGCCAGGATCGCGACCGGGTCTTCGGTCCGCGGGTTGTCGCTGGTCGCGATCGCGAGATCCGCGTGCGCCGCGGCCGCCTGCGCCATCAGCGGGCGCTTCGCCCGGTCACGGTCTCCGCCGCAGCCGAAGACCGCGACGAGGCGCCCGTCGCAGAGCGGGCGGACCGCGCGCAGCAGCTTCAGGACGGCGTCGGGGGTGTGCGCGTAGTCGACGAGCACCGTCGGTTCGTCGCGCCCGGTCCCGACGACGCGCTCCATGCGGCCCGGGACCTGCGGACAGGCGGCGACGCCCGCGGCGATCGTCTCGTGGTCGAGGCCGAGGGCGAGACCGATGCCCACCGCGACGAGGAGGTTCTCCAGGTTGAAGTCGCCGAGCAGCGGCAGCTCGACGTCGAAGCATCCCGTCGCGTCTTCGAGGGTCGCGCGCGTGCCCTCGAGGCTCGCCGTCGCGTCGATCAGGCGGAGCTCGGCGTCGGCCTCGGCGCCGCGCGCCACGCGGAGCAGCGTGGCGCCCGCGTCGCGCGCCACGCCGAGCATCTTCTCGCCCGCCGCGTCGTCGACGTTCACGACGGCGACGGCGCCGGGGGCGAGGTGGTCCCGGAACAGCCGCGCCTTGGAAGCGAAGTAGGCGTCCATGCTGCCGTGGAAGTCGAGGTGGTCCTGGGAGAGGTTCGTGAAGGCGGCGACCTCGAACGCGCAGCCCTCGACCCGTCCGAGCTCGAGCCCGTGCGAGGAGACCTCCATCACCGCCGCGTCGACCTGCTCGGTCCGCATCGCGCGCAGCGTGCGCTGGAGGTCGAGGCTCTCGGGCGTCGTGTTGACGGCGACCTCGCGGGTTCCCGCATAACGGATCTCGACGGTGCCCACGAGGCCGACGCGCTGGCCCGCCTGGGTGAGGATCGATTCGACGAGATAGGTCGTGCTGGTCTTGCCGTTCGTTCCGGTCACGCCGACGAGGTTCATCTCGCTCGCGGGGTAGCCGTAGAAGCGCGCGGCGATCGGAGCGAGGGCGCGACGGGTGTCGGGCACGACGGCGATCGGCACGTCGTGGGACGGGGCCTCCTCCGGCGCCGCCTCGACCAGCAGCGCGGCGGCGCCGGCGGCGATCGCCCGGTCGAGGTAGTCGTGGCCGTCGGAGTTCGCCCCGCGCAGCGCGACGAAGAGGTCCCCCGGCGCGACCTGCCGCGAGTCGTAGCGGAGCCCGCGGATGGTCGGATCCGCGCTCGCGTCCCCGCGGACGAGCTCGCGGACGGCCAGGGCTTCGGGCAGCGCATCGAGCAGTGAAGAGAGTCGCATCATCCCTCCTCCCGACGGGCCAGCGACGGCCGCCGCTGCTCGAAGCGCAGTCGCACCGTGCGATCGCCGCCTTCGAGCACCGTTCCGGGAATCGGGTACTGGGACACCACGCGCCCCTCGATGGCTCCGAGGGTCGTGATCTCGAGGGACTCCATCGCGGCGAGCCGACGCGCGCGGGCCATCGTCGTCCCCTCGAAGTCGGGGACGAAGACGAGGTCGAAGTTGTCGTCGGGCGCGGCCGGCGAGGGATGACGCCCCGCCGCCACCGAAGCGGTGACGGCGGGGCGGGCCGGGGGGGCCGCGACAGCCGCGCTAGGCGGCTCGTTTCGAGGTCGGCGCGCCTGGGGCGCGGGAGGCGAAGGCGGAGCGGGGGGCGCGGCCGCCACGTCCGGCAGCGCGATCGGCGATTCGATCCACTCGGAGGGCGCGTCGTCGCCCCGGCGCTCGGCGATCAGCGTCTCGACCGGCGGTGCCGGGATCGGCGCGGGATGCGTGACGATCCCGCGGCGCGCGAGCTGGGCCGAGGCGACCTGGGCGAAGAGCGGGGCGGCGATCCCGCCGCCGCTGTGAAGCGCCCCCTTCGGCTCGTCGACGGCGACGACGACCGCGATCTCCGGATCGTCCGCGGGAACGACGCCCATGAACCAGGCGATGTAGCGGGACTTCGAATAACGTCCGGCTTCGACGTCGAGCTTCTGGGCCGTGCCGGTCTTGCCCGCGACGCGGACGCCGTCGAGGGCGGCGAGGCGCCCGGTGCCTTCCGCCGAGACGACGGTCTGCATCATGTCGAGGGTCAGCCGCGCCGCGCGCGGCGAGACCGCGCGGCCGTGGGCGCGGACCTCGGTCGTCTGCCAACCCTGGTCGGCGCGTCGGCGAGCGAGCACGATCCGCGGCTCCATGCGCATCCCGTCGTTGGCGAGGGCGGCGAGGGCGGAGACGAGCTGGATGCCGGTGACCGAGAGCCCCTGGCCGTAGGAGATCGCGGCCTGGTCGACCGGCTGCCATCCGCTCCAGTCGCGCAGGAGACCCGACGACTCGAAGGGGAAGCGCGACCGCGTCCGCGCGCCGAAGCCGAATCGCTCGAGGCCCGCGTGCTGGGCTTCGCGGCCCATCGCCTGCGCGATCAGGACCGCCCCGACGTTGCTCGAGAGTCGGAGGACGTCGGCGGGGGCGAGCGGGCCGAAGGGCCGGCGGTCGCGGATCGTCTTGCCGCGGACGCGGAGCGAGCCCTCTTCGCCGGTCTCGAAGATCTGGTCCGGCTCGATCAGCCGGGCGTCGATCGCGGACGCGACGAGGAAGGCCTTCATCGTCGATCCCGCTTCGACCGCGTCGGTGAAGGCGCGCGAGCGCGTCTCGCGATAGTCGAGGGTCCGGAACTGGTTCGGGTCGAAGCCCGGTGCCTCGGCGAGGGCGAGGAGATCGCCGTTGCGTGGATCCATCGTGAGGACGAGCCCGCCTTCGGCCTCGGTGCGCGCGACCACCTCCTGCAGCGCCGCCTCCGCGGCGCCCTGCATGGCCGCGTCGAGGGTCAGCGCGACGTCGCCGCCGGCGACCTCGCGAAGGTTCGTGGAATGGAGCGCCAGCGCACGGCCCCGGGCATCGCGCTCGACGCGCACGCGCCGCGGCTGGCCGGTGAGCCAGTCGTTCTCGAGCTGCTCGATGCCGCGCACGCCCCGGCCGTCGATGTTCGCGAAGCCGAGGAGCGGGGCGGCGAAGGTGCCGGCCGGATACGAGCGGCGCGGCTCGAGATCGATGCCGACGCCGGGCAGCTCGAGCGCGCGGACCCGATCCGCCTGCGCCGGGGTGACCCATCGCTTGATGTAGGTGAATCCATCGCGGTCCGCGATGCGGCGCGCGATCGCGGACAGGTCGAGCTCGAGGGCTTCGGCGAGGGCGAGCGCGGTCGCCGCGCGATCCTCCATCTCGCGCGGCAGCGCGTAGATCGAGGCGGCCTCGGTCGTGATCGCGAGCTCGCGGCCGTTGCGGTCGAAGATCGTGCCGCGGGCGGCGGAGAGGCGCTGCTCGGTCTGGATCTGCCGGTCGTAGAGGTCCCGGGCGCGGGTATGCGCGACGGTCAGGTGGGCGGCGCGCCCCGCGAGCAGGAGCACGACGGCGAGGCCGGCGAGTCGGATCCAGACGATGCGTCCGGAGGCACGCTCGAGCGCCTGGAACCTCACGGGGCGGCTCCTTCGGTCGCGCGGTCCGGCGGCGGTCCAGCCGAGACCGAGGGAAGCGGGGCGCGCGCGTCGGCGGACTCGGCGCCGACCGCCGCGAAGCCCCGCGCTTCTGCGAGCGCGCCGGTCGGGTCGGTCGACCGCATCGGACCGGGCATCGGGTCCTCGAGCGCGATCACGCGTTCCGCCGGTCGAAAGCCGCGCTCCTGCGCTAGGGCCGCGAGCACCGAGGGATCCCGGAGCCCGCGAAGCCGGACGATCAACGCGCGCTGTTCTTCGAGCAGCGCCTGCTCCTGCGCAAGGCTCTCGGCGAGGGCATAACGCGTCCGGATCAGGTCGATGCGCAGCGCGGAGACGCCGAGGGCCGCGACGAGGGCGACGGCGATCAGCGGAACGAAGGTGCGCGAGCGCGGCGCCAGGGAGACCCGGGCGAGGTCGACGCCGATCCAGGATCCGCGCTCCTGCTCACCGGATTCACGAAGACGGTGCTCCGCGGCCAGCCGCATCGCGCGGGCGGCCCGCGCCTGCGCGCGGTTGCGTCGATCGACGGTGCCGGCGCTCATGCCGCCTCCAGTCGACGGGCGGCGCGGAGCCGCGCCGAACGCGCCCGCGGATTGCGCGCGATCTCGTCCTCGGACGGGAGGACGGGCTTGCGGGTCAGCACCTCGAGGGTCGGTGTCCGGCCGCATCGGCAGACGGGGAAGGAGGGCGGGCAGTCGCAGCCCTTCGCCTCGCTGCGGAAGGTCTGCTTGACCAGGCGGTCTTCGAGGCTGTGATAGGCGATGACCGCGAGGCGTCCGCCCGGGCGGAGCACGCGGATGGCGGCCTGGAGTCCTTCCTCGAGCGCCGCGAGCTCGTCGTTCACGGCGATGCGGAGGGCCTGGAAGACGAGGGTGGCCGGGTTGTGGCGGCGTCCGCGGCCGATGCCCAGCTCGCCGATCAGGGACACGAGGTCGGCGGCGGTCTCGAGGGGCGCCTCGTCGCGTCGGGCGACGATGGCCTTCGCGAGTCGGCGGGAGCCGGGGAGCTGCCCGTATTCGGAGAAGATCTTCTCGAGGGCTTCGCTGTCGAGGCTCGCGAGCAGGGCGCTCGCCGGCGCCCGCTCGCCGTCGCCGTCCATCCGCATGTCGAGGGGGCTGTCCGCCGGGGCGTCCCCGAATCGGAAGCCGCGGGTGGGCTCGTCGAGCTGGTGGGACGAGACGCCGAGGTCGAGCACGATGCCGTCGATCTCGAGGGGCGCGAGGTCCGCGGCGACGTCGTCGAGTCGGCGGAACGAGGACTGGATCAGCCGGACGCGCTCGCCGAAACCGGCGGCGTCGAGGCGCGCGCCCGCTTCGCGGATGGCTTCCACGTCGAGGTCGAGGCCGATGAGAACGCCATCGGGCCCCGTGCGCTCGAGGATCGCGTGGGCGTGGCCGCCGCCGCCGAGGGTGCCGTCGAGGATGACGGAGCCAGGCTGGAGGTCGAGGAATCCGAGGGTTTCGGCGAGAAGAACGGGTTCGTGGTAGGCCGTGGTCACCACTGCGGGTGCCTCTCGTCGATGTGGACCGTCAGGTCTCCTCGGGTCGTCTCACCATCCTTCGCAGTCGAAGGCAAGGGAGAAGAAGGAGAGCGACTCGCTCGAGGTGAAGCCCGGACCGTCGGGTCGGGTGGCGAGTGCTGCGTGCGAGAAGATGTTGGGGCGTCCCGGGACACGTATCTTCGGCACGTACCCCCCAGTAACCGCGCCGGAGACCCTATGTGCCCCGGGAACACCCCAACCTCTCTCCTGGAGAGCGCCTCTCTGAAGAAGGCTCTCCAGTCCCCCCAAAAAATCTACGACCCCGAAGTTCCCTTGTTCAGGGATCGCTTGATGTCTTCCAGGCTCATGACCGTCTCGGACTGGCCCGATTCATAACGCGAGGGGCTCCAGATCTCGATTCGCTCGAGCACCCCCGCGACGATGACGTTCTTCTCGAGTCCGGCGTGATCGCGGAGAAAGCCGGGAACGAGGATTCGGCCCTGGGAGTCGACCGGGCAGGGCACGGACCCGGTGGCGTAGAAGCGGCGCAGTCGCTGGGCATCGGGATCGAGGCTCGACATCTCCATCAGTCGCTGCTCTTCGGCGGCCCAGGTCTCGGCCGGGAAGAGCGCCAGGTGATCCTTCTCGTTGACCAGCATCGGTGGACTTTCCCCCGCCCCTACCAGCTCGCCTCGGAAGACCCGCGGAATGCTGAGTCGGCCCTTGGCGTCGATCGTGTGGTCATGACGTCCGCGAAACATCGTTCTACAAATGCCTCGCTGTCGGTCTCGATGATCGGAGCGGCTAGGCTCTGATCAGGTTCGGTGGATTCGTCCGCCTGGGTCGATCCGGGTCGCTCTCTCCGAGAGATCCCCCGGCTCCACTTCGGCGGCGTTTCATCCCACCGCGCCCCACTCGGATGTCTTTCTATCCCACTTCGCCCCACCCGCGCAAGGCGAAAACTCGCCCGTGCGCGATTTTTTTCGTGCTGCGCACAATTCCGGATGCGACTTGTGCGTGTCGGTCGAAGACGCGGCGAAAACGGCGCGGCGGAGCCAGGGACATCTTCCCACCTCCGCTCGGGACGAGGGCCGAGCGTCCCACTCGGAGGAGCCAGCGCATCGCGCTCGGGGGAGGGGGGAGGCGAGGGCGCATGCGATCGTGCGGCGCAGGGCGCACTCGATCCCGCAGCGCATGACCGACGCGTTCGATGGGCGTGGGCGCGGCTGCGCACCCGAGAGACAGCGCTCGCCGCGCCTAACACCGACCGTCTGCCTGTGCGGCCGAGTGCGCGCTTCGTCGTCGCCGTATCCGCAGGTGCGCCTGCCTGAAACGCGCCTGCTCGAGATCGCTCAGCAGTCGGGCGTCGAGTCCCGGGAATCACGCTCCTTCGCGACGGGTTCGGCCGCGTCCGTCTCGGACCCGAGCTCTTTGCCGAGTCCCTGGAGGTCGAGGCGGGGGACGAGCTCCGGTCTCTGGAGCACGCCCGTCAGGATGAGCGTGGCCTCTTGCGCAAACGACCGATGCTTCGAGCGCCCGTCCAGCGCGATCGCAGCGGTCGGCCTCAGACCTCTCGGCCGAACGATCGCCTCGGCCCACGAGCGACGTTCGCGCCCGCCGTCGCTCGTCGCGTCGTCCGACGGTGCGCGCCCAACAGGGCCAGCAGCGCGGGCACCAGGGCGTGCACGCCCGGCTCGGGCAGAGTGACGATCTCCTCGGTCGTGAGCACCCGGTCGTAGATCCGCAGCTCGTCGACCCGCCCCTCGAAGAAGAAGGACGCCGGCGCGCCCGGGCCGGCCTGGGCCCTGATCGCGCCGATCATGAGGTCGTCACCGTTCGTCGTCTCGATCGTTCCCTGCGTCGTGCCCACGATCGCTCCGTCGACCCAGAGCTCCCCCCCGGGCCTCGCCTCGACCCGGGCTCCGAGGGCCGTCATGACCTGGGCGGTCTGAGCACAATCCCCCCCCTTCAGGGCCCCCTTGAGGAGGCTGCGCCCCTCGGCGAGGCTGGCGAGGATGAGGGCCCGGTGGGTGATTGATTTATCCCCCGGAACGCGGATATCCCCCCGGAGTGGGGCAGATGAGCGGACCGTGAGGCTGGGGGACGACATCAACGCTCCCTGGGGGGAGGGGGTGAAGGCCAAGGGGCCGACCAAGGCCAAA
>JAUIMK010000162.1 GCA_030432735.1 bacterium
AGGGCGCCGCTCACCCAGATCGCCGTGCCGCCGATGGCGTCTTCGATCCGCTCGCGGGCGTAGTGGGGGAAGTCGGACGTGACGAGGGTGTTGTTGCTGCCGAGCGCCTCGGGATGGCTCGCGAAGTTCACGAGGGTGCCGATCGGAGCGAAGGGGCGGCGCGCTTCGGTGATCTGCATGATCGAGAGGCGCGGGTCGATGATCCGGCCGTCGGTCTCGGGGGCGAGCAGGTCGTCGTCGACGAGCACGCGGCTGTCCGCGACGCCGAAGCCGTCGTCCTCGGGGTCGAGCCCCAGGGACAGACCCTCACCGTCGGTCGTCGCGAACTTGATGCGCGCGGGCTGCATGTTCGCGGCGGCCTCGTTGATGCAGTCCGCGACGGACTGGTTCACGAAGTCGAGGTAGCCGAAGTCGATTCCCGAGGTCGTCGCGTCGGGACCCCAGATGCCCAGGGTGTCGGGTCCTTCGTGCTGGTGGGTGCTCGACACGACGACGTAGTCGATCCCCGCGTCGGGATCGACGAGGGAGCGAATCGTCTCGACCTCGGCGTTGAAGTAGCCGATGAGGTCGACGGACACGATCGCGACGCGACCGTCGGCCCCGTCGATCACGGCGCCGCGCGCCCAGATCGGGTCGTTGTAGCCGGTGGCCTGGCGGTCGGTTCCGAAGCCCGCGATGTAGACCGGGTCGGTGTGGTTGACGGTGGCGGGGCGACCGAAGGTCGCTTCGTATTCGTCCGCGAGGCTCGGGCTGATCGGCGTGATGTCGACGGCGCAGACGCCCGCGGAGAGCGGTCCGACGCGCGGGCACTGGAGGCCGAGCAGGCCGGTCGCGGCGAGCGCCACGGTGACGAGGAGAAGCCGGCGCCGAACGGGCGCCTTCGAGCGGAAGGGGCGGGCGAGTCGCATGGGTCGTCTCCTCGTGCGTGCAGCAGCTGCTCGGTCGGTCGTCATGGGTTCCGCGACCGTCGTTTCATGCTAGGTCGCGAAATGGGCACGCGCCAAACGCCGGAAACGCCCTCCGCGAGGGGGCGGACCGCCCGCGGGTGAGGCACCGCGCCCCGATTGCATGGCGGATCGCCCCTGCGCCCCGGCTGAGGGGCGACGAGACGCGTCTCAGGGCGGGGAGGGCGGGCACGAATCGTGCTTTTCACGGGAGTGCGCGGGCGCGCCGGTCGATCCCCGATCCGGCGACCCGGCGCGAAACGATCCAGAGGAGACTCGAAGTTGAGGAACGATTCGATCGAGAAGGTGCTCACCCGCGACCCGATCACGGCCCACACGGGGCAGGCCTTGAGCGACATCCGGAAGGTCTTCGCGAAGGAGGGCTTCCATCACATGCCCGTCGTCTCCGGCAGGAAGCTGATCGGGATGATCTCCGCCTCGGACATCCTCGGGATCAGCGTGGAAGGCCTCGAGAGCGACGAGCGTTCGATGGATGCCTACATCGACCATCAGTTCTCGGTGGAGGGCCTGATGAAGACCGACCTCCACACCCTGCCGAAGAAGTCCACCGTCCAGGACGCCGCGAACGTGTTGGCGGACGGCTCGTTCCACTCCCTCGCCGTCGTGGACGACCAGGGCAACCTCGAGGGGGTCGTGACCTCGACGGATCTGATCCGCTTCCTGCGGGACCTGTACTAGCAGGTGGCTGCCAAGATCGTGGCTGCCCGTCGACGGCCTCCCGTGCTCGCGCTCGTCGCCGCGTGCCTGGCGACGGCGACCGCGACATGGGCGCAGACGCCGCAGGTCCACGCGCGTGGCCAGGCGCTGCTCGCCCCGTTCAAGGCGGCGCTCCAGCAGGCGCTGAAGTCGGGTCTCGCCGAGGGGCCGGCTGCAGCGGTGGACGCGTGCCGGCTCGAGGCTCCGGAGCTCGCACGTCGGGCGTCGCAGGACGGAGTGCGGGTCGGGAGAACGAGCCACCGGCTCCGCAACCCCGCCAACGTGGCTCCGGAATGGGTCGTCCCGATCCTCGACCGCTACCGGACCGAGCCGTCGAACCGGAAGCCTGCGGCGGTGGCGCTCGGCGAGGGACGGACCGGGTACGTCGAGCCGATCGTGCTCGCCCCGCTCTGTGCGACGTGCCACGGCGAAGCGCTCGCGCCGGATCTCGCCGCGCGGATCGAGGCGCTCTATCCAGAGGACCGTGCGGTGGGCTTCCGACCGGGGGAGCTGCGCGGCGTCTTCTGGGTCGAGATGCCCGCCGAATCGCCTCCGCGCTAGGCGTCGGTCGTCGGCGGGCGAAGTGCCGTCGCAGTGCGGTGGGGGCCGAGCCTCGGCCAGCGGACCTCCGGGGCGGAAAGAGATACCCTCGCCGCCATGTGGACCTCACTCGCTGCTCTCCTCGGCGCCCTCGGTGTCGTGCTCGGTGCCTTCGGGGCGCACGCACTCAAGGCGCGCCTCGAGCCCGCCCAGCTCGACGCGTGGTCGACCGCCGTCGAGTACCACCTGGTGCACGCCGTGGCTCTGCTCGCCGTCGCGCTCTTCGGGGCCGCGACCGGTCGCGTCGTGACCTGGCCGGCGGCGGGCTTCACGGCGGGGATCGTGCTCTTCAGCGGCTCGCTCTACGTGTTGGCCCTCGGCGGACCGCGTTGGCTGGGGCCGGTCACGCCGCTGGGCGGGCTCTGCTTCATCGCCGGCTGGCTCGCGCTGCTGACGCTGGCGCGCAACCCGGGCTAGGCGCCGTCGCGACGGAGCGAGCCGCGCGCGTCAGGCGGCCTGCGGTCGCTCCGCCGGATCCACGGTGCAGCGCCGCATCACGCGGCGCCTCGGATAGTGATCGGGCAGTCCGCGGTGGAGGGTGAGGCGTTCGTCCCAGATGGCGAGATCGTCGACCGCCCACTTCCACCGCATCGAGAGCTCCGGCTCCTCGATCAACGCGTGCAGCGTCTCGATCAATCGATCACTCTCCTCTCGCGCGAGCCCCACGATCTCGGTCACGTTCGGGGGCGAGAAGCAGAGCACCTTCTCGCCGGTCTCGGGATGCCGCACGACCAGGGGATGTTCGGCGCTCTGCTCGACGAGCTTGCGCAGCTCGTCGGCGATCGCCTTGCCGGCGGCGTACTCGACCTGCACGAAGAAGTTGTCGCCGGCATCGTGGGTGGCGACGAGGCCTTCCAGCCGCTCCTGCATGCTTCTCGGGAGCGCGTGATAGGCGGCGCGTAGACTCATCCACTCGGTGTCCCCGCCGACGTCGGGCAGCTCCCGCGCCGAAAGGAGTCCGATCTTGGGGGGAGCCGGCAGCCAGCTCAGGTCCGCGTGCCAACGCGAGGCCTTCGGCGGGCTGTCGGGACCGTCCTCGATCCACTCCATGGTTTCGAAGGTCCCCGAAGCCGCCTGGACCGGGTGGACGGAGAGCTCGCCGAATCGGCGACCGAGTGCCTGATGCTCCTCGTCCGAGAGGGCCTGCCCGGGGATGATGAGCACCTGATGCTCGAGCAGCGCCGCATGCAGCGCCTCGAAGAGCGCGTCGGAGACGGGAGGGCGTAGATCCACGTCGTGCACGACCGCGCCGAGCGCGGCGGCGATCGGGGTCGTCCGCAACATGGTGTTCTCCTGGTCGGTTCCTGCGGCACTTCGCCGAGTCGAAGGAAGGATCGGCCTAGGCTCGATCGGGGACGGGGTCACGTCGAGGACGCCCCGGCGACTCTCTCGGTAGCGTAGAGCAAGCCTCGAAGCGGTCGCCATGCCGGACGGGCAGCCGGGGCATCGTCCCCGCGCTATCTCCCCTCTCGTCGACGAACGGGCGGATCGAGGAGAGCGGTTTGGATCTCGGGATTTCGGGACGAGTGGCGTTGGTATCGGGTGGAAGCCGTGGCCTCGGGCGGGCGACGGCGGAGCGACTCGCCGAGGAAGGCGTGCGCGTCGTGATCGCGGCGCGGAGTCGGGACGCGATCGACGAGACGGTCGCGGCGATCCGGGATCGCGGCGGCGAGGTGGCGGGCGTGAGCGCGGACATGACGACGTCGACGGGAGTCGAATCGGCGGTTCGGACCGCGCGCGAGTGCTTCGGTGCGCCGGACATCGCGATCGCGAACGTCCATTCGCCTCGGGACGGCAACTTCTTCGAAGTCGACGAGGACGATTTCCACGCGGCGTTCCAGGGGCTCACGATCAGCATCGCGCTGCTCGCGCGCGCGGTCCTGCCCGCGATGAAGGAGAGGAGGTGGGGGCGCTTCGTGAATCTCGGCTCCGGCTCCGCGAAGGAGCCGCCTCGCGAGCTGCGTCACATCCTCGGCAACACGGCGCGCGCCTCGGGGGTCACGCTCTGCAAATCCCTGTCGAACGAGTTCGGCCCCTACGGCGTGACGGTCAACTCGATCGGGACGGGGCTCTTTCGGACGGGCTTCATGGAGGACTTCTTCGATCGCCTCGCGGTCGAGGAAGGCGTGGAGCGCGAGACGGCGATCGACGCCTGGTGTGAGGGCGTGCCGATGCGACGGCCCGGGCGTCCCGAGGAGATGGCGGCGGTCTGCGCCTTCCTGTGTTCCGAGGGCGCGGGCTACCTCACGGGCCAGATGATCACGGTCGACGGGGGCTTCGGACGGTCGGCGTGGTGAACCGACGCGTTGCCCTCGTCACCGGATGCTCGAGCGGAATCGGCCTCGCGCTCGCGGAAGCCCTCGTCGCGTCCGGGTGGTGCGTCTACGCGGGGAGCCGCGACCCGGAAGCCCTCGCTCTTCTGGGGTCGATGGGCGCGCGTTCGGTCCGCCTCGACGTGTGCGACGCCGGCGAATGCGAGGCCGCGGTGGCTCGTGTCCTCGAGGAGGAGGGCTCGTTGTCGGCGCTCGTGAACAACGCGGGGTACGGACTGCACGGCGCCGTCGAGTGCACCGACCTCGAAGACGTTCGGCGGCAGCTCGAGACGAACTTCCTGGGCGCCGTCCGTCTGACGCAGCTCGCGCTGCCGGCGATGCGGGCTCAGGGAAGCGGAACGATCCTCAACATGAGCAGCATGGGCGGTCGTCTCAGCTTTCCTGGAGGCGCCTTCTACCACGCGTCGAAGCATGCGCTCGAAGCCTTCAGCGACGCGCTGCGCTTCGAGGTCGCGGGGTTCGGCGTCCGCGTCGTCGTCGTCGAGCCCGGGCCCGTCGCGAGTCGCTTCGGCGCGACGGGGATCGAGAGCCTTGCCGCGGCGGAGGGGCCCGAGTACGCCGGGCTCCACGCCAGCATTCGGGCGGGACTCGCCTCGACCTTCGAAGGTCCCGGTGGTGCGGCTTCGTCGTCACCCGAGGAGGTGGCGCGGGTCTGCGTCGACGCGCTCGAGAGCGATGCCCCGAGCGCGCGTCTCGTCGTGGGGGCGATGGCCGAGCAGCTGATTCGGCGTCGCGCGGAAACGACCGAGGCGGAATGGGATGCGTTCCTCGAGAATCTCTACGCCCGGCCGGGGGGCATCGGGAAGGACCGCCGCCGCGATTGATGCAGAAGGCGCCTTCGTCTCCGCGCCGTCCGCACTAGACTCGACCACGGAGGAATCCGAAATGAGTGAGCCGACCCTCGAATCACTGGCCCGGGAGGTCGCTGCGCTGCGATCGCGGGTGCAGCTCCTGGAGGATCGCGAGGCGATCCATCGCCTGACGAGGGAATACATGCAGGCCATGCACGACGCGCGCTGGGACGACGCCGTCGCGTGCTTCGCCGACGAGGCCAGCTACGACCACGGCATCCTGGGCGAGCTGCGTTCGAAGGAGGACATCCGCCAGTTCTATCTGGAGTTCATGCCGGGCTTCGAAGAAGCGGGCGGATGGGCCTTCGACATGCTCACCAACCCGACCGTCGAGATCGACGGAGACCAGGCCTACGGACGTTGGTTCCTGCTGACGCTGCTGATCGATCCCGATACGCAGAAGCCCGCCTGGAGCATCGCGACCCTCGACTACGAGTACGTTCGGCAGAGCGACGGCTGGAAGTTCCATCGCAATCACTGCATTCACGAACACATGCTCTCGCCCTACGACAAGGGCTGGGGCGCCGAAGGCGGATCGAAGGTCTCCGAGCAGACGAACGCGGCGCCGCAGATCCACTTCGAGAAGATCCGCGCCCAGGGCGGCAAACAGAGTCCCGGCCGTCGCACGCGGTCGATTCGGGGGTGGACGGTTCCGACCCTCGACCCGGAATGAGATTCGGCGTTCCCGAGCGCCGCGAGCAAGAGAGGATCGTTTGAACATGGCAGGTCGAGTCGAAGGAAAGCGGGCGATCGTGACCGGCGCGGCGTCGGGGATCGGGCGAGCGACGGTGGAGCTCCTCGCGAGAGAGGGGGCCGCCGTCCTGGTGGCCGATCTCGACGGGGAAGGCGCCGAGCAGGTGGCGGAAGGCATCCGCGGAATGGGCGCGACGGCGGTGGCCTGTCGGGCGGACGTGTCCTCGGAAGACGAGGTACGCCAGATGATCGCGACGGCGGTCGCGGAGCTCGGCGGTCTCGACGTGCTCCACAACAATGCGGCGATGACCGCGCGCGTGGAGCATGCGAACGACGCCGACCTGCTCTCCATGAGCGTCGACTACTGGGACCGATCCTTCGCCGTGAATCTCCGGGGGGCGATGCTCGGCGCGAAGTACGGGATTCCCGCCATGATCGAAGGCGGGGGCGGGGCGATCGTGAACACGTCGAGCAATCAGTCCCTGGCGGGCGATCTCTCGCAGTTCGCCTATTCGGCGGCGAAGGCGGGGGTGAACGCGCTCACGCGGTCGATCGCGACGACCTACGGTCGCCAGGGAATCCGCTGCAACACGGTCTCGCCCGGGTACATCGAGACCCCCTCGGCGCGCGCCTCGGTCACGCCCGAGATGGGGGCGGAGATCGTGTCGCACAACCTGGTGCCGCGGGCGGGGCAGGCGGAGGACCTGGCCCATGCCGTGCTCTATCTCGTGTCCGACGACGCGGCGTTCGTGACCGGACAGCTCTTGTCCGTCGACGGCGGGCAGCTCGCGCATCTGCCGCACTACGCGTTCCTGACGTCGAGCGGGACGGTCACGACGGATCAGGCCTGAGGCCAGGCGGCGAGGACCCGGCGGCGGCGCGCAGGGGGCGGCCGCGCCCGCCGTTTCGCGTCGGGCCCCTTCGAGGCTCAGAGATCCGCGTACTCGAAGACCCGGATCGGATCCGTGCCGTCCCAGCTCGCCGCGGCCGCGATCCCGTCCTCGAAGATCGTGTGGAGCGCCGGGTAGGACTCGAGGAACTCGATCCACACGTCGGGCATCGTGTCAGACTGACAGTAGGCGTAGTGGAAGCCCGCCTTGTCGGTCATGAGGCAGGTGCGTTCGAAGCCCTGCGCCCGTGCGCGCGCGAGGGTCGCGTCGAAGTCGTCGGCGAAGAAGGCGGTGTGGTGGACGCCGAATCGACCCGCGCGGAGAGACGCCTGGTAGGGCGTCACCGTCTCGATCGGGTCGAGCGACTGCACGAGCTGGATCTGGAGGTCGCCCATGTAGGCCAGGGCTTCGTGGATGTGCATCGTGAAGCGGTGGCCATCGAACGTGGTGTCGAGCTCGATGTTGCGGAACCAGGTCCAGGGGCCGAGCCCCGCCTGTGCGAGCCAATGTCCCATCGCCGCCTCGATGTCGTCCACCAGGTAGGCGACCTGGACGATCCGTCCGAAGCCCTGTCCGATCGCGTTCATGCGCGGCTCCCTCGTCTGTCGTCGTGTCGGACCTGCAGCTCGAACTGCTGTCCGCCGAGGAGCAGTCCGACCGAGAGGAGGTCGGTGTGGACGAAGGCCTGGGTGACGCGGTCGTCGACGGAGCCGGGTCCGCCCGGCTCGTACACGTCCGAGAGGGTGAGCCGCTCGCCGAGCGCCTCGTGCTCAGCGAGCCGCGCCATCGCCGCCTTCACCTCGGTCGTCGAAGGGTAGGCGAGGCCCACGTGGGTCATCGCCTGGGGACGCTCCGCGTACGCCGCCTGGTGGGTGGCGCAGAGGGATTGGAGCTCGGGTTCGGCGGCGATGCGCTCCCGAAGCGCGGACTCGAGCGCCCACTGCTCGGGCCGGGCCTCGGAGGCGTAGACCACGTTGTCGATCAGGTCGTCGTCGCCCTCGGCGAGGTAGACGATCAGATAGGGGCCGGCGGCGGGGCCGAGCTCCGGGGGCGTCGGGTCCGTCTGCGGGTCGAGCACGCGCAGGCCGAGCGCCTCGAGGAAGGCGCGTACGAGCGCACGGTCGCCGGGGGCGTAGACGAACTCCACGTGGTTCAGCAGGTGCACGCCCGGGCCGTCGAGGGGGCGCGTCGTCATGCGTCGCCTGCGTCTTCGGGGAAGAGCGGAGCCGGGGGGCCCGGGTCCGCGGCGCCGGAGGGCAGGCTGCCGTCGACGTCGGTGAATCCGTACTCGTCGGCGAGGGCGCGGGTCGTGAAGACGCGTCCGTTCTTCTTCATTCGGTCCGGGTCGGTCAGGATCGCCGCGATCCCGCGGCCGGCGAAGCGCGGTGATTCGGCGCCGTCGAAGTCGAGGTTCCACTCGACCGGGTCGAGCGCGAGCAGGCGTTCCGTCGTCACGAAGGAGGGCCAGATCGCGGCGGTCATCACGCCGTGCGGTCCCAGCTCGTGGCCGCAGTCCCGCGCAGTCCGGTCGAGGGCGCTCTTGGCGGCGCCATAGGCCGGGTGGAGCGTGTAGTAGCGCGCGCCTTCCGAGCTCACGAAGGCGATCATGCCCCGCTTCTGCCGCAGCATGATCGGAGCCGCGTACCAAGTCCCGACATAGGCCGAGCGTACGCCCACCTGGTGCATGTCGTCCCAGCAGTCGAGGCCCGTCTCCCAGAAGGGAAGCTGCGGGTCCATGTCGTCGGGGATCAGGAACGCGTTGTTCACGAGCAGGTCGAGCCCGCCGTGCTCCTTCTCGACGCGCGCGAACACGGCGCCGACCTGCTCGTCGTCACGGTGGTCGCAGACGACGCCTTCGACGGTTCCGCCGAGGGCGCGCGCTTCCTCGATCGTCGATTCGAGGCTCCCCGGCCAGCGACTGTCGCCCTCGCGCTCCGTCCGGCCGGTGATCGTCACGTGGGCGCCCTGGGCCGCGAGCTCGACGGCGACGCCGCGCCCGACGCCGCGAGTGGCCCCGGTCACGATCGCGGTCATTCCGTCGAGCGAACCCATGCCCGGATGCTAGCCGAGTCGCGAGGCGCGGCGACACGCGGCGAGCGGGGGGGATGGGCACGGCGATTCGAGAGACGCCGGGTTCGTTGACGATCGGCGTACGCCTCCGTAGCCTCGTCGCGCACCCACGGGAGACCCGCATGACCGCCGATTCGTCCCTGCTCATGGATCGCCAGTTCTGGCAGCTTCCCCGCGAAGAGCGGATGGCGACGATCGCCGAGCTGCGAGAAGCGGATCGCTTCCACTCGCTCGAGTTCGAGCACCCGGACACCGGCGAGATGGAGACCGTCCACGCCGTCCTCCGCTACGAGGACGTGATCGAGATCTCGAAGCGGCCGCAGGATTTCTGTTCCGGCCGGGGCGCGGTCACCCTCGCGGACATGCCCGAGGATCTGCTCGCCTACTTCGGGTCCTTCATCAACATGGACGGCGAGCGGCACGACCGGCAACGCACGATCGTGTCGCGATCGTTCACCCCCAAGCGCCTCGATACGATCATCGACTCCGTCGAGGCGATCTCGACCGAGGTGATCGACGGCTTCTGCGAGAAGGGCGAGGCGGACCTCGTCGAGTCGCTCGCGGTCCCGCTGCCGCTGCTCGTGATCTGCGACATGATGGGCATCCCGCGCAGCGAGTTCGACACGGTGCTCGACGCGACGAACGTGATTCTCGGCGCGGGGGATCCCGAGTTCGTCGGCGACCGGGACCCGCGAGAGGCGGCGGCGCAGGCGGGCATCACGCTGATCCAGCTGATGAACGAGCTGGCCGAGGAACGCAAGAAGAACCCGACCGACGACCTCACGTCCCAGCTCGTGCACACCGACGTCGGTGAGGACCTGCTCGCCCCCGGTGAGGTCGGCCCCTTCTTCATCCTCCTCGCCGTCGCCGGAAACGACACGACGCGCAACGCGATCTCCCACGGCATCGATCTGCTCTGCCAGAACCCCGATCAGCGCAAGATCCTCCAGGACGACCTGCCGGGCGTGACGAAGACCGCCGTGGAGGAGATCATCCGGATGGCCGCGCCGGTGACGTTCATGCGCCGGACCGTCACCCACGATCTCTCCTTCGGCGGCCGCGACTTCCGGGAGGGCGACAAGATCGTCCTCTTCTACGGAGCCGCGAATCGGGATCCGCGCGAGTTCCCGAACCCGGAGAACTTCGACGTCCGTCGCGACCCCAATCACCACGTGGGCTTCGGTGGCCCCGGACCGCATTTCTGCATGGGCGCCAACCTCGCCCGGCGCGAGGTCGGCGTCGTCCTGCGGCACCTTCTGACGCGGCTCCCGGATCTCGACCTCGCGAGCGCAGCCGTTCCGGTGGATCCGGCCGCGATGGTCCCGCCGCTGGTCGCGGGGGTGAAGCGCCTGCCGATCCGATTCACGCCGACGGCGCGGGTCGGCAGCTAGGCGCGAGCGCCAGCCCTAGGCAGTGCCCTCCGCGGCCCTAGTGTCCTCCGCACGCCCAGGAACGGGCGAGGAGAGGGCATCACCATGGCCACGCAGATCGATCCGGTGGAGCAGCACGTCGCCTGGGCGATGCCGGGAAGCGGGAGCACGCCGGTCGCCGACCGCATCCGCGCGCGCGTCCGCGAGTCGGGACGTCGCTTCCACGCGAACGACAACATCCAGGAGTTCATCGAAGACGACGAGCTGCCGCAGCTCGAGGCGGAGGTCGCCGAGAAGATGTGGGAGGTGCTCGAGACCCTCGTGATCGACACCGAGAGCGATCACAACACCCAGGAG
>JAUIMK010000163.1 GCA_030432735.1 bacterium
TGGCGTCGACTTCGTCTACACCGACACCTGGACCAGCATGGGACAGGAGGAGGAGGCGGCCGCGCGCCGCGAGATCTTCCGCGCGTACCAGGTGAACGACGCGCTGCTCGCCCATGCCCGCGATGCACGGGTCATGCACTGCCTCCCGGCGCATCGCGGCGAAGAGGTGACCGATGCGGTGCTCGACGGTCCGCGCAGCATCGTCTTCGATCAGGCCGAGAACCGCCTCCACGCCCAGAACGCGATCATGGAGCACCTCCTGGCGCGCTAGCCGCGCAGCCGGAGGCGCCGAGAGAGGTTCTCGCTCGCACGCGCGCGCCCTCGCGCGCCGGCCGTGACGGGGTGGCTCGCCCGGCGGGCCGGCCCGGGCGCCGGGGGCCCCCGCGCCGCGCATTCTCTGCCCTTGCCCCTCGGGGCATCTACCCGTCTGTTCTTCTGCTCGCGGAAAGTCCTTCGAGAACAAGCTCGTTGCTCATTCTTCGCCGCTCGTCGGCCGAAAAGGGTCCAGTGGAGGAGCGCCCGCCCCGGGTGTTCCCGCCCCGGAGCAATGGAGTCGGGTCTTGGCACAGGTCCCGGAGCAGAACGATTGGGTCCTCGCACTCGCGGCCGGGTGCGACGCGGAGCAGCTCGTCCGGAGCGCCGCGGAGGGATACCTGTTCTCACGGATCGACGGCCTCACGCCCTGGCGGCTGCTGCGCGAGATCGGGGGGATCCCGCCGGACGACGTCGACGCGTGCCTGCGACGATGGCTCGACCAGGGCGCCCTCGACGTGGTCGGCGGTCGCGGCGCTGCGACGGCCTCGGGCGCCGGTGCGAAGCCCTCCGGCGGGGGCGCGACCGTTTCGGGTCCGGCGCCGCCGGTCGATGCCGCCGAAGCCCCTTCGAACGCGCCGATCGTCATCGACGAGAGCGCCCTCGACGATCGTCTCGACATCGGGCTCGATGCCCAGCGCCGCATCCTCGAGTACGAGGCCTCCCTGGGCCGCCCCTACCACGAGCTGCTCGGCGTCCAGCCCGGCGCGGCACCGAAGGACGTCAAGAAGGCCTACTTCAAGCTCTCCAAGGAATTCCATCCCGATCGCTATTTCCGCAAGCAGATCGGGGGCTACGCCGCGCGCCTCGACCGCATCTTCAAGAAGGTGCTCGAGGCCCACGAGATCCTCTCGGATCCGGACCTCTGCCAGGTCGAGAACCAGCCGGCCGCGCCGGTCGAAGACGCTCCGGCGGTCGATGCCGCCTCCGTCCCGCCGCCGACCGCGCCTGCGGCGGAGGCAGCCGAGGAAGCCAGGCCGGCTCCGCCGCGGCCCCTCACCAAGCTCGAGCGCTTGCGGCAGCGCATGCCGTTCAAGATCAACCACGCGGCGCTCCACGCGCGGCGTCAGCAGGCCGACGAGATCTTCCGAGCGGCCCAGGCCTCGCAGCAGGCCGGCCGACTCCAGGAGGCCGAGGCGAGCATCCGGATCGCGATCACCTTCGATCCGGCCCGCGCGGAGTTCAAGGAAGCGCTCGGTAGCCTGAAGATCGCCGCCGCCGGGGCGCGGGCCGCGAATCTGCTCGCCAAGCCCTCGGAACGCATGAGCGACAGCGAGCTCTTCGAGGCCCTGCGGCTGATCGAAGACGTGCTGCCCTACCGGCCCCACGACCCCGAGCTCAACGAGCGCGCCAGTCGCATCTGCCTCCGGCTCGAGAAGTACGACGAGGCCAAGGAATACGTCGAGACGCTGCTGATCCGTCAGCCCGAGTCGGCGGCGGCGTACACGATGCTCGGCAGGATCAACAAGGCGCTGGGAGATCTCGACGCGGCGGTTCGTGCCTTCGAGACGGCGCTCAAGTTCGATGAAGACGATTTGGAAGCACGACGGTCGTTGGCCGCCGTGCGCATTGGAGCGCGCGATGCAGCGCGCGGAGGGGAGACCTCATGAGCCGCGTGATCGGAATCGATCTCGGAACGACGAACTCCTGCGTGTCGGTGGTCGAGAACGGCCAGGCGACGGTGATCCCGAATTCGGGGGGATACAAGACGACCCCCTCGATGTTCGGCATCTCACAGGACGGCAAGCGCCTCGTCGGTCATCTGGCGAAGCGCCAGGCGATCACGAACGCACGCAACACGATCTTCGCGGCGAAGCGATTGATCGGGCGCCGCTTCGACGATCCGGAAGTCCAGAAGTCGATCGACCTCTGCCCCTACGAGATCGTCCGCGGTCCGAACGACGATCCCCGCATCAAGATCGGCGGCAAGACGTTCACCTGCCCGGAGATCAGCGGCATCATCCTGCGCGAGATGAAGCGCGTCGCCGAGGAGTATCTCTCGGAGACGGTGCAGGAAGCGGTGATCACCGTCCCGGCGTACTTCAACGACACTCAGCGGCAGTGCACCAAGGACGCGGGCAAGATCGCGGGCCTCGAGGTGCTCCGCATCATCAACGAGCCCACGGCCGCCGCACTCTCCTACGGCATGAACCGGCAGGGCGACGAGAAGATCGCGGTCTACGATCTCGGCGGCGGGACCTTCGACATCTCGATCCTCGAGATGAGCGACGGCGTGATCGAGGTCCTGGCGACCTCGGGCAACACCTTCCTCGGCGGCGAGGACTTCGACCGCCGGATCGTCCAGCACCTCGTGGAGTGGTTCGAAGAGACCGAGGGGATGGATCTCCGGGGCGACACGATGGCGCTCCAGCGCCTCAAGGACGCCGCGGAGAAGGCGAAGTGCGACCTCTCGATGCGCGACGTCGTCGAGATCAACCTGCCCTTCATCGCGAGCGACGCCGAGGGGCCGCGGCATCTCAACTACGAGCTGACGCGCGAGAACCTCGAGAGCCTCGTCCACGACGTGGTCGAAGGGACGCTCAAGAGCGTCGAGCAGTGCTGCGTCGACGCCGGCGTGCAGGCGCAGGACATCGACCAGGTCGTCCTCGTCGGTGGCCAGACGCGCATGCCGCTCGTGCAGAAGCGCGTGACCGAGTACTTCGGCAAGCGCCCGCACAAGGGCGTGAACCCCGACGAGGTCGTGGGGCTCGGCGCGGCGGTGCAGGCGGCGGCGCTCCTCGACAGCGACAACGACATGCTGCTGCTCGACGTCACGCCGCTCTCGCTGGGCATCGGCACCTACGGCGGCCACTTCGCCCGGCTCATCGAGCGCAACACGACGGTTCCGGTCAGCAAGGGCCACATCTTCACGACCACGCGCGACGACCAGTCCGCCGTGAAGATCCGCGTCCTCCAGGGCGAGAGCGACATCGCGGCGGAGAACGATCTGCTCGGCGAGTTCGTGCTGTCGGGCATCCGGCCGGCACCGAAGGGCGAGCCGGAGATCGAGGTGAGCTTCGACATCGATGCCAACGGCATCGTCTCCGTGTCCGCCCGGGACCTCTCGACCGGCAAGGAACAGTCGATCACGGTCAGCTCGACGGGCACGCTCAGCGACGCCGAGATCGACGAGATCATCGAAGAGCACGACCTCTACGAGGTTCAGATCAAGGACTGATCCGCTCTCGCTGACGCTTCTCCCCGAGAACGGAGGGGCAGGGACCGACGATGATGCAAGCGAACGAAGAGAAGGTGGCGAGCCTGCTCCAGCAGGGCCTCGAGAGCTATGGCACGGGCGACATCGCGCGCGCGTTCCTGCTCTGGAACGAGGTGCTCGAGCTCGACCCCGGCAACGAGGAAGCCCTCGACTACATGCGCGACGCCGACCGGCGCTCGAAGCCGCGGGGCGGCTCCGGCGAAGGGGCCGTCGCGATCGTCGAGGACGCCCGCCGACTCGCGCACACCGAGAACGAGGAAGCGGCCCTCGAGCTGCTGACGAGCATGCCGTCGGGCGGGGCGCTCGAAGCGGACGCCATGATCGAGCTGCTCCGGGCGCGACTCTTTCGGCGCTACCAGAGCGAGCTCGGCGACCTCACCCAGATTCCGCGCGTCGCGGGGAAGAGCGGTGAGCTGCAGGGGCGCAACCTGCCGCCGTCCGCGGGCTTCCTGCTGTCGATGGTCGACGGCGCCACGCCCCTCGGTGACCTGATGAGCGTGTCGGGCATGGACCGCTTCGAGGCGCTGCGCTCGATCCATCGGATGCACGCCGCCGGGATTCTGGAGTGGGACTGATGCGGTTCGCCGAAGCCGGCATCCGGGAGTGGGACTGATATGGGCGCCGAAGAGATCTCGCTGCTGGGCCATCTCGATGCACCGATCCTCGTTGGGGATCCCGAAGGCTGCGTCGTCTACGCGAACCCGTCGTTCCGCGAGCGCTTCTGCCAGACGTCCGGCGATCCGGTCGGTGAGCCGCTGGCGATGGTCTTCGGGGGCGGTGCCCGCGAAGTCGTGCTGACGGCGACGGCGCAGGTCCTCCAACGAGGACAGCCCTCGAGACTCCAGATCCGCGAGGGCGGACACGCCTACACTGGATTGTGTTCGCCGATCGAGGCCGAGGACGATCGCGTCGGCGTGGTCATGGTCATGCTCGAGGAGCACTCGAACGAGGAGCACTTGACGAGCCTGGCGGACGAGCTCGGCGAGCCGCTGTCGGAGGCGCTCCAGGCCGTCGGCACGCTCAGCGCGGAGCTCGACGGCCGCCTCAACGCGCGCCAGCAGCAGCTCATGGCGACGGGGCTGCACCAGATCGAGACGGCCCAGAAATGGCTCCGCGAGCTCACGATGGCGCTTCGGGGCGGCAAGACGCAGCAGGGACGCTTCGACGTGTCGAGCTCGGTCCTGCGCGTCGCCGAACGCATCTCCCAGGAGATCCCTTCGAGCGTCGATCTCGACGTGTTGATGCCACCGAACCTGCCGCGGGTCTCCGGGGCCACGGTGGTCTTCGAGCGCCTGCTCTCGCAGCTGGTGCGACAACGGGTCGACGAGTCGCGTCCCGACCAGCCGATCACGATCCTCGCGCGCGCCCTCGGCGGTGACCGTCCGAGCGGCGTGATCGTGTCCGTCGTGGACGTGCCCGAACCGGATCGCCGCGGCCCGACCGGCCACCCGCCGGAGAGCGTGCAGCAGGGGCTCGCGCAGATGGGCGGGGAAGCGGTCTGTGTCGAGGACGGCGGTCTCGGCCGCGTGACCTCGATGCGCCTCGCCGTCGCGAGCGCCTAGCGGCGCTGGCGAGGGCCGGGACTATCCTCCCCGCGATGCAGAGGTCGCGTTCGAAGCCGTTTCGCGCCCCGCCTTCTCGCGCGCTTTGCTGGCTCGCGATCGGCTTCTGGCTCGCTGCGTGCAGCCTCGACGACGAGACCGGCGGTGTGGACCGGGCGCCGCCGTGGCCTTCGGGCGACCTCGTCGCCGTGGCCGCCCCGACTCCGGACCGGGTGCTCGTCGCCAGCCGCGACGGGCGGATCCTGCGGAGCGTCGACGGCGGTCGCAGCTGGTCGCGCGCACGCACGCCGGCGACGAGCGTCCTCGCGGACCTGATCATGGTCGATGCCGAGCGCGGCTGGGCCGTCGGCCCCGGAACGATCCTCACGAGCGAGGACAGCGGCGCCCACTGGGAGCGCCAGCGGCTGCCCGGACCGGCGGAGGATTGGCCGCTCGTCGCGGTGGCGGCGGTCGACGGAGACCGCGCGGTCGCGCTCGCCGAGGACGGGCGCTGGCTCACGACCACCGACGGGGGCGGTCTCTGGCGTGCATCCGGGCGAGACCGGGAGGAGGCGGGAGTCCCGGGCCCGAAGCGCCTCGCGGACGTCGATTGCCGCTCGGTCGCGCCGGCCCGCTGCTGGGCCGTCGGGGACCGCGTCGTCGCGATCGACCCCGGGAGCGACGGGTTCCGGGTGCGCGAGATCGCGGACGCCGCGGGCCTTCCGGCCTTCCCGTTCCGTTTCGGGGGCGTCGAGCTCGCGCGGGAAGACGCGGAACGGCTGCGTGCGACCGCCGGGCGTCTCGCGCGCCGAGCCGTCGAGTGGCAGGTCGAGGCCTTCGTCACCCGGGAAGAGCGCCGGCGCTATGCGGAGGATCAGGACCCGAGCGCGCTCTTCGATCGGATCGAGGCTCGCGCGGGCGAGGTCGTGGGGCAGCTCGAGGCCGTCGGGATCCCGAACGACCGGATCACCGTCGTCGGCTCGCCTCCCTGGGGCTACGAAGAGCTTCTCGACGACGATCCGGGATTCCTCGCCCGCTACTGGGCGCAGCGCCTCGCCCCGGCGCCGTCGGTGTCGGTTCGGGCGGAGGAAGCGGTCGACCTGAGAACGGTGGTCGTGACCGAGTCGGGTCTCCTCGCCGGGGATGCCGAAGGGCGTCTCTTCGTCGGAGAGGGCGAGGACGGCCCGCTGACGGTGGGGGAGGGGGCGGCGCCGCATGGGCTGCTGGCGATGGCGCCGGTCGGGCCGCGATGGGTCGCGGTGGGGCGACAGGGCGGGATCTTCATCCTGCGCAGCGGGCGCCGCGGACTCGAGGTCGCGCCGGCGAGCGTCGGCGCCGGCGGTGCGCTCTTCGAGACGCTGCGGTCGGTTTCGTTCGCGCCCGGAAGCGACGTCGGATGGGCGGTCGGGAATGCCGGTCGGATCGTGACGACGGGTGACGGGGGCCACGGATGGATGCGTCTCGAGCCGCCGAAAGGGCTCTAGGACGGGGCACGCGTCCCTCGTCTCAAGCCGATCGGACTCCGTTCCGATAATGCGGTAATCCTTGGCCTTCCGCGGGAAGTTGCCGGTTCGTTGCCGGCGCGGACGCGGCCCGCCGATGGGGAGGTTCCCCGCATGTCCGAGCTCGAGTCCGATCCGCACGCGCCGATCCCCGTCCTCCTGGTCGGCGACGGCGCGGCCCCGGTCGCCTCGACGCTCGTCGCCGGGCTCGCCGCCGGCGGTCAGTCCCGCCGGTTCTCCTGCGCACCGTTTCCGACGGCGCCTGCCGCGGCCGATGCCTCGCGCGGTGCGCCCTATCTGATCCTGGTCGGTCTCGGCGCGGAGGCCGACGCGATTCTCGAAGACCCGGTCTGGGAAGAGTGGCGTCGGCCGGGCGCGGCGATGGCGCGGATCGCCATGTCCGATCAGGTCGCCTCGGCGGATACCGGCGCGATGCCGCCGCCTTCGCGGGAAGGCGAGCTCGAGACCTATCGCCTGCCGTCCGCGCAGGCCGAAGCGCTGCCGATGGCGACGATCGTGGTCGCGCAGCTCCTCGAGGCCGAGCGTGCCCGGGCGGAGCTCCACGCCCAGCTCGCGACCGAGCGCGCGTGCGAGCCGCTGGCCCAGTGTCTCGAGCCGGGCAAGATCTATCCGATGGCCCTCGAGCTGCTGCTCGAGCGCCTCGGCTGTCGTCGCGGGATCGCCTTCTTCTCGCCGAGTCCGGCGCCCCAGGGTGCCGGGGTCGCGGCGCGCGGCTTCGACGACGAGACCCGGGACCGGCTCTCGCGTCTACTGATCGAGGAGAAGAGCCTGGAGTCGACGATGGGGCGGGGCGAGGTGGGCGTCGTGCCGTGGGGGCCGCTCAACCACGCCCTCGGCCAGGTCGGCCTCGAGTCGCCCGGAGCGCTCCTCTCGGTCCCGCTCCGCGGAGACGACCAGGAGGCGGGGCACGCCTGGGTGCTCTCGGAAGGCCGCCGCTTCGACGACGGCGATCTCGAGACGGCCCGGACGATCGCGCGACGGGCGAGCGCCGCCCTCGCGACCGCCGAGCGCTACCACCACGCGAAGGAGCGCGCCTTCATCGACGACGTGACCGGCGTCTACAACGCGCGCTACCTGCTCGCGACCGTCGACAACGAGATCCAGCGCGCGGAGCGCTACGGCAACCCGCTCTCCGTCCTGTTCCTCGACCTCGATCGCTTCAAGCTCGTGAACGACCGGTACGGGCACCTGATCGGCTCGGACACGCTGCGGACGCTGGCGGCGCTCCTGCGCGAATGCGTGCGCCAGGTCGACACCCTCGCACGCTACGGCGGAGACGAGTTCACCATCCTGCTCGTGGACACGCCCCACGAGATCGCGCTCCGGGTCGCCGAGCGGATCCGCGCCGCGGTCGAGGGGCATCTCTTCGAAGCCGGCGCCCAGGGCACGCTGCGCCTCACGATCTCGATCGGGGTGGCGACCTGTCCGAACCACGGCGAGACCCGGGAGCCGCTGCTCGACGCGGCGGACAAGGCGATGTACCGCGCCAAGAGCGAGGGCCGGAACCGGGTGGCCTCGGCGGACGATCTCCTGGACTGAGTCGCCGGGCGCGCGATCCGCTCCTCGCCTCGGCGAGAAGGCCCCTTCGCGATTGACAGCTTTCGGGCCCGTTGCTATCCAACTCGCCGATTTCGCGACGTTTTCCGGCCTCGGAGCCCCCCTCCGGCCACCTCGTCCTGCCCGCCCCCCGGCCACGCCCGGCCGTCTCCTCCGGAGCCGCCCGGTCGCCCGCGCGGAAGCGATGCGCGGACGAGCCTGGCGCGGGGCCCGGGCTGCGGAATTCCGTCCCTGACACCCGATGATTCGCGCCTTCTCGGCACCGGCCGCTCGGCCCGGCGCCTGCTCGTGCGCGGGCCAGCAACCGCCTCGATCAGAGACCCCGGGAGCCTTGATGAGCACGCAGAGCGTCGAGCTCGATGGAATGGGATCGCTCCGCCGCACGCACCAGTGCGGCCAGCTCGCGAGCGACGCGATCGCGGCCACGGGGGCGACGGTCGGTGACGAAGTCGTCCTGTGTGGCTGGGTGAACGTCCGGCGCGACCACGGCGGCGTGATCTTCATCGATCTCCGTGACAAGACCGGCATCGTGCAGGTCGTCTTCCGACCGGAGTCGGCGCCCGAGGCCCACGAGCGCGCCCACCGCCTGCGCAACGAGTGGGTGCTCATGGTGCGAGGCGAGATCGAGGAGCGCTCCGAGGAGACGGTCAACCCGAACATGCCGACGGGGACGATCGAGGTGAACGTCCGCGAGCTGCGGATCCTCAACTCGGCCTCGGTCCCGCCCTTCCCGATCGAGGAAGAGGTCGAGGTCGACGAGCAGGTCCGGCTCAAGAACCGGCTGCACGACCTGCGCCGACCGCCGCTCCAGCGCGCGCTGCAGGCCCGCCACGATCTCTCCCAGGCCGTCCGCGCGTCCCTGAACGAGCAGGGCTTCATGGAGATCGAGACGCCGATGCTCGCGCGCGCGACGCCCGAGGGCGCGCGCGACTTCCTCGTCCCCTCGCGGCTCCAGCCCGGCGACTTCTACGCCCTTCCGCAGTCGCCGCAGATCATGAAGCAGCTCTTCATGATCGGGGGCTGCGATCGCTACTACCAGATCGCCCGCTGCTTCCGCGACGAGGACCAGCGCGCCGACCGCCAGCTCGAGTTCACCCAGGTCGACCTCGAGCTCTCCTTCGTCGGCGTGGAGGAGATCCTGGCGGTCCTCGAGAAGACGACCGTCGACGGCTCCCGCGCCTGCGGCGTCGAGCTCGAGGCGCCGTTCAAGCGGATCACGTATCAGGAGGCGATGGACCGCTACGGCTCCGATCGCCCGGACACGCGGATCCTGCTCGAGCTCGTCGACCTGACCGACGTGTTCGCGACGAGCGAGTTCAAGGCCTTCAAGGGCGTCGTGGAGGACGGCGGGATCGTGAAGGCGCTCCCGATCGCCGACGCGAAGGAGCTGACTCGCGGCGAGATCGACCGTCTCGAGAAGATGGTGCGCAAGGAGCTCGGTGCGAAGGGGCTCGGCTGGATCCGCGTCGAGGAGGACGGCGAGTGGAAGTCGCCGATCACGAAGTTCCTCGGTGAGCCGGAGCTCGCCGCGATCCAGGCCCGCTGCGACGCTCGGCCCGGGATGGTGATCTTCTTCCAGGCGGACGCGAAGGACCGCGCGAACACGATCCTCTCCCGTCTCCGCGAAGACCTCGGCGTCAAGCTCGGCCGCGTCGACGGCCGCGACTGGGATCCGCTCCTCGTCGTCGACTTCCCGCTCCTCGAGCCCGACGAGAACGGCAAGCTCGGATACGTCCATCAGCCCTTCGTGGCGCCGGTCGAGGAGGACATTCCGCTCCTCGAGACGGAGCCCGAGAAGGTCCGCGGAACCCACTACGACGTCGTGCTGAACGGGACCGAGCTCGGTTCCGGCTCGCTGCGCAACCACCGCGCGGACATCCAGCGCCAGATCCTCGAGATCATGGGCTACGGCGAGGAAGAGATGGAGAAGAGCTTCGGCTTCATGCTCGAGGCCCTCGAGACCGGCGCGCCGCCCCACGGCGGCTTCGCCTTCGGTTTCGACCGCTGGGTCATGAAGCTGATCGGCGTCGACAACCTGCGAGACGTGATCGCGTTCCCGAAGACCCAGCGCGGCCAGGACCTGCTGATGGAGGCCCCGTCCTCGGTCGACGCGGAGCAGCTCGACGAGCTGTCGTTGCGGGTGCGGCTCCAGACGAAGAAGGACTGACGAACAGGATTCGCGCAGGCTCCGGGCCCGGGGGCTGCGCTGCGCTTTTTCCTACGCGAAGAAGGGTCGGGGCATTCTCCTCGGCCAACCAACAGAACGAAACCTGGAGAGGGGACGAATGGCGAAGCCGAAGATCGCATTGATCGGGGGTGGCAACATCGGTGGCGTGCTCGCAGAGCAGGCCGCCTACCGCGAGCTCGGAGACGTGGTCATCTTCGACGTCGTCGAGGGCATGCCGCAGGGCAAGGCGCTCGACATGGCCGAGGGCGCACCGCTCGTCGGCAGCGACGCGAAGATCACCGGCGTGAACGACTACGAAGGCATCGCCGGAGCCGACGTCGTGATCATCACGGCGGGCCTCGCGCGAAAGCCGGGCATGAGCCGCGACGACCTGCTCAAGACGAACCTGTCGATCATGAAGCAGGTGGCCGAGGGCGTGCGGGACAACGCGCCGAACGCTTTCGTGATCGTGATCTCGAATCCGCTCGATGC
>JAUIMK010000164.1 GCA_030432735.1 bacterium
GCGCGCGCCGACCGCTAGCGCCGATTCCGCCACAAGGGGCTCCAGAAGATCACGTGGTCGACGGGCGGCCAGCGAAGGCCCAGAACGTCGGGGACCACCGTCGAAGCGTTCGGGTCGTCCGAGGAGAAGGTCAGCTCCGTGTCGTCCTGGTAGAGCCGGTAGATTCCGAAGTCCGGAACCTCCTTCAAGACGCGGTATTCGTAGGGACGGGACACGTCGATTCGGGCGATCTCGTCTCCCCGAGGATCTCGCTGTACCAGGTGATCGTCCTCGAGCGTTACCCGGTAGTCGCGGATCTCCTTCTCCGGTGAGCGATGGGTCGCCAGGTGCCAGATCCCCGTGACGACAAGGAAGGCGAACGAGAGGAGCATCATGTTGCCGAGGAACGGTGAACCCTCCGCGTGCTCGCTGCCCGACGAAAGGAGCAAGGGTCCCAGAATGATCGCCGTAGCGACGATCGCCTGGAAGGTCGAGAGAGCCGCCCTCTGGCGCGGCTTCACTTTGCGGGTCGGGTGAGGCATGGCGCGCCTGCCGCATGGCGGATCGGCCGAGGGCCTGCGGGCTTCGCGGGTCGGGGCTGATCGAGCTGCCGAGAGGCTAGCCAATCGCCCGAGCGCCCTGGCCCGAAGGCCGTACGGCCGTCGATCCAGCTCCCAGCGCGGTGAACCAAATGGGTCGTCACTCGACGGGACGCTCCGGCGGTTCCCAACCCTCCGCGCGAGCGGCCTCCTCCCAATTTCGACCGTCGAACGTCTCGACCGGGAGGTCGGGCAGCCCCGAATCCAGACAGCGCGCGTTCACACTCCAGCCCGTCGGATCGAATCTCGGTCTGTGGAACGGGTGGATCCCGCAGTGGCGGCAGAACATGTGCTCCGCGACGCCGGAGTTGAACCGGTACGAGGTCAGCTCCGACTCACCCTCGAGGATCTCGAGGGATCGCGTCTCGCTCACCGGAATCAGCAGCGCGCCCTTCGCGTGGCAAAGCGAGCAGTTGCAGCGGACGAGGTGAGTCGGCGTCGATTCCGCTCGGAACCGCACCGCGCCGCAATGACAGGAGCCGGTCAAGACAGCCATGTTTGCGTCCTGCTGTTTGGCGGATGGGACCGGAGCCCGCGGAGATCGTCGTCGCGCGTGGCTCGAGCGGGTCGGGGTTCTCGTCAGAATACCATGGGCGAGCTTGCCACTGGCACTGGAGATGGGTCGAGGGGGCCATTCCCGTTTCGCCAACGATCTGTGAGGTCGAGGGGCTTGCTATGCGGCGTGGACCCGGCCTATTCGAAAAACGTCGGACGTAGCTTGAAGGGGATCGCTATCCGATAAGGCCCCTGGTAGGGCAGGTCGCCGGGGCGAATCGGGCAGAACTCCCAGGATTCGACTGAAGCGACTGCAGACGAGTTGAAGATCTGAGACGGTTCCCATGCGATCGCACGAGCCATAGACACCCTTCCGTTCGAATCGACCTCGAACTCGACCAGGACGCGTCCCTCGATCCCGTCGCGGAGCGCCCCCTCAGGATACCAGGGGGGCTGGCGCACTACGGGCACGGGGCTGGTCGAGGCTTCGGTTCTGACTGGACAGTCTCGCAGCCGAGCATCGCGCACTTCGACGAAGAAGTTTTCGCGAAAGTAGTCGGTGCAACCCAGGAAGAGCAGCATCGAGAGACTCGAGATCGCAAACCGCAGGACGTTCGCTCCATGCCGTATAGCGCGCTGCCAACCTGTCAGCCGACCGTCGGCTGCCTCGTCGTCATCCTCGAGATGCCGGCACTGCCAAAGCGAACCAGGACGTTAGTCCAATCGATCACATTGGGCGAGAATGGGAGTGCCCGGAGCGCCGCGTCGTCGAGTCCCACGCCAAGCGCCGCCCGATTCCAAGACCCCGACCCCACCTAACGACAGAACTCGTTCTCCCCTCGCAGCCACTGCGTCTTATCGAGATACAGCTTCCCGCCCTCGAGCGTGAGCGCATACGTTGCGCTCCCCTCCGACGTCCGCAGCTCGAGCTGCCCCTGCGCGGGTTGCTTCCCGCGGGCGGTCCAGCGACCACCGCTGCTGCCAGCCCAGGCGCCGCTCGCGCCGCCGCCGAAGCCGCCGGCGTCGCCCGAGCGGCGGGTGTGCCGTCGCTGCAGAGCCAGAGCTCGGTCTTCTCGTGATAGCCGCTTCCGGTGTAGAAGCGGGCGAGGTAGCGGCCGCGCATGTAGTCCGACCACGCGGCGGCGCCTTCGCCGACCGTCGCCTCGGGCACGACCGGCGCGCTGAACTCGACGCGGTCGATGAGGCGGTTGGCTTCGGCGCGCGCGAGGCGTTCGCTTCCGGTGTCGATGGCGAAGAAGACGACGCCGACGCCGCTCCCGCCGATCCGCGTGTACGCGGCGCCCTGGCCGGGGACCTGGCCGCCGATCAGCTGGTAGTCGGCGGTCAGCACGCCGTCCGATCGCCGGTTCGGCGGCGCCAGGGGTGAGAGGAACGCGCCACCGCCGAGGTCGACGTTCTGGCTCATCTCCTGGCGCAGCTCGGACTCGGAGATGGCCTGGGCCATCACGAGGATCATCGCGCCCCCCGCGACGCGCTCCATGACGAGCGCTTCCGCGCCGGCGGGGAGGCCCGCGCGCCAGCCGCTCGGGACCGCGAACGTGACACCGACGTTGCTCGCGGTGAGCGACGTGCCGCCTTCGTAGACCTGGCCGGGGGCGATCTCGACCGCCGTCGCGGGAGGAGATGCGATCGCGAAGAACGCGGCGAGGCCCGCGACGAGCCCGGCGAGCGCGGCCGGACGGAGGAGGCGAAGGTCGAGGAGGGGCATGGCGCGGGGCTCCGGTCGGCGGGGGGGAGGCAAGGGCAGAAGAGGCGTCGACCCGGTCGAGCATAGGCGGATCGGCTCGTCGGATCAGGGTGCCGGGGCGGCGGCGGAGGTTCCGATTTCTGACTACGCTCGTTCGTCCCGGTGCGCCGCGAGCGCGCTGCCGAACCGAGCCCGCGCACCCGCGGCGTATCAAGACTCGAAGCGAACGAGAGGAGAGCGAAGGATGCCGAACGACAACGGAAAGCCGACCCTGACCCGAGAAGGCATGGGGATCGTGACCGGGCTGCCCCTCGAGATCGCGAACGATTCGCCGGAGGCGCTGCGCGACGCCGTGCAGCTGCTCCTCGACATGGAGGCGATCCGGCGCGTGAAGCACACCTACTTCCGGTGCATCGACACCGGGAACTTCGAGGAGCTCGCCGGGCTCTTCCATCAGGACGTGAAGGTCCACTTCATCGGCGGGACCTACGAGTGGAAGCTCGAAGGCAAGGACGACTATCTCGCTTCGATCCAGTCTTCGTTCCACAACCGCTCGGTCGGCCATCACAACGGCCACCATCCCGAGATCGAGATCCTCTCGCCGACCGAGGCGACCGGCGTCTGGTACCTGACGGACAACATGTGGATCATGAACCGCGAGGCGTTCACGACCGGGACGGCGATCTACTGGGATCGCTACGTCAAGGAAGACGGGCGCTGGCAGATCATCGACACGAAGTACGAGCGGATCTACGAGCTGAACGAGCACCAGCCGAAGTCGCCGCGCTTCGACTATCACTACCTGGGCAAGTACGGCGCGGACCCGAGCTGAAGGGCGTGGAGGAGCGGGCCTTGATCGACGAAGCGGATCGTCTCGCGATTCACGAGCTGCTGGCGCGCTATTGCCACAGCATCGATTCGGCGCGCGGGGAGCTCTGCGCGGCGCTCTTCACGGAGGACGCCACCCTCGAGACGCCGGTCGGCGTCGCGGAGGGCAAGGCGGCGATCCAGGCGTGGATCGACGAGCGACTCGCGCTCCGTCAGCCCGAGATCCAGGTGCGGCACGCGGTACTCACGATCCTGCTGGCGCCGCTGGATTCGGACCGGGTCCGCGTCCGGAGCACGCTCCTCTACACCTGGGAGACGCGCGAGATCCCGCGCGAGGTCGACGTGAAGTCGACGGTCATCTACGAGGACGTGGTCCGGCGGACGCCCGAGGGCTGGCGCTTCGCGTCGCGGAAATGCGACACCCAGCTCCCGCTCGACGACGTCTACTTCCGTTAGGCGGGCCCTTCCGAGAACTGGTTGCCCGAGGAAGGGTGGCTCGCCTCGCGGTCGAGCAGGACGAGCGCGGCGTGACAGAGCGCGCCGGCGGTGTTCGACTCTTCCGGCGTCGGGGTCGCGCGTCCCGCCTTGCCGGGTGTGAGGAGCGCGATCGCCTCGTCCATCCAGGCGTCGCCGCTCGGCAGGTCGAAGAAGTCGACGATCTCGTGGAGCACGGCTCTCGGATCCGCCTGCAGATCCTCGAAGGAGACCTCCGCATACTGGCGCGCATCGAGCCGCTTCACCGACGCGAAGCCGCGGAGCACCATCTCGTTCCAGTCGCGCAGGAAGATCTCGATCGGCACGTCGTGCTCGAAGAGCGCTCGGAGCCGCGGGGACATCGGGCCGTCGTCGTTCAGGTCGCTCTCGTCGAGGTCGCTCCAGGCCAGCCCGTCGTCCGTTCGCAGCCCGTAGTGGCTGAGCGCGAAGAGCCGCATGTGGTGGTGGTTCTTCATCGACCGCGCGACGTCGAGGGGGTCGCGGTGGAGATGGAGGAAGCGCGCGTCCGGGAAGAGCTCGATCAGCTCCGGGAGCTGCGCGAGGGTCCCGCCGCTCCGCTCGATCCAGACCTTCTTCCCCGCGCGCCGCGTCGTCCACTCGAAGAGGGCGAGGAGCTGCTCGCTCAGCTTCCGCGTCGGCTGCTTCCCGGCAAACTCGACGAGCTCGTCGAAGGCGACGGTCGGGTCGTCGAAGAGGGTCGCGAGCGGGAGCAGGATCAGCTCCGGGTAGACGCCGTCGCGGTAGCGCGCGGGCGAGACCCCCGGCGGCGGGTTCTCGAGATCGAACTGGATCTCCGGCGTCTTCAGGTGGCCGACGATCTTCTTGAACTCGCCCGTCGAGCGGAGCCCGCAATCGCAGATCTCCGCCAGCTCGGCGCCGTCGACGTCCCGCTCACCGAACTTCCGGACGGCGTCGAGCCCGACGAGGAACTCCGAGAGGACGCAGACCTCCGGATGGACGTCGAGCATCTTCGAGAGGATCGTCGAGCCGCACCGGCCGGTGCCGATGATGAAGCGGGGGCTCTCGTCCGAAGCCATGGGCTCGCGCGGGGGCGCGATCAGCTCGCCGGCTGGCAGTCGAAGACGGGGATGTTCCGGTCCGTTCGCTTCTGGTAGTCGTCGAACTCGTGGTAGTGCTGGACGCAGATCGGCCAGAGCCGCGCCTTCTCTTCGTCGCTCACCTGTCGCGCGACGAGGTTCATCCGCTTGCTCTTGTACTGGGCGACGATCTGCGGGTTCTTCTGGATGTTCTTGACCCAGACGGGGCTCTTCGGGGCGCCGCCCTGGGAGCCGACGATGATGACGCCGTTCTCGTGCGGGACGTACATGAGCGGGATCGTGACCTTCTTGCCGCTCTTGGCGCCGGTCATCTCGATCAGGACGACGGGGCGCCCCTGGAACTTGCCCATCAGGCGACCGCCCGTGAGCTTGTAGACGAAGACGTTCAGCTTCGAAAAGGGCTTGATGAACTTGCGGAGCTGCGAGAACTCCTTCTCGGTCATCGGATTCTCGGCCATGGCGGGGGATCTCCTCGAGCCGCCGGGAAGTGCGGTCGGCGGCGCCCCCAGTCTAGCGAGACGAATCGCTTCGGGGGTAGGCTCGGGCGATGCCTACGCCCACGATCTCCTCGCGCCAGGTCCAGTCCCGCTCCCTCTCCTTCCACACCCTCGAGTGTGGCGAGCCGCGGGACGGCGAAGATCCCGTGATCCTGCTCCACGGGTTCCCCCAGACGTCGCACATGTGGCGCCACCAGCTGCCGGTGCTCGGCGAGCGCTTCCACTGCTATGCGCCGGATACCCGCGGCTACGGCGGGACCGACAAGCCGCGGATCCGCCTCGACCGGGGGATTCTCGCCCGGGACGTGATCGACTTCATGGATGCCCTCGGAATCGAGCGCGCCCGGCTCGTCGGTCACGATTGGGGCGGGATCATCGCGAGCGCCGCCGCGCTCAAGTATCCGGATCGCTTCAGCCGCCTCGCGCTCCTCGACACGCTCGTGTCGGTCTGGATCACGTGGGGGATCCACGGGTACTGGTTCAAGGCCGAGCCCGATGCGGAGCGCTTCTGGGAAAAGCACCATGCGGACTTCATCCGCTCGGTCTTCGCGGGGGAGAGCGGCAAGTACGGCGGGCCGCCGGAATCACCCTGGGCCGGCGTGGAGGGCTCCGAAGGATCGGCCGCCCTCGACGACTTCGACCCGACCCGGTTCTGGAGCGCGGAAGACGTCGAGCACTACGTCGAAGCGTTCTCGGATCCGGACAGCTGGTTCCACTCGATCGAGTACTACCGCCACTGCCTGCCCTTCCACGTCGCGACCGCGGATCCGTCGGCGCCCGGCGGAAAGCGCTTCGAGTTCCGGACGAGCCAGCAGATCGCCGCGATGTGGCACCACGAGAACCTGCTCTTCGGCCATCCCGAATGGAACGACAACTTCATGGTCTTCGCGCCCGAGGATTGGCACCTGACCTACGACGGGCCGACGATGTACGTATTCAGTCCCTTCCTCGTCCCGCAGGCCTTCGAGGACGGGAAGCTTCCGGCGGACGACTACGTCCCGAGCGGCAACCCGTACGCCGACTCCTTCGCCCACCACTTCCCGGATCTGCGGACCCGGGGCGCGCAGTGCGGCCACTTCATCCCGGAAGAGGCGCCGGAGCGGACGAACGAGCTCCTCATGCAGTTCCTGACCGGGGCGATCTGACCGGGGCTTCCGCGTCAGGCCTTTCGCGGCGCGAGGAGCGCGATCGTCGACGTCCCCTTCGCGATCACGACGCCCTCCGGCGTGCGAAGCAGGCCTTCCGCGAAGACCGTGCGCCCGCCGCCGTGCTCGACCCAGCCCTCGGCGATCACGCGCCCCGGATTCGCGGCGCGGAAGAACGAGACCTTCACGTCGAGGGACATCGCCACGCGCCCGTCGGCACCGATCATCGAAGCCGTCGCCATGGCGTTGTCGATCCAGCCCGTCACGAACCCGCCCTGCGCGACGTTGCCCGAGTGGCAGTGGTCGGGCCGGACCTCGAACTCGACGACGGCGCGCCGTGCGGACTCGTCGAGCTCCACGTAGCGGACGAAGCCGAGCGTCTCGAGCATCGGGCGGATGGACGGGTGGACCTGGTCGAGCGTGTTCTCTTCCGACATCGCACGACCGTAGCAACGCGTGCGCGGGAGGCGCGCCGCTAGGCCTTCACCACCCGCGTCCCGGGGAGCGGCGGCGGGGTATCCGCCCCGACCCAGCGGAGGGCGAGGGCGCCGCGGCGGTGTCCCGCGGTGTCGAGCCAGTTGGGCTCGCCGGGATCGTTCGCCGCGACGTGGATCCGGACCCTGCCGTCGTCGTCGACGTGCGCGGTCTCGTGATTCACGTGGGTGTCGTAGTGGAGGTAGTCGAAGGACTCGAGCCAGTGGTTGCCGATCTGGAGGTTCCAGTAGTCGAAGCGCGCGGGCGGCTCGAGGACGATCTCGTAGACCTCGTCGTCCGCGAGCTCCCAGTAGCCGTAGAGATAGATCGTGTTCGGATCGCCCTGGGCCGCCGCGAGGAATCTCGGGTCGATCTCGCGGATCTCGAAGGGGTGCTCCTGGAACGACGCGCGCCACGCCTGGAACTGCGACACGATCGCCGGGACGGTCGCGCCCACGCGATCGAGCGCACCGACGAGCTGCGCGGGCTCGAGGGGCAGAGGCTTGGCCCCTTCGTCGATCCGCGTGAGCTCGAGGCTGGCCGGCTTCTGCTCGCGCCGGCGGAGCACCGTCTGACGCACGTTGAGCGCGTTGGTCTCGGGGCCCAAGGCGAGCCAGTTGCCCGGATGTTCGTCGCGGGACAGGATCAGCTCGAAGCGTCCGTCCTCCATCTCGAGGTCGTTCGTCGTGACGTAGGCGTCGCGGACGAGACCCTTCGGCGTGCCGAGGGCGCCGGAGAAGACGCCGATCCCGAGCATCGCGACGTCGTTCAGGTCGCCGCGGAGGCGATAGGTGAACTCGGGAGAGAGCCGCGCGCCCGCATAGACGTAGTCCGGGTTGTCGAGACCGATCTTCGGACTCGTCGTCGAGATCACCGCCTTCGCCGGGTCCGACTCGTCGAGCTGGGCACGCAGGAAGTGGGACGTGAGGCGCGCCAGGTGGCGGTAGCCTTCGGCGCGATCGAAGTCGTCGTCCGGCGCGTTCGCGAGCACGAGCTCCCCCGCCGACTTCAGGGCATCGCAGAGCTCGGCCCAGGTGCGGCCGCTCGCGAGTCGCTCGTTCGGGTCTCCGCTGTCGGACATGGGATCGTCCTCGTATCCGGCGCCCGCTAGAGCGCCTCGAAGAAGGCCTTCAGGACGGCGAAGCCCGTCGGCCCGCCGACGAGTCCCTGGCTCATGCGGTTCATCACGAAGCCGAAGCCGACCTTCGCGTCGGGATCCGCCATGCCGATCGAACCGCCGGCGCCGGGATGACCGAAGGCGTTCTCGCTCGGCGAGAGCGGCATGAAGTCGGTTCTCAGCATGTAGCCGAGGCCGTAGCGCATGGGCATCTGTCCGAGCGTGGCGTCGGGACCCGAGACCTGCTCCGTCCGCGCGAGGGTGATCGAGTCCGGCTCGAGCAGGCGCACGCCGTCGAGCTCGCCGCCGCGGGCGAGGGCGCCGTAGATCTTCGCGAGGGCGCGGGCGTTGCCGTGGCCGTTCGCCGCCGGGATCTCGGCTTCGCGCCACGCCTTCGTGTTGTGCGTGCCGGCCTTGACGTGCGGATTGTTGAAGGCGGCGCCGACCATCGTCGTCGGGTCGGCCATGTCGCGCATGAAGTCCGCGAGCGGTCCCTTCAGGCGGACGGCGGGTCGGCCGCCGTCGGTCTTCGCGCCTTCCTTCGGTGGCGCGAGGCTGCCGATCATGTCCGAGACGCGGCCGTGCTCGCTCGCCGGCAGGCCGATGTGGTAGTCGGCGCCGAGGGGCAGGGCGACGTCCTCGCGGAAGAGCGTGCCGACGCTCTTGCCCGAGACGCGCCGGATCACTTCACCGACGAGGAAGCCGAAGGTGACCGGGTGGTAGCCGTGCTTCGTCCCCGGGGTCCACCAGGGCTCGGTCCTCGCGAGCGCGTCGGCCATCGCGTCGAAGTCGTAGAGCGTCTCCGGCGGGAGCGTCTCGCGGATCGCCGGCAGACCCACCTGATGGCTGAGCAGCCAACGGACCGGTACGTCCTGCTTGCCCGCGGCGGCGAACTCGGGCCAGTACTGCGCGACCGGGGCGTCGAGGTCGATCCGGCCCTGCTCGATCAGGCGATGGGCGATCAGCGCCGTCATGCCCTTCGTCGTCGAGTAGGTGTTCGCGATCGTGTCCGGGCCCCAGGGCTCCGTCTTCGCCTTGTCCGCGTAGCCGCCCCAGAGATCGACCACGAGCTCGCCGTCGAGCATGAAGGCGATCGAGGCGCCGACCTCGCTCTGGGCGACCTTCTTCTCGAAGACCTCGCGCACGGCGGCGAAGCGGGGATCGCAGTGCCCCTCGACGGGGACGGAGTTCGCGTCGGACATTCGTTCTCCAGGAGTCGGTCGAGCGCAGGTAAGGAAGGCGCGGACTAGCCGACGAGCAGGCGCTCCGCGTTGCCGCGCAGGATCGCATGGCGGATCTCCGCACGCCCGGGATCCCGGGTCACGATCAGGACCTTCGCCTGGGTCGCCGCGAGGTGATACCAGGGCCAGTCGGTCCCGAAGAGGAGCCGCTCGCCGCCGGTTCGTCGGATCATCTCGTCGAGCCAGGTCACGCCCTGACCGTGGATGCCGAGCCATACGTTGTCGTTTTGGGTCGCGAGGTCCAGCATGCCCTTCGCGTCCCGCGCGCCGCCGTGCCCCATGACGAAGGGCAGGTTCGGAAAATTCGACACCGCACCTTCGTAGTGCCGCGGCATCGCGTAGCCCTGCCGCGACTCCGGCTCGACCCCCGCACGTCCGCCGTGGAAGAAGATCACGAGGCCGAGCCGGGCCGCCGCCTGGTAGATCTCCATCGCGGTGTCCTCGTCCGGATGGAAGGCCTGCATCGTCGGGTGGAGCTTCACGACCCGGGCGCCGTAGGCGGCGGCGCGTTCGAGCTTCGCGACCGCGTCCGCGTCGCCGGGATGGACCGACGTGCCGAGCCAGAGCCGATCCGCCGCGCCGGTCTTCGCGAGCCCGCCGCGCCAATGCGCCTCGACGTCGTCGCCGATCGGAAGGCCGAACACGATCGGCAGGAGCACCGCGTTCGACACGTGCACGCCGTCCATCTCGCGCAGCAGGTTCGGGATCGTGTGCGTGTCGACGATCTCGCTCCCTGTGAACCCCTGCGCGATCGTCATCGTCGGCAGCGCGTCGACCTGTTCGGGCGTGAAGTTGCCGTTGATGTAGACGTCGAGATCGAGGGGGCAGCCCGGATCCGTCGCGTCGCAATCGAGCAGGTGGCGCACGCGATCGCTGCGGCGCGTCAGGTCGAGGGTCGGGGCGAGGAAGAGCGACATGCCGAGATGGCAGTGGAAGTCGATCGCCCAGGGCACGCTGTCGTCGGCCATCCGGAGCGCGCCGGCGTCGTCGAGCTCGTACCAGGGCAGCTCCGCGAGGCCGCGATAACCCTGGAAGCGCTGGATCCCGAAGGGCCCCCGACCCGTTCGACGCGCCTCCTCCTCGCGCTGGCGGGCGAGGGAGGCGCGGTCCACGTCGGTGTAGGGGCGCCGCTCG
>JAUIMK010000513.1 GCA_030432735.1 bacterium
CCCGGCGTCGGCGATCCGGTCGACCACGTGGGAGCCGTTCTGCACGTAGAGGATCATCGGCGCGGGCTCGTCCCGGAGCGCCGCGGCGATCCGCTCGTGGTAGGGCTGCACCCACCGCTCGTAGGCCGCCGGGTCGAGCAGCCCCGCCCAGGTATCGAAGAGCTGCACGGCCTCCGCGCCGGCCTCGATCTGCGCCTTCAGGTAGTCGATCGTGAGGGCCGTCAGCTTCTCGAGCAGCGCCTCGACCTCGTCGGGTCGCTTCTGGAGCATCGCCTTCAGGATCGAGAAGTCCTTCGAGCCGCGGCCCTGGATCAGGTAGGCCGCCAGCGTGAAGGGCGCGCCGCCGAAGCCGAGGAGCGGAACGTCGCGGGGAGCGAGGGCCTCGCGGAGCCGCCGGATGATCTCGAAGACGAAGGGCACGGTCTCCCGCGGATCGGGAATCCGGAGCGCCTCGATCTGCGCGGCCTCGCGGATCGGCTCCGCGATCACCGGGCCCGGCGCGAAGTCCAGATCCACGCCCATCGGCGGGATCGGCGTGAAGATGTCCTGGAACAGGATCACCGCCTCCGCCCCGACGAGGTCGATGGGCTGGAGCGAGACCGTGACGGCGCGCTCGACGTCGGCGCACATCTCGAGGAACGTCACGTCCTTCCGGACGGCGCGGTACTCGGGCAGGTACCGCCCGGCCTGGCGCATCAGCCAGACCGGCGGACGGTCCACCGGCTCTCCACGACAGGTTCTGAGGAAGCGCTCGCGCGGGTTCAATACGCCCCCAGCTCTGCCCAGCGGTTGCGATGATGGGCGGCGTCACCGAAGGTGAGCTCTGCCGCCCGGGCCCGCTTCAGATAGAAGCCGATGTCGTACTCGTCGGTCATCCCGACACCGGCGAAGATCTGCACGCCTTCGTTCGCGGCGAGCAGATAGGCCTCGGAGCATTTCGCCTTCGCGAGGCTCACGAGCTTCGTGGCATCGCGATCCCCCGCGTCGATCGCCCGCGCCGCGGCCATCACGCAGGAGCGGGCGAGCTCGATCTCGCAGAAGACCGTGGCGGCGCGGTGCTGCAGGGCCTGGAAGGAGCCGATCTTGACGCCGAACTGCTCGCGCGTCTTCAGGTACTCGACGGTCAGGTCGAAGGCTTCGCTCATGCCGCCCAGCATCTCGGCCGCGAGCACGCAGGTCGCGCGGTCGATCACGCGGTCGATCAGGTCCGCCCCCTGCCCTTCGGCGCCGAGCACGTGGGCGCTCGTGACGTCGACACCGTCGAGCGAGACGATCGCCGCGTTCCGATGATCGACGCGGGTCTGGCGCGTGATCGAGACGCCGGGCGCGCCGGTCTCGACGAGGAAGAGCGTGAGCCCGTCGCGATCGCCGCGCTCTCCCGAGACACGCGCCGGGACGATCACCGCATCGGCCCCGACCGCGTCGAGGACCTGCGTCTTCTCCCCCGTCAGCCGATAGCCGTCGCCGGTGGACTCGGCGCGAGTCGCGACCGCGTAGGGGTCGTAGCGCGAGTGCTTCTCCTGGTGTGCGAAGGCGACGACCTTCGAGCCGTCGATGACGGAGGGCAGCCAGGCCGAGGCGAGCGCGTCGTTGCCACCGAGGGTCAGCGCGGAGCCGCCCATCGTCACGCCGCCCAGGAAGGGCTCCGGCGCCAGCTTGCGGCCGAGCGCCTCGACGATCAGCACGAGCTCGGCGAATCCCATGCCGGCGCCGCCGAGCTTCTCGTCGAAGGGAATGCCCGTCCAACCGAGCCCCGCCATCTCCTTGTAGAGATCGGGCGAATAGCCGAGCTCCGCGCCCGAGTCGCGCAGCGCTCGGAAGCGCGCGACCGGAGAGTGCTCGTCCACGAAGTCGAGCGCGGTCTGCGCGATCATCTGCTGGTCTTCGTCCAGGATCAGTTGCATTGCGGATTCCTCGCGGTCAGGCCGGCAGGCCGAGCACGCGCTTGGCGATGACGTTCAGCTGGACTTCGGAGGTCCCGCCTTCGATCGAGTTCCCGCGGCTCCTTAG
>JAUIMK010000165.1 GCA_030432735.1 bacterium
CTCTACCCAAACGGCTCAGCCCAGGTTGCGGAGGGCGGAGTCGATCGCGCGGACTTCGGCGAGGAGCCGGTCGAGCTCTTCGAAGCTGATCTGGCTCGGGCCGTCGCAGGGCGCGGCTTCGATGTCCGGGTGGGTCTCGATGAAGAGCGCGTCGATCCCGGCCGCGACGGCGGCACGCGCGAGCGGCGCGACGAAGCGGCGGTCGCCGCCGGAGGAGCCGCCGTTGGCGCCCGGGTACTGGACCGCGTGGGTCGCGTCGAAGCAGACCGGCGCGAAGTCGCGCATGGCCACGAGGCCCTGCATGTCGGTGACGAGATTGTTGTAGCCGAAGCAGGTGCCGCGGTCGGTCACGAGGATGTCGTTGCAGCCGTAGTGCTTGAGCTTGTCGACCGCGTGGCACATGTCGTGCGGCGCGATGAACTGGCCCTTCTTCAGGTTGACGGCGACGCCCGACGCGGCGCAGGCCGCGATCAGGTCGGTCTGTCGCATGAGGAACGCCGGCACCTGGATGATGTCCGCGACCTCGGCGGCGAGCTTCGGCTGGTCCGGCTCGTGGACGTCCGTCAGGATCGCGAGGCCCGTCTCCTTCTTCACGGACTTGAGGATCCGCAGGCCCTCGTCGATCCCCGGGCCGCGGAACGAGTCGTGGCGCGATCGGTTGGCCTTGTCGAATGAGGCCTTGAAGACGAGCGGGAAATCGTGCTTCTCCGCGAGCTGCTGAATCGTGCGCGCGACTTCGATCGAGTCGGCCTCGTTCTCGAGCACGTTCAGGCCACAGATCAGGACGAGCGGTGCGCCGTCTCCGACCGGAATCTTGCCAATCCGCATTCGCGTTCTCTCCTGGACCGGTTGCGAGGGCTTCGGCCTCGCTTCTGCCCCGTTCGTCTCATCGATCGTCGCACGCGGTCTCGTCGTGCGCGTCGTGTCTCGAGCCGACCGTCCCCGGCGCCGCCGGAGTATCCCTCAAACGGGACGGCTGTGGTTGAATCGAAATCGAACCCTCATCGCGACAAACTTTCGACGCCATGTCGCGTTTCGTCGTCGCCGGACGAGTGCGTCTCCTGTCGCTGCGCTTCGCGTTCGAAGCACTCGGCGAGCCGGAATCAGACTCTCTCGCGTTCACAGTTCGAGTGGTGAGCCGATCGTCACCGCGGGTTCCCGACGCAGAGTCGAGCCCGGCTCCAAGCGTCGTCACCCCCGAGACGTCCCTTCAGCGATCCGGCACCGCCTAAGTATGACGGGATCCCGCGCTGCGTCGAGGACCTGACACCGGACTGGGAGCCCGCGGGCCCACACGCCGCTCGAAATGGGGTCTAAAAACTACGAAAATTCGCCAATTCGGCGGGCTAGCCGGATCGAGAAGGGCTTTCGATGCCTGGTGTAGACTCCGCTGCCCCCCATCGCCCGAGCGGGCCCGGGCGCCGCGATCGCAGCGGCGCGTCGGCCGCCCCGCCCGAGAGAACCCAGATGGCTGCTTCGACTCCGCCCGATCCTTCCGCGACCGCGACCGCGACCGCGACCGACGCCCGATCCGAGTACGCCGCGGCGCGGGCGATCCGGGAGGCCATGGAGACGGTCGTACTGCCCGCGAGAGCCGGTGCGCCGTCCTCCGGCAAGCCGCCGGTCGAGATCTACCTCGGCACCGAGCCGGCCCAGTACCGCGCGAACCGCGCCTTCGTCTGGTCGATCGAGAAGGTGCGTGATCCCGGCCGCGAGGTCCGCATCCACCTCATGTCGGAGCTGCCCGGCTTCGACCGGAAGGGGTGGACGACCGGCTTCACGAACTACCGCTTCGCGATCCCGGCCTTCCAGGAAGGGCGCGGTCGCGCGATCTACAACGACGAAGACCAGATCTACCTGACGGATCCCGGGGCGCTCTTCGATCTCGACCTCGGCACCGCCGGGCATCTCTCGATCTCGGACACCGAGTCCTCGGTCATGCTGATCGACTGCGAGCGGATGGCGCCGGTCTGGACCCTCGCCGAAGCGCAGCGCGGATGGAAGCGCTCGCTGTTGCGCAAGGCCACGAAGCAGACCGGGCTGCGGGGCGACCTCGATCCGGGTTGGAACGCGCGGGACGAGGAGTTCGAGCCGGGCCGCAGTCACCTCCTCCACTACACCACGCTCCACACGCAGCCGTGGCGCCCCTTCCCGGAACGTTTCGTCTATCAACGTGGGGCCTACACACAGCTGTGGCACGACCTCGAGCGCGAGGCGATCGAGGAGGGCTTCGAGCTCTTCGATCGCGACACCCCGAGCCGCGCCTTCGGTGCTCATCTCGAACGCCTGCGTGCGCTGCCCGTGAGCGACATGGGCAGCGGGATCGGCGTCGCGGGCGAGCTGGCGCATGCGGTCGAGGGGCTCACGCGGCGGACCAAGTCGCGAAGCCTGCTCGAGGTCCAGCCGGATCTGCGGGGCGACGACGCCCAGAACCCGGGCCGCTTCGGACTCGACACCGAGCGCCGCGTCGGCCTCCTCGAGTTCCTCGCGAGCCACGAGCGGGACGAGCGCTACGACGGCGTGCTCTGCGTCGACGGGCTCGAGGCGGTCCCCGTCTGGGACATGCCCTGGGTCGTCGAGGCGCTCTTCCAGCGCGCCCGCCGCTTCGTCTACGTGGCCGTGCGGACCCCGGAGAGCGCGCCACGGAGGCGTTTCCTGCTGCCGCCGCAGGGGACGACGCACACCCTCGACTGGTGGCGGAGCCACTTCGAGGCCGCCGCGAAGCGCCACCCCGGGATCGCCTGGGAGCTGATGGCAGCGCGGGGCGAAGCGTTCGAGGCCGATCGGATCGTGGTCCGGACCGGCGGTCCGCGTCCGGACGAGACGCCGCCGCTCGTCTGGACGATCTCCGACGGCGCGCCGGGCAACGACGTCCAGGTCGAGGCCCTGGCAGAGGCGCTCGCGGTGCCGCACCGCCGAATCGCACCGCGCCTCGGTCCGCGCTCCCGCTGGCCCTTCGCGGGCCGCGGCGCGCATCTCCGGGGGCTCGACGGCGACGCCGGACCGGCCGGGCTCGAAGGTCCCTGGCCGGACCTCGCGATCGTCGCCGGTCGCCGTGCCGCGCCGATCGCGCGTTGGATCCGGCAGCGCGCGCGCGGACGCACCCGGGTCGTCGCCCTCGGACCGAAGGCGGCCACACCGATCGATGCCGTCGATCTGGCGATCACGCCGCGCGGCGCGAACCTCTTCCCCCATCCGAACCGGATCGAGACCGACCGTCCCTTCGTGCGTGGGGGCGCGGCGCCCGAGGAAGGCGCGCGCTGGCGATCCCGGATCGACGAGATCCCGGGGCGCAAGCTGCTGGTCTCGATCGGGAGCGGCACGCGCCGCCTCGGCCTCGACCGCCGCGCCGCCGAGGCGCTCGGACGCCTCGTCGCCGAGAGCGCCGCGGATCTCGGCGCCGCGGTGCTCGTCTCGGCGAGTCGCCACGCGGATGCCGAGGTCTTCGAAGGTCTGCTGCGAGGGCTCGGCCGCCCCGCCTTCGTGCATCGCGAGACTCCGGATCAGCGCGCCGAAGAGCGCCCCTGGCACGGCCTCGTGGCGGCCGCGGACGTGCACGTGCTCGTCGGCCTCGGAGAGACCAGCCTGGCGGAGCTCTGCGCGACCGGGCGCCCGGTCTTCCTGGCACCGCAGCTGCGAGGTGGGCGCTCGCTCTGGGCGCGGCTGCGCGACGCGGTCACGCGGGCGATCGTCGAACGGGCCCAGGCGCGTCCCTCGAACGACCGCGGCACGACGCGACCCCAGGAAGGGCTCGAGCTCCTGGCGGCGAAGACCCTCGATCGCGGCTGGCTGCGTCCGCGGCGGGATGCGGAGGCGCTTCGTGGCCGGCTCGTGCGCGCGGGGCATGCGCGTCTGTTGCGCGCCCCGATCCGCGCGACGGATCTCGAAGGGTTCGCAGGGCCGCCCGAGGACGAGATGGCGGAGGCGGTGGGACGCATCCGGGCGATGCTCGGCCTTGCCGAAGAACCGGACGACCGGTCGGCGTAGCGCCGGCGCAGGGCCCGCGGCGATGGACAGGAGCAGGACGAGATGAAGCGAACGATCTTCAGCGAGGAGCACGACCTCTTCCGGGCCGAGTTCCGGCGATTCGCCGAGGCGGAGCTACTGCCGCACGGCGAGGAGTGGCACGAGGCCGGCATCTCGCCGCGCTGGGCCTGGGAGAAGATGGGGGAGAACGGCTTCCTGGGCGCGAACCAGCCGGAGGAATACGGCGGTGCCGGGGGCGACTTCCTCTACGACGCGATCATCATGGAGGAGCTCGCGGATCTGCGGCTCCACTCGCTGCAGGCGTCGCTCCACACGAACATCTGCATGCCCTACCTCACGACCTACGCGACGGAGGAGCAGAAGCAGAAGTGGCTCGTGCCGGCGATCGAGGGGAAGTGCCTGCTGGCGATCGCGATGACCGAGCCCTCGACCGGATCGGATCTCGCGGGCATCCAGACGAAGGCGATTCGCGACGGCGACCACTACGTCCTGAACGGCGCCAAGACGTTCATCTCGTGTGGACAGAACGCCGACCTCGTGATCGTCGTCTGCAAGACGGACCCGGACATCACGCCGCCCCACGACGGAATGAGCCTGCTCCTCGTCGAAGCCGGCACGCCGGGCTTCGAGAAGGGGCGAAACCTCAAGAAGCTCGGGCTCAAGGGGCAGGACACGAGCGAGCTCTCCTTCTCCGACTGCCGCGTGCCCGCGGAAAACCTGCTCGGCGGCGAAGGGCGCGGCTTCAAGATGCTGATGGAGAAGCTCCAGCAGGAGCGGCTCTGCATCGGGATCGCGTCGATCGCCTCGTGCAAGCGCTCGCTCCTCGACACTCTCGACTACGTGAAGGAGCGCACCGCCTTCGGCAAGCCGATCGGCACGTTCCAGAACACGCAGTTCAAGCTCGCGGAGATGCAGACGGAGATCGAGATCGGGCAGGCGTTCGTCGACAAGCTGCTCGTCGCCCACGTGAACGGCGAGGACATCGTCTCCGAGGTGTCGATGGCGAAATGGTGGACGAGCGAGCTCCAGAAGCGGGTCTCGAGCGAGTGCCTCCAGCTCTTCGGCGGCTACGGCTTCATGGACGAGTACCCGATCAGCCGCGACTACGCGGACGCGGCCGTCCAGACGATCTACGCGGGCAGCAACGAGATCATGAAGGTGATCATCGCGAAGCGGATGGGCCTCGGCTGACCGCCCACGCCGAAATCCTCTCGCTCGAGCGACTCGGCCGCCTCGGCTGGCCGGCGCTCGAGGTCGAGGTTCGGGGCGGCTGGGTGCTCGGGGCGAGTGGGCTTCATACCCGCCGGGCGAACTCGGTCTCACCGGAGCCCGGAGACGCCGGCGCGCTCTCCGCACGAATCGACGACGTGGAGGCGTGGTACCGCACGCGCGGTCTCGCCCCGGTGTTCAAGCTGACCGTCGCCGCGGATCCGCCGGAGCTCGATCCCGCGCTCGCGGCGCGGGGCTACACGACCGACGGCGAGACGCACGTGATGACGGCGAAGATCGACGACGTCCTCACGCCGGTCGCGCCTCGTCGCGCCGGGCGTGACCGCATCGAGATCGTCGCCGGGCGACTCGATCCGGCCTGGCTCGAAGCTTCCCGCGAGCTCTCCGCCATCCCGCACGAAGAGCGAGCGGATCACCGCGCGATCCTCGAGCGCTGCCTCGAGACTCAGCGTGCGGTGTTGTTCGGCTCGGTCGAACGGGACGGGCGGATCGTCTCGGTCGCGATGGGCGGGGTCGTCGAGGACGCCGTGTCCCTCGTCGGGGTCGCGACGCACCCGGCGTTCCGGGGCGAGCGCCTCGCGGCGTCGAACCTCCGCGCGATCCTCTTCGCGGCGAGGGAGCTCGAGGCCGAGCGGGCGCTCCTCGGCGTGGAAGCCTCGAACCGGTCGGCCCGGCGGCTCTACGCGCGGCTCGGCTTCGTGGATCGGTACCGGTACTGGTACCGGGAGAACCGATCGCTCCCCGGAGCGCGTCCCGCTAGAACCGGTACTGAGCGCCGAACGTGAAGACGCCGATTCCGTCCACGGAGTCCTCTTCGACGGCATAGCCGCCGCCCTCGACGAAGAAGCCCACGTTGTCGGTCGCCCAGATGTCGACGCCGAGGATGAATCGCGCGACGAACGAGTCCTCCGCGTCGGTATTCGGTGCATCGACCTCGAGCTCACCGCCGCCGATGCCGATCGTCGCGTAGGGCTGGATCGTCTCGGGAATCGGAGACTCGTCCATCAGCGCGAGGGGGTAGATCTTGGGGCCGAAGGTGAAGGCGAAGCCCTCGCTGTCGAAGTCGTTGTTGCCGATCTCGACGTTGTCGTTGCCACCGAGAAAGATGAAGTGGGCCTCGCCCGAGAGCCAGGGCAGGAAGCGGTAGCCGCCGGTCAGCGTGAAGCCGCCGCTCGCCTCGCTGTCGACGCCGTCGTCGTAGTCGACGCGTCCGATCACCACGCCGAAGGCCGCATAGGGTCCCGTGTAGTCATCGTAGCCGCGGAGCTCGCCTGCGCCGAAGAGGGACTCGGCGGCGAAGGCCGGCGCGCCGGTGAGCACGGTGCCGAGCAGGGCGAGCAGCAGGAGGGACTTGCGGAAGGGGGTCTCGAGGTCGTTTCGGATGCTAGAAGTCACGATTCGTCTCCGTTGGCGGCGTCGCCCGGTTCGTTCGCCGCCGGAACGGTTCCGGAGGCGGGTGGGCGTGCCTTCTCGGCGAGCCCGGTCTGGGCGGGAGTGCCCGGTCGGGGCGCAATAGTTACGTCGTCGGGGGCGAGTTGTCACCGGCAGTGCGGACACGGCCCCGTCCGCGTCCGTCGGGGAGCGTTCGTCAGAACGCCCGGGTGATCCGCTCGATGGCCTCTTCGACCTTCTCGCGAATGCCGAATGCCGAGAGGCGGAAATAGCCTTCGCCGCAGGCGCCGAAGCCCGAGCCCGGCGTGCCGACGACGTGGGCCTTTGAGAGCAGAGCGTCGAAGAACTGCCAGGAGTCCTGCCCGTCCGGCGTCTTCAACCAGACGTACGGCGCGTTCACGCCGCCGAAGGTGGTGAAGCCGGCCTTCGAGAGCCCCTCCTTGATGAGGCCCGCGTTCGCCATGTAGTAGTCGATGTTCGCCTGGACCTCCTTGGCGCCCTCGGCGGAGTAGATCGCTTCGGCGCCGCGCTGGACCGGGTAGGAGATGCCGTTGAACTTGGTGTTCGTCCGGCGGCTCCAGAGCTTCGAGACGGGGACCTGCTCACCGTTCGCGTCCCGGCCCTTCAGCTCCTCGGGGATCACGATGTAGGCGCAGCGGATGCCGGTGAAGCCCGCCGTCTTCGAGAAGCTGCGGAACTCGATCGCGCACTCCCGCGCGCCGTCGATCTCGTAGATCGAGTGCGGCAGATGGTCTTCGGTGATGAAGCGCTCGTAGGCGGCATCGAAGAGCAGGATGGCCTCGTTCGCCCGCGCCCACTCGACCCACTTCGCGAGCTCTTCCTTCGGTGCGACGGTGCCGGTCGGGTTGTTGGGCGAGCAGAGGTAGACGAGGTCGACGGGCGCGTCGGGGAGCGCGGGCATGAAGCCGGACTCTTCCGTGCAGGGCAGGTAGGTGATGCCCGCATACCGTCCGTCCGCGTCGGGAGCGCCCGTCCGCCCGGCCATCACGTTCGTGTCGACGTAGACCGGGTAGACCGGATCCGACACGGCCAGCGAGCAGTCGTCGGCGAAGATCTCCTGGATGTTCGCCGAGTCGCACTTGGAGCCGTCCGAGGCGTAGATCTCGCTCGGGTCGATCCGTACGCCCCGGGAGCCGAAGTCGTTCTCGGCGATCGCTTCGCGCAGGAAGTCGTAGCCCTCGCTCGGGCCGTAGCCGCGAAAGCCGTCGGTGGTCGCCATCTCGTCGATGGCGTCGTGCATCGCCTGGCGGACCGCTTCGCCGAGGGGCAGCACCACGTCGCCGATCCCGAGCTTGATCACGTCGGCGTCGGGATTCGCGGACGTGAAGACGTCCATGCGGCGGGAGATCTCGGGAAAGAGGTAGCCGGCGGCCAGCTTGAGATAGTTGTCGTTGACTCGTGCCATGTCGTGGGTCGATTCCGGATGGGGCTTGCGCCGAGGTGGCGGGAGCGCCGCGCGAGCACGTGCGCTCCCTTGAAAGGAGGGCGCAAGCCTATCCGAATCGGGCCCCGGATCCACGGGAGACGGGGATCCCGGCGGCTCGGGCGCGGAGGGACGCGTCGATCCGGGGGACCGGCGAAGACCGGACGCCGCGGGGATCCGGATCAGCCGATCGAGAGCGCGATCTGGCCGGTTTCCACGAGGCCGCCGAGGAGGTCGTCGAGCTCCTGCTCGTCCTCGGTCCAGGCCGAGGCGGCGGCGATCAGCGAGCCCAGCTCGCACTCGACCACCGGTGCGTCGTGGAGCTCGGATTCGAGCCAGGTGGCGGTGTCGTTCGCGAAATCTTCCATTCGTTCCCCCGGATGGGGACGGGAAGAGCAGGATGCGTGCCAGCCGGATCGAGCCGGCGGGGGATGCCGAAAAGCCGCTCGATTCCAACGGGTTGGCGCGCCGACGCCCGCGCGGGGCGCCGCCCCGGGCGGCGCCTCGCGCCGCGGAGCGTCGGATTTCCGTCAGGCCCGGGCGGGTGCCGTACGATTCGGTACCGGGGGAACGAGCGGCGACCCGCCGCCCGGGCCGCCCGCGCCGGGCGGACGCTAGAATCCGCGGCGCGCGATCGAAGCGAGGCAGGAGGGGCGATGACGGCGTCGGGTTCGGCAGGCAAGGAGGGAGCGATCTCCCTCTACGGCTATCCGCAGTGTCCGTACTGCGCGCGGGTGCTCCGCGCGATCGAGGAGCTCGACCTCGAGGTGCCGCTCCGCAACACGATGCAGGACCCGGGGCATCGAAGCGCGCTGGTCGAAGCGACCGGTCGCGGCACCGTCCCGGTCCTCCGGATCGAAGGCGCCGACGGCGACGTCGAGTGGCTGCCCGAGTCGGCGGACATCATCCGCTACCTCGTCGACCGCTACGCCTGATACGCCCCGCGCCCCGCGCGCCGCGCGCCGCGGGACGGGCTAGCTCGCGGCGTCCCGATCGCGTTCCCGTCCGTCGAGCTCGCCGGGCGAAGCGCCGAGCGCGGTGAGGCCCTCCGCGATCGCGTCGAGATGGGCCTCGTCCGGCGCGACGACGCGGAGCCGGGCGACGGAGGGCTGGTCCTTTCGCTCGGCCAGGTCGAGGGCATCGACCCGGAAGCTGCCGCAGCCGCCGGTGACCGCGTCGAGCGCGCGGCGCAACAGGCCGGCGTCGAGGAGATCGCCCCGGAGCACGACGTCGGTCGCGCGGATCGCGGACGACGGCACCGCCGCCGGACGATCGAGGACCGCTTGTTCGAGCTGGAGGGAGAGGCACTTCACGCCGCCGCCGGCGCGCAGGAACTCCGAGACGGGATGGCATCGCGTCTCGAAGCCCCAGTTCGCGAGCGCGTCCTGCAGGGCCGGGCTCGCGGTGTTCAGGAAGAGCCGGTCGTCGACGCGGAGCGCGTTGCACGCGAAGCCCATCGCGTCCGCGTCGTCGACCTCGAGCCGCCGGGGCGCCGGCACCCGCCGCTCGATCTCGCGTCGCGACCGCGCATCGAACGCCGCCGGGAAGTACACGACCCGCCCGCCGGGCAGGGGCGTGAAGCACGTGTCCAGGTGGTAGAAGCGCGGGTCGACGAGACGCAGGCTCGCCACCTCGACGCCGAAGCGTTCCGCCAGTCCCACGTGCGCCTCGAGCGCCGTCCGCACGCCGTAGCCCGCCCAGAGCAGCGGCTCCTCGGGCTGGAAGAGCGCGTCCCCCTCTCCCTCGAAGGGGTCGCGGTCCGGGAGCGGTGTCACGCGGGCACCGTCGGCCGCGAGCCAGCGCGCGAAGGGCGCCTCCTCGGCGCGGCGCTCGGTGTTGCGGAAGCGGGCGGGGACGGCGCGGCTGCCCTCGACGAGGGCGGCGTTCGCGGTGAAGCACATGTCGGGGCTGCCCGGGTCCGCCTCGACCTGCTCGACGGAGGCGAAGCGCGAGACGTCGTCGAAGAGCGCGGACCACTGGGCGTGGGCGCGCTCGCGATCGACCCGACCGATCTGCCCCTCCATCCAGGGGTTGATCACGTAGTCGACGCCGAAATGCTCCGGAGGGCAGGTGAGGATGCGCATCCTCCTGCGGATCGACGCGGCGTCGAAGCGGCTTGAGGGGAGGCCGCGGACGGAGGCGGGGTACAATCGGCGCATGGCGAACGAAGGCAGCGCATCGGCACGCGACATGCGGGCCATGCGATACCACGGCGACGGTCGCGGCCTGCGAGAGGAGCGGATCCCGATCCCCGAGCCCGGCGAGGGCGAGGTCCGCGTGCGCGTTCGTGCATGCGGCGTGTGTCGGACCGATCTGCACGTGATCGATGACGAGCTGACCGAGCCGGTGCTCCCGATCGTGCCGGGACACGAGATCGTGGGGGAGGTCGATGCCCTGGGGCCCGCGCTCCCGGGTGGAACGAAGCTCGCGGTCGGAGAGCGCGTCGGCATTCCGTGGCTCGGCTGGACCTGCGGCGCGTGCGAGGACTGCGCGCGCGGTCGCGAGAACCTGTGCGCGGCGGCGCGCTTCACCGGCTACCAGCGGGACGGAGGCTACGCGGAGTACGCGGTCGCCGACGCGCGCTACTGCTTCCCGCTCCCCGACGCCTACGACGACGTCGCCGCGGCCCCGCTGCTCTGCGCAGGCTTGATCGGCCACCGCGCCTATCGCATGGCCGGCGACG
>JAUIMK010000166.1 GCA_030432735.1 bacterium
GATTCCGGCGGGCTCGATCTTCTCGATCGTGTCGGTGACGAGCTCGACGTGGTCGCGGTTGAAGCAGGGGTAGTAGGTGTTCGAGAAGCTGGGTCGCTTGCAGAAGAAGCTGTAGTCGGGAATCAGATTCTCCTGGATCTCGGGGTCGTCGACCTGCGATCGCATCGGCTCGACCAGACTGCGCTCGAGACGCTCCACCAGGAAGGGGAACTTCTTGTAGTGGATGAATCCGGGCCCGAGGGTCAGCTCGACGACCGCGAAGAGTGCCCAGCGCGCCAGGCGCTGCAGGAAGGGAAGGCGCTCGAAGAGACGCTTCAACCGGTCCGGGATCTCGGCGTCCGGCTTCGACATCAGCCAGATCGGCGTGCGCTGGAAGACCGAGAGCGCGGCCACGTCGTCGACGATCGCCGGCACGACCTGGATCGCGCTCGCGCCGGTCCCGATCACGCCGACCCGCTTGCCGTCGAGCGTGACGTCGTGGTCCCAACGACCGGTATGGACGACGGGGCCGGCGAAGGTCTCGATCCCGGCGATCTCGGGAAGCTTCGGATCGACGAGCAGCCCCGAGGCACTCACGAGAACCCGGGATCGGATCCGTTCCCCGTCTCGGAGCTCGGTCGTCCAGACGCCTTCGTCATCGTCCCAGGTCGAGCGCCGGACGGGACATCCCGTCCGGACGTGCGCTTCGACGCCGAAGCGCGCCGCCGTCGCCTTCGTGTAGTCGAGGAGCTGGCGTCCCCGTGGATAGACGTGATCCCATTCGGCGCTCATCGCGAAGGGGTACGAGTAGATGAACGAAGGCATGTCGACTTCGAGGCCCGGATAGGTCGCATCGCGCCAGGTCCCGCCGATCTCGTCCGCCTTCTCGAGGATCACGTAGTCGTGGAAGCCGCGGCGCTGGAGCTCGACCGCGGCGCCGATTCCGGAGAAGCCGGATCCGACGATCACGATGTCGTGATCGAGATCCATCGACGCGTCCTCCATGATTTCCGCTGCCGCCATCCCGTCCCTCCCGCCTAGCTCGAGGACGAGACGATCAGCGCGATCGTCTCGTCGTCGACGCCCGCCTCGGCGAGCACGTCCGCCGTATCGACCGCGAGGAGCGGCGCCGGAGCGTCCCCCGTCATCGCGTGGTCGGACATGCGGAAGGGCGGCGCCACGGTCTTGAACCTGCCGAACTCGGGATGGTCGACCGTGACGAACATGCCGCTCTCGTTCGCGTTCGGGTCGCGAATCGCCTCCGCCAGCGTCCGGACCGGCGCCCAGATGATCCGATCGCGGTCGAGCGCCTCTTCCCACTCGGCCAGGGTTCTTTCCGCGAAGAGCGCATCGAGGATCTCGACCAGCGCCCGGCTGTTCCGGAATCGTTCGACGGCGTTCGCGAAGCGCTCGTCCGTCGCGAGATCGGGACGCTCGATCAGCTTCGTGAAGGTGGGCCAGTAGCGGTCGGCTTCGATCATCACGAGGAAGAGCCAGCGTCCGTCGCGCGTCTGATAGTGGTTCCAGAGCGGATTACGCGGCGCCTTGCGGTCGTGCCGCGGCGGCGTCTCCCCGGTCGCGAGGGCGTTCGCCGTGTCGTTGCCGTTGATGTAGTGGCCGATCTGCTGGAGAGCGACGTCGATGATCTGCCCCTCTCCCCCCTGATCCCGCACGCGCAGCGCCCCGAGGATCCCGGTGACCATCGCCATCGCCGCGGAGTGGTCCCCCACGCCGGGACGCATCCATCCGGGCGGCGCATCCAGATCCCGGAGGTGATCCATCAAGCCGGAGAGCGACCAGAAGGCGGTGTAGTCGAAGGCGGGATCGTTCGCGCGATCGCCTTGGGGACCGTATCCGGAGAGCCGCGCGAAGATCAACGAGGGCTGGCTGCGACGCAGCGTCTCGGGATCGAGGCCGTATTTCTCGAGGCGCGCCGGCAGGACGTTCGTGATGACGACGTCGGCCCCGGTGATCACCTTGCGAAGCGCGTCCTGCGCCTGCGGCAGCGCGAGGTCGAGCCCCAGGGAGCGCTTGCCGCGGTTGTCCATCTGGTACGGCGCGCCCCCCGGAAAATCCGAATCGAAGCCCGCGAGCTTCGGCGAGGCGTGGCGATAGACCTCGCCCCAGGGCACCTCGACCTTCACGACCTCCGCCCCCATGTCGGCGAGCAGCGCGCCCGCCGCGGGAACCGCGACGAAGCTCGCGATCTCGACGACCTTGATTCCGGCGAGGGGGGCGGTCATGGGTCCGGCTCCTTCGAAGCGTCTCGGTCCGAGCCTAGCGCGACGAGCGCGCGGCCGTCTTCAGGCGCTCTCCACCCCGTAGACCCGCCGCGCGGTCCCTCCGAAGAGGGCCTCCTTCTCGGCCTCCGAGTAGCCCGCCGCGAGCTTCTTGAAGCCATTCCAGAGCACGTCGTACGAGAGCGAGAGCTTGTCGACGGGGAAGTTGCTCTCGAACATGCAGCGATCGGGCCCGAAGGTCTCGATCGCGTGGTCGTAGTAGCGGGCGTAGGTCGCGACGAACTCATCGCTGGTCGGCGGCTTCGCCCGCGCCTCCCAGCCGAATCCGTTCCAGGGCATGGCGAGTCCGCCGAGCTTGATGACCGTGTTCGGGCAGCCCGCCACGAGTCCGAGGTTCGTCTGCCAGTCCGGAAAGATCTCGTCGGCCTTGCCCGCATACGGACCGTCGCCCAGCGGCGATCCGAGATGGTCCACGACGATCGTGGTGTCCGGGAAGGCACGAGCGAGCGCCGCGAGGGAGGGAAGCTGGGTGTGGTACTGGTACCCGTCGAAGACGAGCCCGCGCTTCGCGATCTCCGCGAAGCCGGCGCGGAAGACGTCCTGTCCGTACCAGTCGGGATCCGTCGCGTAGTCGACCCGCGCGATCTGCGGACTCGGATCCCAGATGCCCATGTCCCGCACGCCTCGGAAGAGCGGGCCCGTCTCGAGATGGGCATCGAGCGTCTCGGCGACCCGGTCGGGCCCGTTCACCAGCCAGGCGTCGCCGATCATGGCGACGATCTGCACTCCATCCGGCGAAGCGGCCGCCTCGCGGGCGCGTTCGTGGACCCGCTCCGTCTCACCGACCGGCCGGAGATGCTCCGGTCCGTCTCGGCGATACCCCTCCTCGCACTCCATGTAGATCGCGCCGGTCACGTTGTGGCGCGACGTGTCCCGCTGGAGGTCGGCGAGGGTGTATCTCGGGAAGGTCGGGTTCTCCTCGAAGAGATGGAAATGGGGATCGAGGATCGGCCGTTCCGGCTCGAGGATCTCCTCCTCGACGGAAGCGAGCCAATCCTCGCGAAGCTTCATTCCCGATCCCTCGTCGCTTTCCTCCGCCGCCATGCCGTCAGCCGAAGGCGATCACGGAGCGGGCGACCTCGCCCTTCCGGAGCGCGTCGAATGCGTCGTTGATCTCGTCCAGGGTGAGCGTGCGCGACACGAGCTCGTCGAGCTTGAGACGCCCCTGCAGATAGAGATTCGCGTAGGTCGGCATGTCGATCCGGAAGCGGTTCGAGCCCATCGTCGATCCCTGGAGCTTCTTCTCCGCCAGCAGCGCCACGCCCTGCACCTCGACGGTCGTCCCGATCGGGATCATCCCGATCACCGTCGCCGTTCCGCCGCTCGCCAGCATGTTGAAGCAATCCTCGGCGGTCTGTTTCAAGCCGACCGCCTCGATCGCGTGATCGACCCCGCCACCGGTCATCTCGAGGATCTCGGAGACCGATTCGCACTGGCTCGCATCGACGGTGTCCGTCGCGCCGAAGGTGCGCGCCAGCTCGAGCTTGTCCGCGAGCATGTCGACGGCGATCACCCGCTCGGCACCGGCGAGGCGCGCGCCCTGGATGGCATTCAGCCCGATCCCGCCGCAGCCGACGACCGCGACGACGTCGCCGGGTCCGACCTTCGCCGTGTTCTGGGCCGCCCCGACGCCGGTCGTCACGGCACAGCCGATCAGCGCGGCCCGATCGAGAGGCAGCTCCTTCGTGACCTTCACGACCGCCTTCTCGTGCACGAGCATCTGCTCGGCATAGCAGGAGAGCTCGGTGAGCTGATGGACGATCTCGCCACCGTGCGACAAGCGCGGCGGTGCATCGGCCCCCCGCACCATGTTCTCGTGCGGGCAGAGGTAGGGCCGACCGCGCAGACACATCCGGCACTCTCCACACGAGATCGAGACGCAGGTGATCACGTGATCCCCGGGCTTCACGTAGGTCACGTCCGACCCGACCGCCTCGACGACGCCGGCGCCCTCGTGTCCCAGCACGATCGGCACGGCGCTCGGATATTTGCCCTCGTGGAAGTGCATGTCGCTGTGGCAGACCCCGGCCGCGGCCGTCCGGATCAGTACCTCGTTCGCCTGGGGCTGATCCACGTCGATGTCCAGGATCTCGAGCGGCTGGTTCACTCCGGTCATCACGGCTGCGCGCATGCTCTTCCTCTCCTCTGGCGACCCGTACGGAACGGGGTCGGGGCTCCCCAGTCTATGGAACTCGCGGGCCGCGCACACTCGCGAATTCTGTACGCTTCGGCGTGTCGTCGGCCTTCGCAGGCGACCGGAAGGAGTCGTGGGATGGGTGTCGAGACGAAGATCACGTTCTGCCGGATCTGCGAGGCCACGTGTGGCCTCGAGGTCGACGTGGAGGACAACCGGGTCGTCGACATCCGGCCGGATCCGAAGCACGTCGTGAGCAAGGGCTACGCCTGCGTCAAGGGCACGCGCTGGGGAGCGACCCAGCACAGCCCGGACCGCGTGCTGCATCCGATGAAGCGGACCGGCGACCGGTGGGAGGAGATCTCCTGGGACCAGGCGATCCGCGAGATTGCCGACCGGATCCGTACCCAGATCGACCGTCACGGCCCGGAGACTTTCGCCCACTTCGTGGGGTCCGCCGGCGGCGCGATCCTGATGTCACCGATGTTCCGGACCGCGCTCTACGAAGGGCTCGGGACGCGGCGCATGTACGGGACCGGCACCTGCGACACGATGAACAAGTTTCGCGTGAACGGGGAGATGTACGGCGCGCCCATGCGCCTCATGTACCCGGACGTCGAACGGACCTCGTTCATGATGGTGCTCGGCGGGAACCCGGCGGTCTCGGGGAACACGCTCTACCACCTGCCCCGGGCCCAGGAGCGCTTCGGCGAGATCACCCGGCGAGGCGGCCGGGTCGTCTTCGTGAATCCGCGCCGGATCGAGACCGCCCGCGCCGGTGAGCACCTCTTCATCCGCCCCGACACCGACGTCTTCTTCCTCGCGGCCTTCGCGAACGAGCTGATCCGCGGCGGACACGTGGACCGCGAGCGCGTCGACCGCCACATGACCGGCTTCGAGACCCTCGCGCGGTGCGTCGAGGTCTGGACCCCCGAGCGCCAGGCCGAGGTCACCGGCGTGCCGGCGGAGACGCTCCGCGAGCTCGTCCGCGCCCACGCCGAGGCGAGCCGCCGAAGCGGCCCCGGCCAGACCGGCGCGGCCCTCTACATGGCGACCGGCGTGAACCAGGGCCGAAGCGGCTCCCCCTGCTTCTGGCTCCTCGAAGCGATCAACGCGATCAGCGGCAACCTCGACCGCAAGGGTGGCACGCTCCTCGGATCTGGCCTGATCGACATGGGCGAGGCGATGGGCGAGCTCGGGTTGACCTTCGATCGCGAGGACGGCCTCCCGACCGTCTCGGGCATCCAGCCCTCCGGCATGCTTGCCGACGACATCCTGACCGACGCGCCCGGGCGCGTGACCGCGATGATCGTCGAGGCGAGCAATCCAATCCTCGCCTGCAGCAACCCGAACGGCCGCCTCGACGAGGCCTTCGAGTCCCTCGACCTCCTGGTCTCGATCGACCTCTTCCGCAACGAGGTCGGCTCGATCGCCGACTACGTGCTGCCCGCGCAGACGTGGATGGAGCGGCCGGAGATGCCCTATGCGCTCCAGAGCTTCGCCGGCGCGTGCCCGACGCCCTACATGATCTACGCGGACCCGGTCCTCGAGGCGCCGCCGGACGTGCGACCGGAGTGGTGGATCTACGTCCGCCTCGCCGACGAGCTCGGCGTCGACCTCTTCGGCAAGAAGCTGCTCTCCTTCGCCGCGAAGAGCTATGCGAAGGCACTCTACTCGCCGATCGGTCGGTTCCTTCCGGGAACCGAGCGGCTGATGGACGGGATGCTCAAGGGAGCGGGGATGCCGGGCGTCGCCGCGATGCGGAAGGACCATCCGCACGGCCTCCTCCTCCCGGAGAACGAAGGCGACAACTTCCTGGGAACCGACCGCGTCCTGACCCGCGACAAGAAGGTCGCGCTCGCGCCGGCCCCGGTGGTCGAAGCCTTCGAACGGAACACCGAGCGCTTCTACGCGGAAGAGCTCGCGAACCGGGACCGCCTCAAGCTGATCGGACTCCGCCAGATCAAGCGGATGAACACGGCCTCCTCGAACAGCGAAGCGCTGGTCCGCGAGCCGACCAACCACGCCTACCTGAATCCCGAGGACGCGGCACGGATCGGGGTCGCGAACGGCGACGACGTCGAGGTCCGATCGGACCACGGGAAGATCCGGATCCCGGTGCGCGTGAGCGACGAGATGATGCCGCGCACCGTCGCCATCCCGCAGTGCTGGGGACACGCGAAGGCCGACGGCCTCTCGCACGCCTCGAAGCATCCGGGGGTCAACTCGAACCTGCTGGCCGGGGACGGCCTCGAGCACGTGGAGCCCCTCTCGGGCATGTCCCATCTCTCGGGAATCCTGATCGACGTGACCCGCGCGTCATGATCCGGGCGAAGCGACCGACACGCCTCCTCGCGCTGATCCTCGGGATGGCGACCGCGTCGACCATGGGGGCGCTGGAGGCCGCCGCGGCCGAAGCGCATTCTCGATGTACCGACGCAACGGAAGCGCGCCGGGCGTTCTTCGGCGATCTGCACGTCCACACGCAGCTCTCCTCCGACGCGTACGTCTTCCAGACCCGGACTCGTCCCGACGACGCGTATCGATTCGCCAGCGGACGCGGCAAGGCGGGCATGAACGTCCTCACGCAATCAGGCGTCGTCACCGCCGAGGCGACGATCCCGCGCCCGCTCGACTTCGCCGCCGTGACCGATCATGCCGAGATGCTGGGCGGCCCCTGGGTCTGCACGACACCGGAGAGTGGCGCCTATGACAGCGAGGTCTGCCGCCGCTTCCGCGCGCCCTGGGGCCCGGTCGGCGACCTCGCGGACGGCGTCGCGAAGATCGTGGCGCTGCTCGAAGACCTCGACGGCGAGACGGTCTGCGGGGAAGGGGGCGTCGCGACCGGCGCCCGCTGCCTCGAGGGCATGCGCAGCGCCTGGCAGGAGATCCAGGACGCGGCGGCGCGCCACGACCGCCCCTGCGAATTCAGCACCTTCGTCGCCTACGAGTACTCCTCGAACCCGGAGATGTCGAAGGTCCATCGCAACGTGATCTTCCGGAACGACACGGTGCCGGACCTGCCCGTCTCCTCGCGCACCACGCCGGAAGCGTTGGGCCTCTGGCGATCCCTGGCCGAGACCTGCGTCGACGCGGGGACCGGCTGCGATGCCGTCACGATCCCCCACAATCCGAACCTCTCGAACGGCCGGGTCTTCTCCCTCGACTACGGCGGCGCCGAGACGCCCGCCGAGCGACGCGCCTACACGACGCTGCGACGACGGATGGAGCCCCTGGTCGAGATGTTCCAGATCAAGGGCGACTCCGAATGCCGGAACGGGCTGGCGGGCGTCCTCGGCGCGCCGGACGAGCTCTGCGGCTTCGAGAAGTACCGACGGCCGGTCGACGGACCGGTGGAGGATTGTGGCGACGGTGTCGGAGGCGGGGCACTGATGGGCCGTGGCTGCTTCACGCGCCGCGACTTCGCCCGCTACGCAGTCGCGCGCGGGCTCCACGAGGCCGAACGCGTCGGAGACAACCCCTTCCAGGTCGGCTTCATCGGATCGACCGACATCCACGAGGGGCTCCCCGGCGACACCGACGAATGGATCCGCGACGGCGTCGCCCGCCCCCAGCGCACCAACAGCTTCGGCAACGACAACCCCGGCGGACTCGCCGGGGTCTGGGCCGAGGAGAACACCCGCGACGCGCTCTTCGATGCCTTCGAGCGGCGCGAGACCTTCGCGACGAGCGGCCCGCGAATCGAGCTGCGGTTCTTCGGCGGCTGGGACCTGCCGGGCGATCTGTGCAGCCGACCGGACCTGGCGCGGCGCGCGTACGCCGCGGGGGTGCCAATGGGCGCCGACCTCCCGCCGCGCGCCACGCCATCCGGACCGACCTTCCTGGCAAGCGCCCTCGCCGACCCCGGCGTCGAGGGTCATCCGGGCGGCCTCCTGCAACGACTCCAGGTCATCAAGGTCACGTCCGACGACCAGGGCCGCGCGATCCAGCAGGTCGTCGACGTCGCGGGCTCGGCGAACGACGCGAGCGTCGATCCCCTGACCTGCACGCCCCGAGGCCCGGGCGCCGCCTCGCTGTGCGCGCGCTGGGTCGACCCCGACTTCGATCCGGAGGAGCGCGCCGCCTACTACGCGCGCGTCGTCGAGAACCCGAGCTGCCGCGCGTACGCGCGCGCCTGCGCCCGGCTGTCGGGCGAGGCACGCCCGGCGGCCTGCGACGACCCGGCGATTCCACGGACGGCCCAGGAACGCGCGTGGTCGTCGCCCATCTGGTACACCCCGGCTGACCGAAGCGTTCAGTCGACGGCCTCGAGATAGACGCGACCGCGCTCCTGGAGCGTCGGGTCGTGACTCCGGGAGACGACTTCGCGCGCGTGGAACGCGGCAGCGCGCGCCTGCCCCTTCCGCCGGCGAAGCTCGGCCGCGACCAGCTCGACCTCGAGCGAGCCGGTCCCGACCGCGCGGGCCGACGCGAGGCAGAGCTCCGCCGTCACCGGCTCACCCGTCCCGCTCGAGAGCGTTCCGTCGACCAGACGCGCCAGCGCGAGCCAGGCGCGCGCCGTCCCCGGTCGCGTCGCGTCGCCCTCGCGAAGCCAGGCCAGCACGCGGGCGAGACGTTCGTCGCGCTCCCCGGAGTCCGGGCTCACCCGCGCCCGCTCGAGCTCGAGCTCGAGCGCAAGCTCGCTCGCGGCCGCCTCCCTCGCCCGCTCGGCGATCCCCCGCCGCGCGTCCTCGACCCGCCCGAGACGCAGCAGCGCGATCGCTCGACCGGCGTCGACGTCCGCGTCTCGTGGCGCGGGCACGCGGTCGAAATACTCGAGCGCGAGCCCCGGGCGACCGAGGTCGAGCGCCAGCCGGGCCAGGACCACGCGGGCGTCCCGGGCCGAGAGCGGGCGCATCGCGATCGCGTCGGAATCGAGGTCCGCGATCTGCACCCGATCGACCCGGTGCTTCTTCGAACCGACGTGCGCCCAGACCCGCTCGGCGAGCTCCGACCGCCCGCCGAGGGCACGGACCGCCGTCGCCAACGCACCCGGCCGGCCGCTCCCGAAGGCGCTCCGGACGCGCTCGAGCGCCCGCAGCCCCTCCTGCTTGCGGGGGCCATCGAAGAGGATCGTATGCACGAGCGCCCAGCTCGCTGCCTCGAAATCGCGACGCGAGGCGCGCGAACGATCGTCGAGGCGCGTGACGTCGAAGACGTCCGCGAGATCACCGCGCTTCCACTCGGCGGTCGCCCGCGCGAACTCCGGGTGGAGCCGACCGATCTCCGCCACCGAGCCCGACACCCGGATCGTCCCGGCGACCTGCGCGCGACCTTCGGCGTACCAGAGCGGCGGAAGCGACCGGGAGCGCGCGCGGAGCACCCGATGCGCATAGCGATGCCGGACGTCGGCCCCCACGCGTTCGGAGAGGGGACCGGGGGCGCGGATCACCAGGACCGGCGCCTCGACGGCCGGAAGCAGGACGGCCGGCTCGCCCCGGACCGAGAACGAAGGGCCGAACCCGCGGTCGTCGAACGCGACGACCTGCGTGCGTCGGGGCAGCCTTGCGTCCGGCGGCAAACCGAGCGCGTAGAGCACGCCCGCGTGGAACGTCTCGAGGTCGCTCGCCAGGGTGCGGGTCGCCTCCTCGTCGAAGCTCGATACGAGGACGAAGTTGGGCGTCACCACCTCGACGAAGCGCTGGTTCCAGGGGGACACGGAGGCGCAACCGAAGGTGGTCGACGCGGCGAGAAGCAACAGCGCCGCCTTCGCCACGAGCCGGGGCACGCGCGGGCTCGAGGGATCGGGCTCGGGTACGAGGGTCGCGCTCACTCGGTCCTCCATGGGGGATTCCCGAGCCTACCAGCCAGGAGCCGGCCTGAAAATTCGCCGCCGCACTTCGGTCCGAGGCCTCCGAGGGTGTATCGTGGTCCCCCACGAAGGCGCGGCCGCGCGCACCATCCGGAGGCTGCATGCAGGATTTCGAGGACAAGGTCGCGATCGTGACGGGGGGCGCCTCCGGCATCGGCCAGGGAATCGCCCGTGCCCTCGCCGGCGAGGGCGCTCGCCTCGTGATCGCCGACATCGACCCGGACGCCGCGAACGCCGCCGCCCGCGAGCTCGCGGGACGAGGCGTCCGAAGCCTGGCCGTCCCGACCGACGTGCGCGATCCCGACGCCGTGGACGCCCTCTTCGGCGCGGCGCACTCGGAGTTCGGCGGGGTCGATCTCGTCTTCAACAACGCGGGCGTCTATCTCGGCGGCGCGATGCGCGACTGCACCTTCGACGATTGGAAGTTCGTCCTCGACGTGAACCTCGACGGCGTC
>JAUIMK010000514.1 GCA_030432735.1 bacterium
CGGAAGAAGGGGTTCGAGCGGGAGGTCGACCGCAGCTCGCGTGCCTTCGCCTTCGACGGAGTCGAGGCGGAGCCGACCGCCGTGGCAGCGGATCCAGTGTCGGGCGACCGAGAGGCCGAGACCGGTCCCCCTTTGCTTCGTGGTGTAGAAGGGCGTGGAGAGCCGGTCGAGGGTGTCGGGCGGGATGCCCGGGCCGGTATCGCTGACGCAGACTTCGATCGTGGGTCGCGGTCGTCCGTCGGGGCCGACGAGCCGATGTTCGAGGGTCATGCCCGTCGAGAGCGTGAGCGTGCCGCCGGTCTTCTCCATCGCCTGCATCGCGTTGCGTGCCAGGTTCAGGAAGATCTGCTGGAGCCTCGCGGGATCCGCCTTCATCTCCGGCAGCGACGGGTCGTAGATGCGTTCGACGCGGATCTCTTCGTAGCCTCGTTCGAGCTCGAGCAGGTCGAGCAGGGAGTCGAGGGGCTGGTGGATGTTCACGTACTCGAGGTCGAGCTCGTCGCCGCGCGCGAAGACCATCAGCTCGTCGACCAGCCCGGAGATCCGATCGACCTCTCCGACGATCAGCGCGGCGGCCTTCCGCGCCCGGTCGTCCTCGGCCCGGAGCGCGAGCAGCTCGGCGGCGCCGCGGATCCCGCCGAGCGGGTTCTTGACTTCGTGGGCGATGCCCGCCGCGATGTGGCCGTAGGACTCCTGGCGTTCGCGCTCGCGGATCTCCTCGCGCAGGGATCGGGCGGCGCTTCGGTCCCGGATGGTGACGGCGAGGGGGCGGGGGGCACCGGGGCGCGGATGTTCGTCGCCGAGGAGCGAGACCGAGACGTCGACGGGGAGCGGTGCGGCGAGGCGGCGAGGGAACTCGACCTCGTCGTGGATGGCGGGTCGGCCGGAGAGGCGCACGCGCTCGACGATTCGCGAGAGCGGGTGGTCGGGGCCGAGCGTGTCGGTCAGGCGCTTACCCGCGCTGCTCTCGAGGGCGACGGCATCGAGCAGGCGGCGGGCCTCACCGTTGCTGAACTCGACGCGTCCCGCGTCGTCGAGGACGACGACGCCTTCGAGGAGCGCATCGAAGATGCCCTGGAGATCGAGGGTCATGAGTTTGCCTGTTTTTTGGGCAATTGGGGTCGGGCGCCAATCTAGCCGGGGCGGGGATCGCTGCAAGGTCCAGAATCGGCACAGGTTTTCGTCGGAAGACGCGCCGTCCGACATCGGTCGCCCCGCGGGCGAGGGGCTCAGGGGCTCCCAGGATCGGTTCACACCGGGTACCGTTCCGGCCAGGTCGAACGCCGTGCGGGCGTCGCGATCGGTCGAAGCCGGCTCCGCGGGGGAGTCGCGATCGCTCGCGCGGGACGCGGCGGAGGAGTCGGGAGCGCGATGCGGCAGGGACTGACCGTGGCCGAAGCCCAGACGGCGATCCTCGAGGAGACGCCGCGGCTCGGTGCGGAGACGATCTCGGCGTCGGACGCGGCCGGGCGCGTGCTCGCCGAGGCGATCGTGGCGGCCCGGCGTCACCCGCCGGCGGACTGCTCGGCGATGGACGGCTACGCGGTTCGCCGAGAGGACCTGCGCGGGGTCGGCCCGGACGCGCCCCGCACGCTGCCCGTGGCCTACGAGGTGCCGGCCGGCGGGCAGGCGGCGCGGCCGCTCGAAGCGGGAGAAGCCGCGCGGATCTTCACCGGCGCGCCGATCCCGCCCGGGGCCGATGCCGTCGTCATGCAGGAAGACACGGACCAGGGCGCCGACCGCGTCGAGATCCGAACGGAGCCCGAGGCGCGGGCGAACGTGCGCGACGGCGGCGAGGACTTCGACGTCGGTGATCGTCTGATCGACGAAGGGGTCGTGTTAGGCGCCGCCCACCTGGGAGTCCTCGCTTCCCTCGGCCGGACCATCGTCTCGGTCCACCAGCGGCCGCGGGTCGCGATCCTCTCCGGCGGCGACGAGCTCGTCGAGCCGGATCGTCCGGTCGACGGAGGGCGCATCGTCTCCTCCA
>JAUIMK010000167.1 GCA_030432735.1 bacterium
CGTGATGCGCGAGCTGCTGGCGCGTCAGGACTCACCGATCCGCGACTTCATCGGCGAGTTCATGGCGCGGGGTCCGATCTCGATGATGATCGACCGGATCGAAGAGGCCCAACGCGACGGCGTGATCTCGGGCGACTACGACCCGAGGATGCTCGCGATGTCGATCGGAAGCCTGTCCGGCTTCCCCTTCCTCATGCTCCCGATCGTCGGGCCCCACCTGGGGCTCGAGCTCGACGGCGGCTTTCCCGAACGCCTGATCGAGCACAACCAGAAGCTGCTGTCCGAAGCCCTCCGCGCCCGAACGGAGAAGGCCTCATGAGCCCCCTCTCGTCCCCGAACGCGACCCGCCGGCGCGCCGCGCGCGCCTTCGGCGGAACGCTCGCCGTCGCGTCGACGATCCTCGCGTGCGGCGTGCTCTCGCTCGCATGCAACGACGGCCCCGCCTCGTCGCGCGGGGCGTCCGAAGCGGTCGTCGCGATTCCCGAGACGCGGCTGCGCGTGCGAATCGATCCCGTGCGCCGCGATGCCCTGCCGACGGAAGATCGGATCACCGCGACCGTCCGTGCCTTCCATCGCGCGACGATCACCGCCGAGACCCGGGGCCGCGTCCTCGAGCGCGTGGTGGAGCCCGGGACCGCGGTCGACGCGAACGGCGTCATCCTGCGACTCGAGGACTCGCGGATGGAGCTCGAGCTGCGACGCGCCGAGGCGCAGCTGTCGGCGGCCCGGACCGTCCTCGCCCACGCGAAGCGCGAGTTCGCCCGGGGCGATCGCCTGCGCAAGCAGAAGGCGATCAGCACCCAGCAACACGACGACCTCCAGCTCGCGGTCGACCGCGCCCGCGACGAGCTCGCCCTCGCCGAGGTGGCCCGCGACACCGCGAAGCGGAACCTCGCCGACACGCGAATCGCCGCGCCCTTCGCGGGAACGGTCGACTCGATCGCCGTCGACGTCGGGGACTTCGTCTCCGCCGGCACGCCGGTCGCGGTCCTCGTCGACCTCTCCCGGGTCCGCATCATCGGCAGCGTGACCGCCGGCGAGGCCGCGCGTCTCGTGCCGGGGGCGCAGGCGCGCGTCACGTTCCGCGATCTCGGTGGAACGATCTTCGAGGCGCGCCTCGAGAGCGTCGCGCGCGTGGCCTCTCCGACGGACGGGACCTACGCGATCGAGCTCCACATGGACGACCCGAGCGGCCGCCTGCGCGACGGCCTCGTCGCCACGGTCGAGCTGCCGGACGCGGACGCCTCGCCGCGGCTCCTGACGAAGCGCGCCGCGCTCCTGCGCCGGAACGGACACCCCGAAGTCTTCGTCATCGAAGGAGAGGGCGATTCCGCCGTCGCGCGCAGCCGCCGCGTGCGGACCGGTCGGAGCGCGGGGGAGTGGATCGAGGTCCTCGACGGGCTCGCCGAAGGGGAGCGCGTGGTCTGGGACGGCCAATTCGCCCTCGACGACGGCATCGCCGTCGTGATCGACGGGCAGGGCTAGGCGATGGAGCGTCTGATCCGCTTCTTCGTCGAGCGTCACCTGCTCGTCAACACGCTCACCCTGGCCATCGTCCTGCTCGGCCTCCTCGCCATGCTCCGGACGAACGTCGAGGGCTTCCCCGAAGCCACGATGCCGATGTTCATCGTGACGGGGACGCTGCCCGGCGCGGCGGCGCAGGACGTCGAGACGAAGGTCACGATCCCGATCGAGGACGAGCTCCGGGAGGTCGACGGCCTCGAGAGCTTCACCACGATCATCACCGACAACCGCTCGGTCACGACGGTCAAGCTCGACGACGACACCCCGGACGAGGACATCTACGACAAGGAGCGGGAGATCCGGAACGCCATCGAGGCGATCAACGACTTCCCCCCGGACATGCGGGACGACCCGACCATCTTCGTGATGGACCCGTCGAAGATGCCGGTGCTCGAGGTCGCGGTCGCCGGGGAGCAGTCCGTCCTGCCCGAGGCGGCGCGGCACCTGAAGCGGACGCTGATGCGTCTCGAAGGGGTCGGTGAGGTCGTCGAGATCGGGCTTCCGGATCCGGAGCTGCGCGTCCTCGTCGACCCCGGCGCCGCCCGGGCGCACGGTGTGACCATCCTGGACGTGGCGCGGGCGGTCGAGCGGCGCAACGTCTCGGATACCGGGGGGGTGCTCGAGAGCGCAGGCGACCGGCGTCAGGTCGTCATGTGGAGCCGCTACGAGGATGCGTCCGAGGTCGGCGAGACGATCCTGCGCTTCGACGAAGGCGGCCCGCTGCGCGTGCGCGACGTGGCGCGGCTCGAGCTCGGGCGCGAGGACGTCGGCCTGATCGCGGGAACGAACGGGCGTCCCGGGCTCTCGCTCGTCGCCGTCAAGAAATCCGATGCCGACATGATCGAGACGCGCAACGCGATCGCCGCGGCGCTCGAGACGATCGAGCTCCCGCCCGGCGTGACCACGACGATCGTGAACGACGCGTCGTACGAGATGTCCAACCGGCTGCGCGTGATCGCGAGCAACGGCATCATGGGCATCGTCCTGGTCGCGACGATCGTCTTCCTCTTCCTGGCGCCGTCCGCGGCGATCTGGGTCTGCGTCGGGGTTCCGCTCGTGATCCTCGGCGTGATCGCGCTGATCCCGGAAGTCGGACTGACGATCAACTTCGTCTCGACCATGGCGTTCGTGATCGTGCTCGGGATGCTCGTGGACGACGCGGTCGTCGTCGCCGAGAAGATCCTGCTGCGGCGGCAGGAGGGTCTGAAGCCCGCCGAGGCGGCGATCTCCGGCACCCTGGCGGTCGCGCGGCCCGTGATCGCGTCGGCGGCGACGACGCTGCTGGCCTTCCTGCCGATGCTCGCGATCGGCGGGATGCCCTCCAAGCTGATCTGGCAGGTGCCGGTCGTCGTGAGTCTGGCGCTCGGCCTCTCGCTCCTCGAGAGCTTCCTGATCCTGCCGCCGCACATGTCGATGGTCCGCTCGGACGCGAAGCCGCGACCGAAGCGACAGTTCATGCTCGACCTCGAGGATCGCTATCGCCGCGCGCTGCAGAACGTCCTGCCGAAGCGCGGACGCGTCGTCGCGATCTTCGGCGCGATCTTCTTCTTCATCGCCCTCGTGATCGCTCCGCGGATGCAGTTCGAGTTCTTCCCTCAGGAGTCGGCGCCGGGCTTCTCGCTCAAGGTGCGGATGCCGGCGGGCACGCCGATCGAGCAGACCGAGGCCGTCTCGGACATGATCCTCGCGCAGATCCCGCCGCTCATGGGCCGGGACCTGATCGCGATCACGTCGCGGGTCGGGCACATGGACTCGCAGGCCTTCGATCGGGAGTACGGGTCCTCGGAGAACGAGGCGGTGCTGACGATGCATCTCGACCTCGACAAGAAGCGGATGACCGCGGCGGAGTGGATGGCCGAGCTCGAGCCGCTGGTACGCGCGCCGCTCGAGGCCGAGCTGATCTACGAGGCCCAGGTCGACGGACCGCCGGGGCTCGAGCCGGTGAGCGTCTTCGTCAAGGCGAACGACGATGCCCTGCGACGGCAGACGGCCCTCGCGCTCGTCGATTTCCTCAAGGGGCTCGGCGGCGTGACGAACATCTCGGTCGACGAGAAGCTCGGCATGCGGCAGATCGACCTGAATCCGGACCCCGAACGTCTCGCGCGCAACGGACTGGATGCCCACGACCTGGGCCTCACGCTGAAGGCCGCCTACTACGGCTTGATCGCCTCGGAGATCCGCGACCTCGAGGAGACGACCGACATCCGCATCGCCTTCGAGCCCTCCTCGCGCCGATCGATCGACGCGCTCCTCGACACCCAGGTCCGCAACGTCCGCGGTGAGCTCGTCCTGCTGCGGGACGTGGTGGATCCGGTCGAGATCCCCGCCGTCGCGCGGATCCAGCATCGCGACGGCCTGCGCGCGGTCTCCGTCACCGGGGGCATCGACCCGAATGCCGGCGTGACCGCGGTGACGATCGCCGAGGCGATCGAGTCCGAGTTCCTCCCGCGCTATGCGGGCCGCGGCGACATCGAGCTCGAGATCTCCGGGGAGGTCGTGCAGTCCCGCCGCGCGATCGGCGACCTCGGCTACGTCGCGATCGCCGTCTTCCTCGGGATCGGCGCGGTCATCGCGATCATGCTCGGCTCCTTCCTCGAAGCCTTCTTCGTGATCGCGGTCGTTCCCTTCGCGGCGATGTCGGTGATCCTGACCTTCTGGGCGCACGGCATGCACTTTTCGCTGCTGCCCCTGATCGGGACGATCGGTCTCTCCGGCGTCGTCGTGAACGCGTCGATCGTGATGGTCGACTCGGTCCATCAGGCCCAGCGGGAGCTCGGCCGGGGCGCCTCGCAGGAGGAGCGCTTCGACGTCGTGGTGGAGGCCTTCGTGACCCGGCTGCGGCCCGTGCTCGTGACGAGTCTCTCGACCTTCGGCGGCGTCCTGCCGACGGCCTACGGATTCGGCGGCTACGACGCGGTCATGTCTCCGATGTCGCTCGCGCTCGGGTGGGGGCTCGCGCTGACCTCGGGCGTCACGCTCTTCCTCGTGCCGGCGCTCTACGTCTCGGCCAACGACATCAACCGACAGATCGACGTCTGGCGCCGGGGCCGTCGCCCCGAGCTCGGGGTGGCAGAAGCCGCGGCGGTCGGCGGCGACGGACCGGAGGAGGCGGCGGCGTGACCTCGTCCCGAGACGGTTCGCTGGCGCGCCCCTCGCGCATCGAGCCCGACCCGATGCCCGCCGGCGCCCCGCGCATCCTCGGGACCGTGAAGCGCCACCCGCATCTGCTCGAGCCGATGCTCGGCTTCTCCTCGGCCCTGGCGGCAGGGGCGCTGCCGCGGCGCGCGTCGGAGATCCTGGCGCTTCGCGCCGCGTGGAATTGCCGGTCCGCCTTCGAGTGGGCGCACCACACGCGCTACGGCCTCGACGCCGGGCTCTCGCAGGAAGAGATCGATCGCCTCGCCGGCGGCGATCCCGAGTCGGGCTGGGACGCACGCGACGCGGCGCTGATCCGGGCCGCGGACGAGCTCCACGCGGAGCAGGACGTCTCCGAAGCGACCTGGGCGCAGCTCGTCCGCGACTGGGACGAGGGGCAGCTGATCGAGATCCCCTTCGTGGTGGGGCAGTACACGATGCTGTCCATGGTCGCGAAGGCGACCGGGGTGCCGGTCGACACGACGCTTCCCCGGTTTCCGGACGAGCGCTGAGGCCGGGCCGCGGTCTTCACGGCGCGCGGTCGGGGGAACGCGAGCGCTGCGGTCGACCGACGGGGGCGAGCCGCTCGGAGTTCGCCGAGGGAGGGGAGCCGGCGATCAGCCGCCCATCTTCTTGAGGTCGGCCAGCACGCCCTTGGCGACCGCCTTCAGCGTCTCGAAGACGCCTTCGCCGGTGGTGGCGCAGGCCTCGAATTCGGGTGCGCCCATCGGGTTGAGGAGCCGCTGCAGCTCTTCGAGGGGCGCCGCGTTCGGGAGGTCGCGCTTGTTGTACTGGATGACGTAGGGAACCTTGTCGAGCTCGTAGCCCTGCTCCTTCAGGTTCACCTTGAGGTTGTCGAGGCTCTCGAGGTTGGCCTCCATCCGCTCGACCTGGCTGTCGGCGACGAAGACGACGCCGTCGACGCCCTTGAGGATCAGCTTGCGACTCGCGTCGTAGAAGACCTGACCCGGCACGGTGTAGAGGTGGAAGCGAGTCTTGAAGCCGCGGATCTCGCCGAGGGCGAGGGGAAGGAAGTCGAAGAAGAGCGTGCGCTCGGTCTCGGTCGCGAGGGAGATCATCTTGCCCTTCACGTCCGGATTGGTCTTCTGGTAGATGTGCTGCAGATTCGTCGTCTTCCCGCAGAGTCCGGGACCGTAGTAGACGATCTTGCAGTTGATCTCTCTCGAGCTGTAGTTGATGAACGACATGGAGTGGTGTCCGTGGTGTTCCGGCGAGCGCCTGCGGCCGGAGCGTTGGTCGAGAGTTTGGTCGAGAGTTCGGTCGTGTCGGCGCCCGCGGCGCGCGACCGAGCCGTGGGCTCAGTCGTTGAACAGGTTGTCGATGTCGTCGTCCGTGATCTCGGCGAACGGCGACGAGGCACGGCTGGCCTCGGACTCGGCCTTCTTCTTCACTTCCTCGAAGAGCTTCGCGAGCTCGGCGCCGGCCTTCTTGACCCGGAGCCGGACCAGACCGAGGGAGCTGCGCTCGTCGAAGACGACGACCAGGATCATGCGGTCACCGACCAGGGTCATGTGCAGGTTGTCGCGCTGGCCCTGGTGGAAGTGGATCGGGAACTCTTCCTCGCCGACGATCTTGGCGAGGCCTCCCGTGGCGGCGACGCAGCCGGCGGTCAGGCTGGCGAGACTGGTGCTGTCGATGCCCTGCATCTCGCCGGCCTCGCCCACGAGCTGTCCGGCCTTGTCGACCACGAAGACGCCCTTCGCGTTGGCGTCTCGGACCAGCTTTTGGATGATCGCGAGGACTCGGTCGAAGTCCTCCTGCTGCATCACGAGCTGGGATTCCATCATCGGCAGTTGCCTCTGTAAACGTCCGGGAAATGGACCCTTTTTGGCAGCTTACCCCGCGTGGGGAGGGGCCGCCAAGCACGCGTCGGCACACACCGGACCCGCGTCTGTTCCTGATTCGGCCGTCGACCCGCTGGCTTTAGGAAAGGGCCGTGGTTTTCCGGCCGCAGCGGGTGATTTCGTTCTGCAACGGGCTGCCCGGGACGGGACGCCCGGGAGCGGGCCTGCCCCTCGGCTGCCGCCCTTGCGCGCGTCAGTCCCCGAGCGCGCGTCGATTCTCGATCGCGCGGCTGACGGTCACGTGATCGGCGTATTCGATGTCGCCACCGAGGGGCATGCCGTAGGCGATGCGCGAGACCTCGACGCCGGTGCCGCGCAGGCGGTCGGCCAGGAAGTGGGCGGTCGCGTCGCCTTCGGCGGTGGGATTCGTGGCGAGCACGACCTCCTTCACGCCGTCGACGGCGACCCGGCGTTCGAGCTCGCCGACGCGGAGGGTCTCCGGTCCCATTCCGTCGATCGGGGAGAGGGCGCCGCCTAGCACGTGGTAGAGGCCGCGGAAGCCGCCACTGCGCTCGATGGCGGCCATGTCCGCGGGCTCCTCGACGACGCAGACGACGCTGCGGTCGCGATCGGGATGGGCGCAGACCGGGCAGGGCGTGCGGTCGGAGAGGGTGAAGCAGGTCTCGCAGACGACGGTGTCGCGCTGGAGCCGGGCGATCGACTCCGCGAGCTCTCGGGAGAGGTCTTCCGGCGCGCTCAAGAGGAAGTAGGCGAGGCGGGTCGCGGACTTCTCACCGATCCCGGGCAGGCGCTTCAGGCTGGCGACCAGCCGGTCCATCGCGGGCGACGACGACATCAGGCGTCGCCCCCCGGCATGCCGGGCATCCCGGGGAGGTTCGGCAGCCCCGCGAGCATCCCGCTCTGGAAGCGCGCCATCTCCTGGGCGACGGATTCCTGGGCCTTCGTGAGCGCCGCGTTCACGGCGGCCGCGGACAGGTCCTGGATCATGTCGCGGTCCTTGTGCTCGATCAGGACCGGCTCGATCTCGATCGACAGGACGCGGAACGCGCCGGAGACCGTCGCCGTGACCATGCCGCCCCCGGCGCTCGCCTCGTAGCGACGACGCGCGAGCTCGGCCTGGAGCTCGCCGAGCTTCGCCTGCATTTCCTGCGCGCGCTGGAGCGCTTCCTTCATGTCGTTGGGGTCCACGGGATCTCCTGCGGGTCCGTTTCGTCGAGGGAGTCTAGTCGCCGCGACCGCCTCGGCCCGCGTTGGCGCCGAGAGGGCGGATCTCGACGATCTCCGCGTTCAGGACTTCGATCGCGAGATTCACCGGCTCGCTGTTCAGCGCTTCCTGGCGCTGGCGTCGCTCGTGCTCGCGGGACTCGCGGCTCTGCTCGCGGTGGGCGGGGGCCTGCGCGATCTCGACGGTGATCTTCGTGGGCTTGCCGAAGAGCTGCGTCGCGAACGCTTCGAGGTCCGGCTGGCGTGCGCGGAGTCGCTCCACGTGGAAGGCGGCGTCGGCACCGATCCGGATCACGTTCCCCTCGATTCCGACCAGGGTCGTCCCGTCGAGGCTCGCGAACTTCGACCGATCGAGCTCGAGCGCCTTCGTCTTGAAACGATCGAAGATCGTGGCGGGAGGCGCACCGCCTCCGATCGAAGGCGCGGCGCCGTCGGTCGGCTTCGCGGGGGACGGCGAGGGAGAACCGATCGCGGGCTCGTCCTCGAAGCGGGCCGGCTCGGGCGGGGGCGCGGCTGGGCGGGCCGCTGGGGGCGTGTCGAAGCCGTCGGCGTCCGCGTCGGAATCGCGGGACCCGTTCGCTGCAGGCGAGGCCGGCTCGGGGGCCCGCCGCCGCGGACTCCGGTCGGAGACGCGAGCACCGCCCCCGCCCCCCGCGCCTCCACCTCCGGACGGCACACCGCCGGCCGCGAGGCGACGTTCGAGCTGGTCGAGGCGTGCGAGGAGCTGGCCGACGTCGTCGCCGGCGGGCAGGGTCGCCAACCGGATCACCGCCATCTCGAGCACCGCCGTCGGCTGGGGCGCCCAGGACAGGTCCTCGATCTCGCGAACCAGGGCGCGGAACATGCGACGCAGGCGCGCAGGCTCCGTTCGGCCAGCGAGCTCGATCAGCTCGGCGCGCTCCTCGTCCGTGCCCTCGAAGAGGCCTTCGCCCTCCGGCGCGACCCGCAGCACGACGAGGTCCCGCAGCAGCTCGAGGAGCGCGTCGGCGACGCGACGGGCTTCCGATCCGCCGCTGGTCGCCTTCGTCACGTGCTCGAGGGCGCGCGCGGCGTTGCCCTCGAGACAGGCGAGGGCGATCTCGCGGAGCACGCGGCGGTCGACGAGATCCAGGACGTCGGCGACGACGGCGTCGGTGATCTCGGCGACGCCGTCCCGACCGCTCGCGTAGGCCACGATCTGATCGAGCAGGGTCTGCGCGTCGCGCATCGACCCGTCCCCTTCCCGCGCGATCATGGCCACCGCGGCGGGCGAGATCGAGATGCCCTCGGACTCGCAGATCTCGGCGAGACGCTCGCCGACCGTCGTGAGCGCGATCCGGCGAAGGTCGTGGCGCTGGCAGCGGGAGAGGACGGTGAAGGGGATCTTCTCGGGGTTCGTCGTCGCGAAGATGAAGAGGCTCTTCGGCGGCGGCTCCTCGAGGGTCTTGAGCAGCGCGTTGAACGCGGGCCCGGAGAGCATGTGGACCTCGTCCACGATGAAGATCCGGTACTTGCCCGGCGCGGCGGCGTAGCGGATCGACTCGATCACCTCGCGCATGTCGTCGACGCCGGTCCGGCTCGCCGCGTCGATCTCCTGGACGTCGGTCGAGCGTCCCTCGATGATCTCCGTGCAGGGCGGGCAGCTGCCGCAGGGCTCGGTCGTCGGGCCCTTCTCGCAGTTGAGGCAACGCGCGATCAGGCGCGCGAGGGTCGTCTTGCCGACACCGCGGGGCCCCGTGAAGAGCATCGCGTGCGGAATCCGGTCACTGCGAATCGCGTTCCGCAGCGCCGTCGTGACGTGCGCCTGCCCCGACACTTCGTCGAAGCTCTGCGGCCGCCATTTGCGCGCGATGACCTGGTAGCTCAATGGGGGGATTCCGTCGTCGGCGACGCCGAGGAGTTCGAAGCGATCCGAGCCCGCGGTGGCACCGGCTCGCCATCCCGTCTCGGGCGATCTCGCCCGCCCGCCGGCGTCACGTCTCGGCCGACGTCGCCCGATCGAAACGTCGTGGTCGAAGTCGCCAGAATGGCAGAGCGCGACGAACGCATCGCCGGCTCCACCCGACCGCAAGAAAAAGAAGAAACGCACCGAGCTTTGACCGCAGGGCGGCCCACTCGCAGCCAAGACCTGCTACGGCTGCTTCCTTCCGGACCTGACCGGGTTCACAGGATCCCGAACTCGAACGGGACCCTGCGGTCAACGCTCGGTGCGAGCCGGGAAAGTACCCGTCGCGGAGGGGGGATTCAATCTCGCGGCTCCGGGGCGGGAGGCGGCCGATTCCGGCTAGAATCGCGAGAACCGACCGGACGAGGAGGAGAGCCGATGGGAGCGACGGAGAGGCCCGACCTGCGTGAGGACGAGGCACGCCTGCGGGACACGGCGCTGCGCTACGCGCGCATGATGGACCGGATGTCCTTCGACGACCTGCCGACGGTCTTCGCCGAGGACGGTGTGCTCTCGGGCCCCGGCTACGAGATGGCCGGACACGAAGCGCTTCGCGCCGGCCTCCAGAGCCTCGACCAGTTCGACGCGACGCTGCACGGTGTGCTCAACACCTACTTCGAGATCGACGGCGATCGCGCGACCGGCGAGGTCTACTGCGTGGCGAACCACGTCCACCGCATCGACGGGATCCCCTTCAAGCTCGACATGGGCATCCGCTACGAGGACACGTACACGCGCCAGGGCGGGATCTGGGTGATCCAGCGACGCCAGTTCCACATGGTCTGGGAGACGGACACGCCGATGCGCGTCTCCGCGGACGGGAAGCCGCTGGCCTCCGCCTAGCCCGCCTACGCGGCCGCGTCCTACTCCGCGTCCCGGGCCGGGCCGAAGAACTCGGCCGCATAGCGCGTGTCCACGTGTTCGCGGATCTCGGCGATCCGTTCGTCCCGGAAGACGAAGAAGAAGGTGTAGTCGTTCCGGT
>JAUIMK010000515.1 GCA_030432735.1 bacterium
GTCGCTTCCGCCGGAGTCGATCGCCTTCTCCTGGGCCGGCGCGAGCCAGCCCGTCGCCTCGAACGCCACGCCCGAAGGCCGCGCCCTCAACCGGCGCGTCGAGGTCGAGATCTGGTACGACGAGCCCCGCGAGGTCACCGGGACCGAGGACGTCGTCGTCCGCGAGGACGTCCGGCGCTTCAAGGTCTGCCGGACCGAGACGGTCTGCAAGCTCCGCTACCGCGAGGGCCACGCGCAGCGCGCGCGCATCCGGAACCTGATCCAGCCGCTCGCCGATCGCGACGCGCTGACCGAGCTTCCCGACCGCTTCGTCGAGCAGGTGCGAGAGACCCTCGAGGGCCTGCGTGATCGCCGGAACGTGACGATCAAGCTCGTCGCCCACACCGACGACGTCCCGCTCGAGGGTCGTGCCGCTCGCATCTACGGCAACCACCTCTCGCTCTCCCGCGCGCGCGCCCGCCGCATGGCGCTCCAGCTGATGGACGCTCTCGACCTTCCGGCCGCCGCCGTCGAGAGCGACGGTCTGGGCGCGAGCCGTCCCGTCGCATCGAACGCGACCGAGCGCGGACGTGCGCTGAACCGTCGCGTCGAGGTCGAGTTCTGGTACGACGATGCGCTCCTCGAGCTGCCGGACGAGCCGCAGATCTGTCCGAGCGACGGCGACTTCGACACCACCGTGACCCGCGTGCACGAGCCCTCGGAAGGCCGACTCCCGGCGCTCGACTTCGTCGACGGGTCCGCCGTCTTCCCGGACGAGTTCGGCGCGCGGCTCGAGCGCGCCCTCGCGGAGGTGTCGGACCGTCGAGCGCCGCGGGTCCGCTTCATCGGCTACACGCGGAACGCAGGGCTCACGCGTCGGGTCGCCGACGTCTACGGGGACGACATCGGCCTCTCGGCGTCGCGCGCGCGAAGGACGATGCAGCGCGTACAGGAGATGCTCTCGCTCCGAGACGACCAGGTCGAGCACGAGGGACGCGGATTCGTCCATGCGGACGACGTCGTGAACGGCGGCTTCCTCCAGGGCGACTCGGACCACGTACTGGTCCAGGTCGTCTACGACGAGGCCGCCCTCGACGACGACCTCGACGGCATCGAGGCGCTCGCTCTCACGCGCGAGCTCGAGCCGCAACCCCCGCTCTCCCTCAACCCGATGCGCATCACCGTCGACGGCGTGCCGATCGACGACCCGAAGCGCAACTCCGCCGACATCCAGCGATGTACCGACGTCGCCCTCGACGAAGCGCAGATCGCCTTCCGCTTCGACGACCTCGAGTCCGAGCGACGACTGAGTCTCTCGTCGACGCCCGCGACCTCGACCGGTGGACCGATCCGCTTCCGCATGTACAACAACTACCCCCACTTCATCGAGCGGGCCGAGGTCCGGATCTTCGAGCAGGGGATGTCGCTCCGGGACGCGCCGATCGCCGTCGCCGAGATCGACCGCGAGGGCGAGGCGAGCTGGATCCCGGATCCGTCCCTCGCCCGATCGCCCCTGGCTCCCATGGCCGTCGTGCTGCGGGTCTACGACGCCGAGGGCCGCTGGGACGAGACCGCGCCCCAGTCGCTCTGGCTCGCCCCCGCGGCCGGCGGCGAGGGGCTGCTCGACGCGTTCGAGCCCGAGCGGACCGAGGGCGAGATGCTGCTCACCGGCTACGGCGAGAGCGACCGGACCCATCGCAACATTCCGCTCGGAAGTGCGAGCAGCATTCGCGTCTCCGGCGACGCGATTCCGGCGGGACACAGCGTCTGGCTCGCCGGTACGGAGCTGCCGGTGAACGACGAGGGGCGCTTCACCGGCGAGGTCCTGCTGCCGGCGGGCATGCACACGGTCGAGGTCGCGGTGCTCGACGAGGAGGGCAACGGCGAGCTCTTCCTGCGCGATCTCGAGCTCGAGCGGAACGACTGGTTCTTCGTCGGTCTCGCCGACCTCACGCTCTCCACCGACTTCGGCGATGGTCCGTCCAGCG
>JAUIMK010000516.1 GCA_030432735.1 bacterium
CTGGGAAGTAGATTTTGAGGCGATTTTGATCCGTATCTCATCCGTGCCAATGGTATTATGGTAGATTTCGATGACGAAGCTGTCCACTTGGGCAAAATCGTTCAGGGCATTATGCATGGCGGGCGGTGAGGGGCTTGTGGTAAAACTCCCGCCGACTCTTTGGGGGGTGGGCGCGGGATCTGCGCGTGCCCCGGAGCTTCGGAGACGGCATGGGACTGCGCATCCTCGGGTGGGGCTCCGCTCTGCCCGAGAAGGTCGTGACGAATCACGATCTCGAGAAGACCCTCGACACGAGCGACGAGTGGATCCGCGAGCGGAGCGGGATCGGCGAGCGGCGGATCGGTGAATCGACCGCGGAGCTGGCGATCGCGGCGGGGCGGGCGGCCCTCGAACGATCGGGGGTGGAGCCCGCCAGCGTCGACCTGATGGTCCTCGCGACGACGACCCCGGACCAGCAGGTCCCCGCCTCCTCGGCCCACGTCCACTACGAGCTGGGTCTCGGCGGGGGCGCCTGCGATCTGAACGCGGCCTGCTCGGGCTTCGTCTACGCGCTCGTGATGGCGAACGGTCTGCTCGAGAGCGGCGCGAATCGCGTCCTCGTCGTCGGGGCGGAGACCCTGTCCCGGATCACCGACTGGAGCGACCGGAACACCGCGGTCCTCTTCGGCGACGGCGGCGGTGCGCTCGTGCTCGAGCGCGAGGCCGGCGAAGGGCAGCTCCTCGGTTGGGACCTCGGCGTCGACGCGAGCGCGAGAGAGATCCTCGAGTGCGACATCGGCGGCTTCATCCGGATGGACGGGCGCGAGGTCTTCAAGCGGGCGGTGCGCGTCCTCGTCGACTCGGCGAAGCGAACCCTCGCGCAGGCGAAGGTCCGACCCGAGGACGTGAAGCTGCTCGTGCCCCACCAGGCGAACATCCGGATCATCCAGGCCGCCTGCGACCGGCTCGGCATCCCGGAGGAGCGGACGGCGCTCGTCCTCCACCGGACGGGCAATACGTCGAGCGCCTCGATTCCCCTCGCGCTGGTCGACGCGATCGAAGCCGGCCGCCTCGAGGACGGGGACCTCGTCTTGATGACCGGCTTCGGCGCCGGCATGACCTGGGGCAGCGCACTCCTCCGCTGGCAGTCGCCGCCCTCCGCTTCGGGAGCTTCCGCATGAGCGAGAAACGACGCGTCGCGATCACGGGCACCGGAGTCGTGTCCCCGGTCGGCATCGGCCGGGAGGCCTACTGGCAGGGACTCCTCTCGCCCCAGCCGACCGGCGAACGCCGCGCCCACGACTTCGAGCCCAAGGACTTCTACGACGAGCCGAAGGCGATCCGCCGCGCGGATCGTTTCGAGCAGTTCGCCGTCGCCGCCGCCAAGGAAGCGCTCGAAGAGGCCGGAGAGCTGGCCGCCGCGCCGGGCCGACGCGGCGTCCTGATCGGCACGGGGATCGGTGGCGTCCAGTCCCACGAGGAGCAGACCCTCGTGTTGGAGTCGAAGGGACCTCGCCGGGTCTCGCCCTTCGTCGTGCCGATGATGATGGCGAACGCCGGCGCGGCGGCGGTGTCGATCCGCTGGGGCTTCCAGGGTCCCTGCGAATCCCTCGCCACCGCCTGCGCGACGGGAACCCACGCGATCGGCGCCGCCGCGCGGTGGATCCAGTGGGGCATCTGTGACGCGGTCGTCGCCGGGGGAGCCGAGGCGGCGATGACCCCCATCGCGATCACCGGCTTCACCAACATGAAGGCGCTCTCGCCGACGGGGGTCTCGCGCCCCTTCGACGAGAATCGCGACGGCTTCGTGATCGCCGAGGGCGGCGCGGTGCTCGTGCTCGAAGAATGGAGCCAGGCCGAAGCGCGCGGGGCGAACATCCTGGGCGAGGTGCTCGGGTCCGCCAGCCTCGCCGATGCCCATCACATCACGGCACCGGCGCCGGAAGGCGAAGGCGCGCTGCGCTGCATGCAGGCCGCGCTC
>JAUIMK010000168.1 GCA_030432735.1 bacterium
AGCGGGAGTTTCCCGCGTCTCGAGACCAGCGAGTCTCCTGCACCGGAATTTTCGGATCTCGTTGCGACTCTCACCCAGAGGCAACGAATACACCGCCCCCAGACGGCGAGCGAGGCATACGAATGGATAAGGGAGATATGCCACCATCTCGGCCTCGAGTAGAGAATGCACGACCCTGGGTTCGGCTTCCGCGCGCGATGACAAGGAGACGGCATGGATCTCTATCTACAAGTCGGACATGGAATGATGGAGCACTGCCGCCATCTACTCGGAGTATGGGGCGGCGGCACGGCGATTCTCAGCCCCCGAGACCTTGACGATAGGCAGCTCCACACGTTGTCTGACCAGCTCCGAGCCCTCCCAGGAGGTCAGGTCCTGCTTGACCCGCAGTTCTTCCTGCCACACGCGGATCATGTGCGATTGCGATCGCATGCCTTTTGGCCGGACGCCTACGAGACCGCGAGCTTTTTCGAAGGATCAGCTCTTCGAGATTTGATTTCTAAACTTGTCGATCTGAACACAGGTCTCGGAACGGCCGGTCTGATACTCCCCGGTCTTCTTGCAGTCGGGATAGACGACGACTGGGTGCACACGCAGAACTCGATTCTGGATGTTGGTCGTGAGCTGGGAGGCGACCGTCAAGTCTTGATGACTATCGCATTGAACGCGGACACGACCCGCGATCAAGACCAGATCGCTGCTCTTCTGGAAGTCGCTTCTAGCTGGAAAGCAGATGGCTTCTATGTCGTCTTTGAACATCCGGGCGGTGACTACCTAGTACAGGACCCGAACTGGCTGGCGAACGTGCTCGATCTTGTAGCCGGACTACGCCTCACGGGAGCCATCGTGGTCGTCGGATATTGCAACCATCAGATGCTTGCAACGAGTGTTGCGGGAGCGAACGCGCTCTGCTCGGGGACTTGGATGAACGTGCGCTCATTCCCGCCGGACAAATTTCGTACAGCATACGACGACGAGATCCGGCGACGTTCGACCTGGTACTACTGCCCGCAATCGCAATCCGAGTACAAGATTCCGTTTCTGGACATCGCACAGCGGCGAGGAGTGCTCAATGAGATGGCGCCCTCCCCTGCACTCGACGGAGGGTACGTTCGCGGACTCTTTGAAGGACCTCAGCCTTCCACCATCGACTTTTCGGAGCAGCCGGCCTTTCGTCACTACTTGTACGCGCTTCGGGGCCAAGCTCAGTCCGTCGCTCGCGATACGTATGACGAGGCGCTCGCTGCTCAATCCGAGCTCTTGGACCGCGCCGAGGTCCTGCTTTCCAAGTTGACCGAGAAAGGCGTACGGGGCCAGCTTCGCGACTTTTCAGAGTGCGTTGATGTCAACCGCGCCGCGCTCGCCACGCTCGACTCGATTCGAGGCCCGGTACTTCGACGACGCTGGAACGATCTGCGCAACGGCTTCTAAGTCGTCAGAATCCACGCATCTCGCAGTCTTGGAGAGCACTCGCATCGTCCCATTCGACGTCGTCGTTGAATGCGCATCAGTTCCGCAGCCCGACAAGCTATCGGAGCATTCGGCCCCACACGTCGAGATGGCAGACTTTGATGGGAGCGGACGCGACCGTCCCCACAGCCACTCTCGGCGGTAGTATGAGATCCCGCCGATCGCGACCTCAGAGATTCTCTGGTTCCAAACCGAACCGCGGAAATTGCCAAGGGAGAAAAAGCCGCGATCCACGCTGATTCCCGTTGGAACCGGTCGTCTCCGGTTCGGAATCGCCAAGCCCAAGTCCCCAAAACCCCGCGCCACCGCGGGATTTTCTTGATTGAGCTTCCGATCTCTAGGGAGAGTCTCTGCTTCCGCAGACTCAGTGGCGGAGAGGGAGGGATTCGAACCCTCGATAGGGGTTACCTATACACCCTTAGCAGGGGCGCGCCTTCAGCCACTCGGCCACCTCTCCGCGGCCGCACAGAGTACCGAAAGGAGGCTCGATCGCGAGCCCGAATCGCGCCAACTGCCCGGGATGGCGCGATTTTCCGGGACGCCGCGGCCCCCGAGTCGGATCCGGCGTAGGCTTGGCGCCGTCACGCGAGACCGCCGTTCAGGAGCCGCGAATCGATGCATCCCGCCACCGGCCTCTTCGTCGTCTTCAGTCGCTGCAACGACGCCGCGCGGATCCCCGACTGGAATCGCTGGATGGGCGAGCGCCACGTGCCTGCGATGGCGGAGACCGACGGCGTGCGCGCCGCGTCGCACTGGGCGCTCAGCGTGCAGCCGACGCCGGGGATGCCCTCCGTCGGGTTCTCTCACGTGACGCTCTACGAGCTCGAGGCGGGCGACCTCCGCGCGGCGGCCGCGGGCCTCGACGATCGCGAGCGCGCGCTTCGCGAGGACGGCGCGCTCGATCCGAACCACTGCGTGATCGAGACCGATCTGCTCGAGACGCACGGGCGATGGAACGCGAAGCCCCCGCCCTCCCCTGCGCTCACGGGACACGTCTTCGCCTACGTCGGCTGCAACGACCCGCGTATCGAGAGCGAGTGGGATCGCTGGAACGACGACGTGCACATGCCGGACATGCTGGCTTCGGAGGCGTTCGCCGGGGTCTCGCGATGGCGCCGTGTCGATCCGGGCGGGCGGCGGGCGCGGTGGCTGACGCTCTACGACGTCGGCGAGATCGGCGTCGACGTCGCGGTCGAACGCTCCGCGGCGGTCATGCCCGGAATCGTCGCCCGCGGACGCAAGCATCCCGCCCACGTCGGGGCCCTGACGGTCACGCTCGTCCGCGCCGACGCCTAGCACGCGGTCCCGCACCCGCACGCGCGCTTCAGGAGTCGTCCCGTCGAACCGCCTCGAGCCCGGGCCGCTTCGCGACCCGCCCGTCCCCGGACGACACGCCCCGGATCATCCGCCCGATCTTCGGCACGACGTAGCTCGCGATCCACCGGGCTTCGCTCGCTGCGGTCGCCAGCCGCCCCCGCGAGCGCGCGTCCGGGAGCTCCGCCTGCCACGACGTGTCCCCGTCCTGCGCGAACGCCGAGAACATCGCCGCCGCGAGCCTCGCGTGTCCGTCCGGATTCAGGTGGATCCGATCGTCCGCCCACAGCCGGAGATCCGACGCCATCGGCAAGGGCTCGAGCTCCGCGACGCGTACGTCGTGCCGCGCCGCCGCCGCGCGGATCCGCGCGTTCAAGGCCTGCAGGCGCGGTGCGACCCGCGCCGTCAGTCCCGTCCTCGGCAGCGGAAACGTGCACGCGATCACGCGGCACCCGGCCCCGGCGAGCGCCGCGTACATCGCCTCGAGATCTGCCGCGACCGCGTCGACGTCCGCCCCCGGCCGGATCACGTCGTTCACCCCCGACATGACCGAAGCGAGATCCGGCTCGAGCGCGAGCGCCGGCTCGAGCTGGCTCCGCCGGATCTCCGCCGTCCGCTTCCCGCGCACGGCGAGGTTCGCGTACCGGAGCGCCGGATGATGAACCGCGACCGCCTCCGCGAAACGATCCGCCCACCCCCGCGGCGTGCCGTCCGCATGATAGTCGTGCAGCCCCTCGGTCTGGCTGTCTCCGATCGCCACGAACCGTTCGACTCTCGGAATCTCCACGACGTCGCCCGTGGCCGAAGCGGGCGTCATGACGCTTCGGCTCCACCGCGGCCTTCGTCTACGAGCCCCCTTCGCCGAGTGCCCGCAGGCGAAAGCCTAGTCGAACATGATCACCTGACGCGCCGCTTCGCCCTTCCGCATGGCATCGAACGCGTCGTTGATCTCTTCGAGCGCGATGCGCGAAGAGATCATCTCGTCGAGGCGGAGCCGGCCGTCCAGGTAGAAGTCCACATAACGCGGCATGTCGTACTGGAAGCGGTTCGAGCCCATGAGCGAGCCGGTGATCTTCTTCTCGGAGAGCGTGAGGTCCGCGGCGGCGATCTCGACGGTCTGGCCGACCGGGAGGACGCCGACGAGGACGGTCGTGCCGCCGCGGCCGGTCATCTGCACGCCCTGCTCGATCGTCGGCTTCAGGCCGATGCACTCGAAGACGTAGTCGGCCCCGCCGCCGGTCAGGTCCATGACGGCCTGGACGGCGTTGCCGTCGCTCGCGTCGATGCAGTCGGTCGCGCCGCAGTCGCGGGCGAGGTCGAATTTCCAGGGCTGGGCGTCGACGGCGATGATCCTGCCGGCGCCGGTGATGCGCGCGCCCTGGATCGCCGAGAGGCCGACGCCGCCGCAGCCGATCACGACGACGGCGTCTCCGGCGCGGATGTCGACGGTATGGAGCGCGGCGCCGATCCCCGTCGTCACGCCGCAGCCGATCAGGCTCGCGCGGTCGAGCGGCATGTCGTCGCGGATCTTCACGACGCTCATCTCGGTCGTGAGCATCTGCTCGGCGAACGACGAAAGCGAAGTGAACTGCATGATCGGGTTGCCGTCCTTGTCGGTCAGCGCCGGCTTCGGGTTGCCGCCCGGGCGGCCGGTGAAGCCCGCCGTACAGAGGTAGGGGCGGCCGCCGGTGCAGAACTGGCAGGTCCCGCAGTAGCGCGAGAGGCACGCGATCACGTGGTCGCCCTCGGCGACGCTCGTCACGCCGGGACCGACCTTCTCGACGATGCCCGCCGGCTCGTGACCGAGCACGCACGGGGGCGGCATGGGCAGGCCGCCTTCGATCACGTGGAGATCGCTGTGGCAGATCCCGCTCGCGACGGTCTTGACCAGGACTTCGCCCGGACCCGGATCGTCGATGTGGATGTCCTCGATCTCGAGGGGGGCGTTGTTCGCGCGCATCACGGCAGCCTTCATGGCGTTCTCCTGGGTCCGCTGCGGAAGCGGGGGTCGGTCGACGTACGCTGCGCGGCGCAGCCCGGAAAGCCTCGCAGACCGCGACGGAGCGGGCCAGCGTCCGGGCTATCCTCGCGGTCACGCGCGCGGAGCCCGCGCGCGCAGGAGATCGCCGATGAGCTCGTCCCCCCGCCTCTTCGTCTACGGCGCCACCGGCTACACGGGCAAGCTCGTCGCGGCGGAGGCCGCGGCCCGGGGAGTGGACGTCGTCCTCGGCGGCCGCGACGCCGAGAAGCTCGCGGCGGTCGCCGAGCCGCTCGGACTCGCGACCCGTACGGTCAGCCTCGCGGACGGGCCGCGCCTGCGCGCGACCCTCGAGGAGTTCGCGGCGGTGCTCCACATCGCCGGCCCCTTCTCCGCGACGGCCCGCCCGATGGTCGCCGCCTGCCTCGCGACGGGGACCCACTACCTCGACGTGAAGGGTGAGATCGACGTGTTCGAGGCGCTCGCGCGTCGCGACGAGGAAGCCCGCCGGGCGGGGATCGCCCTCGTCCCGGGCGTCGGCTTCGACGTCGTCCCGACCGATTGCCTCGCCGCGCACGTCGCGGCGCGCGTGACGGATCCGGAGCGCGTCCTGATCGCCGTCGCCGGAATCGGCGGCGGCGTCTCCCGCGGAACCGCCAAGACCCTGATCGAGTTCATCGGCCGCGGCCTCGCGATCCGGCGCGACGGCGTGATCAGCTATCGCCCGATGGGCAGCCTGACCCGGGACTTCGACTTCGGCGCCGGCCCGGTCCGCGCGATCGGGATGCCCCTCGGCGACGTCGCGACCGCCTTCCATTCGACGGGCGCGCCGAACGTCGAGACCTACGTGGTCGCGAGCGGCGGGATCCCGAACGCGCTTCGCCTCGGCCGACTGGTCGCGCCGCTGCTCCGCCTCCGCGGCGTCCAGTCCTTCCTCAAGAAGCGCGTCGACCGGGGCGCACCGGAAGGCCCGACCGAGCAGGAGCGCGCCGGCACCCGGACGCAGATCCTCGCCGAGGTCGAAGGCGCCGAGGGTCAGCGCGCCCGCGCGCTGCTCGAGACGCCGAGCCCCTACGCGCTGACCGCCACGGCGGCGGTCGAGGCGCTTCGCCGGGTGGCCGGCGGCTGCGCGGCCCCGGGCTATCACACACCGGCGACCGCACTCGGGGCCGACTTCGTGCTCGAGCTCGAAGGCTGCGCTCGGTGGGACCTCGAGCCGATCTGACGATCGACTCGCGCCGCCGGGTCCCCGCTCGCTCGTGATGGCGACCCGGAGCGAGTCCGCCTAACCTCGCGCCGCGCACCCGGCCCCAACTCCGACGAGGGAGAGTCCTGGATGAAGGCGAACCGCGGCGGCCTTCGCTCGCCGAGGGCGTGGTTCACGCCGTTCGCGTACGCGTGCGCCCTCGCCTGCGCGCTCTTCGCCCTCGGCTGTGCACGCCCGAATCATCTGCTCGACCGGGACCCGGTCAACGCGGACCTCACCATCCACGTCGTCGTCGAGAACCCCGCCGGCTCGAGCGAGAAGTGGGAGGTCCGCGCCGACGGGCGACTCGAACGCGAGTCCGCCGACGGCGTACCGATCGAGATCGGGTACCTGCCCTGGCCCGTGAACGGCGGGATGATCCCGCGCACGCTCCACTCGGCGGAGCTCGGCGGCGACGGGGAGCCCCTCGACGTCCTGCTGCTCGGCGCCGCCGTCGAACGGGGCACGACCCTGCGCGCGCGGCCGATCGGCCTGCTCCGTGTGCTCGATGCGCTCGAGCGGGACGACAAGATCCTCGCCGTTCCCGAGAGCGGCGTCTTCGCCGGCATCCGGAGCTGCGACGAGCTCGAGCGCCGCCACCCGGGCGTGCGCGAGATCCTGGCGCGCTGGTTCGAGCACTCGCGTCCCGGCGGCGTCGTGGAGGTGCAGGGGTACGCGACGCGGGAAGCCGCCGCGCTCCTGATCGAAGACGCGGTCCGCGCCTTCGACGAGGCCCTCGAGCGCGGCGCGATCCCGGAATGGGAGACGCGATGAAGGCGCGGGCGCAGCTCGTCCTGCTCGTCGCGATCGCCTCGGTGCTCTCGGCCTGCGCGACCGATCCGCGCTGGGCGACGACGCGGCGACCCGACGTGCTCGACGCCGCCTCGCTGCTCGCCTCCGATCAAGCCGGCCTCGCCCGGAGCGAACGCCCGGAAGAGGTGCCGACGGTTCCCGTCCGGCGACGCCTGCGCCCCTGCTGCGGCTTCGGCTCGGGCCTGCAGGTCAAGTTCGGTCCGATGGCCGTGCCGGGGATCGCGATCGGCAACATCCGCGGCCCGGACCAGATCGGCCGGCACGTCTACGACGCGGGACAGAATGCCCAGGACGTCCTGATCGGCAGCGAGCGCAACGGCCTCGTCTACACCTGCCGCGGCGGCTTCCTCGACACGGCCCACGTCCGCGACTACGCGGACTGGACCCTCTATCTCGCGACCGCGTTCGGCCGTCGACTCGAGACGGGAGGACGAATCGAGCTCCCCGACTCCGAGGGCGGCCACCGCACGATCGTCCTCCAGCCGATCGACGGCCACCACGTCGCCGCCCTCGGCCGCCGCGAGCTCTCCGCGGCCCTCGCGGTCTCGGTCGCGTTCCGCCTGTCGGTCTGGCACGAGATCGCGACCTGGTACGGCTGGTCGAGCTTCGATCTCTTCCCCGAGCGCGTCTCCGCCTTCTCGCCCGAAGACCTCTACTCGAACCTGCTCGGGGCCAAGCTCGCGAGCGCGATCATCAACTCCGGGAACGACCTGTCGGAGACGCTCTTCAACGAAGCGATGGACGCGTGGCTCGACCAGTCGATGCGATTCCTCGGCGCCGTGCCCGCGGATCTGGGACAGGAGATGATGCACGTCGTCGACGGCGTCTGGTGGGACTCCTCCGCGCGCCTCCCGGATCCGGCGCTCGTCCTGCGAAGGAGCTTCGACATCGGCCTGCGCCAGGCGCCCTGGGTCGTCTCGCCGGAACGGCTCGACCCGGACCTCGCGGCGCGCCTCGACGACGCGTGTGGCCCCGAGCGAGACGCGCACCCGCTCCGGAATCCGACGCGCCTCTTCGACCTCCAGTTCGCCGAGATCGCCCGGCTCGAGATCCGGCTCGAGCCCGAGCTGGCGAATCACCCTGCGTTCGAGCCCTACGAAGGGACGATCACCGACCGCGCCTTCCCCGAGCTCGTCGAGACGATCCGGCGCGAAGCCCGGGAAGAGTTCGGGCCCGGGGCCGACCGCCCGACGGACGCGCCATGACGACGTCGTCCGCCGACGGCGCCCCGATCGGCCTCGTCGATCGACTCCTGTCGCCCTTCGCCGAGGTCCGCGGCGGCGAAGGCGTGAGCGTCCTCGTCCTCTTCGCGAACGTCTTCCTGATCCTGACCGCCTACTACGTCCTCAAGGTCGTCCGCGAGGCGCTCACGATCGGGGGGATCGAGCTCTTCGGATTCCAGGGCGACGAAATCAAGGCGTACCTGCCCGCCGTGATGATGGTCCTGTTGATCGGGATCGTGCCCGCGTACGGCAGGCTCGTGAACGCGGTGTCCCGGGTGCGCCTGCTGAACCTGACGATGGCCTTCACGATGCTGACGCTGGTGGGGTTCTGGCTCTGGGGCCGAGCCGCCGGCGTCGGTACGGCGATCGGCCTCTCCTTCTACGTCTACCTGGGGATCGTGAACGTGTTCCTCGTGGCGCAGTTCTGGTCCTTCGCGAACGACGTCTACACGGAGACCCAGGGCAACCGACTCTTCGCGATCATCGCCCTCGGCCAGTCGATGGGCGCCGTCCTCGGCCCGCGGATCGCCGCCTTCGGAACCGATCGGATCTTCGACCTGCTCCTGATCAGCGCCGCCCTCTTCGGCGCCTGCCTCGCGCTCTATCACGTGTCGAATCGGCTCGCGGGCAGTCCGGAGCCGGAGTCGGCCGCGGCGGAGCCGGTCGCCGCCGAGGGCCCGGGCGAGCACGAGCGCAGCGGCTTCGGGCTCGTGCTGAGGAAGCCCTACCTGCTCCTCATCGCGCTGATGATCCTCGTTTCGAACGTCGTCAACACGACGGGCGAGTACATCCTCGCGAACGCCGCGAAGCGGCACGCCGAGGCGACGGTGACGGCGCTCTCCGCCGAGCGCGAAGACGAGGTCGCCGAGGAGGTCCGGACGCGGCTCGCCGAAGACCCGGCCCTCGATCCGGCGACGGTGCGCGAGGACGTCCGTGCCTCGCTCCTCAAGCTCGAGCGCTCGTCGGAGATCGGCCGCTTCTACGGCCGCTTCTTCTTCTGGGTGAACCTGATCGGCGTGCTCACGCAGATGTTCCTCGTGTCCCGGATCCTGAAGTTCGCGGGGATCCGCGCGGCGCTCTTCGCGCTCCCCCTCGTGGCCTTCGGCGGCTATCTGGCGATCGCGCTGACGAGCTCCCTGGTCGTGCTTCGCGTCGCCAAGACCGCCGAGAACAGCCTCGACTACTCCCTCCAGAACACCGTCAAGCAGGCGCTCTTCCTGCCGACCACCCGGGACGAGAAGTACAAGGCGAAGGCCGCGATCGACACGTTCTTCGTCCGGCTCGGCGACACGATCTCGGCGGCCCTCGTCTTCGTCGGACTGAACGTCGTCGGCTTCGGCGCCGCGGCCTTCGCGTGGCTGAACGTCGGCATGATCGGGCTCTGGCTGGGGCTCAGCGCAGGGATCGCGCGCCAGCATCGCGCCCTGTCGTCCCCGCCCGCGGACACGCCGCGCGCGGCGGACACGCCGGACGCCTAGCGGCAGACGCGCCGAAGAACGCCTGACGGCAGAATCGCCGAACGCCTAGAAGACGAACGCGGCGCGGATCCCGGGCCCGCCCTCGACGACCGCGGGCATCACGAGGCCGAAGCGCTCCGGCCGGCCGTCGGGGCCGGGGGCCGACTCGTATCGCAGGAGGTCGAAGGGGCCCCAGGTGTCGAACCAGCCGACGGTGCCGCCGATCGCGAAGCCCGCGATCACGTCGGTCAGCCAGTGGCGATCGGCGGTGATCCGGAGGCCGCCCGTCGCCAGCGCCAGGGTCATCCCGACGCCGCAGGGGACGGCCCGAGCGAGCCGGCTCTCGCCCCAGGCGCGGCGCTTGACCGAGTAGGCACAGGTCAAGCCCGCCCCCGTCGCGGCGAGGGTCGCGTGTCCCGAGACGAAGCTCCGGTAGCGATCACCGCCCCGACAGCTCGCGTCCGAAGGCCCGCCGGGATCGCACTCCCGGGTGAAGGGGCGTGCCCGCCCCGCGGCGAGCTTGATCGACTCCGAGAGCATGAGCGCGAGGCCGAACGACTCGACGAAGTCCGTCGCCATGTCCCAGCTCTCTTCGCAGTCGCCCGTCCTCGCCTGCTGGACGGCGATCGAGAGCACGGGCAGGACCCCGAGGCTCGAGACGAGGGTCAGGTCGCTCGCCAGGTCCGCGCGTCGGCGCGCCCCCGGCTTCTGGAGACGCAGGCCGCTCCGCGCGTTGCCGTCGAGTTCGTTCACCGCCGACCACCGCCGGTTCGGATCGCCCCCGAGACTCACGCCGCTCCCGATCAGCGCGAAGGCGACGCCGTTGTAGAGGTCTCGATTCGCGTCGGATCGAGCCCAGCCGTCGAAGCCGCCGTAGAAGGAGTCGCAGAACGGCTCGGCGGCGACCGGGGCCGCGACGAACCCGGCGACGAGCCAGATCGCACCGGCGGCG
>JAUIMK010000169.1 GCA_030432735.1 bacterium
GGAAGTTCCTGGAGCGCACCTTCGCGTTCTACTGAAACCCAAAGTCGAGGTCCGATCCCGTGGTCGATTTCTTCCGTCCCGAGGAGCGCCGGCGCCGATTCCGCGCTTCGAACACGCTCCCGGAGTCCTATCCCGTACCGACCCGCTCGATCTCGAACGGCGAGTTCGACCCGCTCCCCCAGACCCGCGCCCAGCGCGAGGTCGAGGCGCGGCTCGAGACGCTCGCCGAGGAGAACGCGCCGCGGCTCGGGCAGGGCCGTCGCGACTTCCTGCGCAGCGGCAGCGGCATGGCGGCGGCCTTCCTGGCGATGAACGGCGTCTTCGGCAGCCTCTTCCGGGTCGACCCGGCGGAGGCGAGCGAGCCCGAGCGCGCCGAGGAGCGCAGCCGCGCCCTGGCGTCGCAATTCGTCTTCGACGACCAGGTCCACTTCGTCCACGAGGACTTCGACTCGGACTGGATGCTCGACTACGGGCGCTACGCCTCGAAGCATTGGAATCCGGGCATGCTCGACGAGGTCGGGCTGGAGCTCGACCGCTACCGCTTCGACAACTTCATCAAGGAGGTCTTCCTCGACAGCGACACCAAGGTGTGTCTCGTGAGCAGCGCGCCGACGACCGGCGACGTCCGCGGGCTGCTCGTGTCGAACGACCAGATGGCGGCGACCCGGGAGCTCGTGAACCGGCTCGCGGGCAGCCGCCGCATGCTCTGCCACGCCGTCTTCACCCCGGGCCAGGACGGCTGGCTCGAGGAGGTGGATCGCGCCATCGAGGTCCTGAAGCCCGACGCCTTCAAGGGCTACACGGTCGGCAACCCCTTCCACCCGCAGAACCTGCCCTATCGCCTGGACGACGAGGCGTTGATGTATCCCTTCTACGAGAAGGTGGTCGCGTCGGGCATCACCCGGATCTGCATCCACAAGGGGCTGCTTCCGCGGGACTACCTCACCTCGCTCGACGGGATCTGGCAATACGCGAAGGTCGACGACGTCGGGCGCGCGGCGAAGGACTGGCCGCAGATCGAGTTCGTGATCTACCACGCGGGTCTGCGTCCCTATCTCGCGGAGCCCGACATCGAGCTCGCGGAGTTCGAGAAGGACGGCCGGATCGCCTGGGTCAGCGACCTCGCGCGGATCCCCGAGGAATACGACGTCACGAACGTGCACGGCGAGATCGGCTCGGCCTTCGCCAACTCCTGCATCACGAACCCGCGCTTCTGCGCCGCGATGATGGGGACGCTCATCAAGGGGATGGGCGTCGATCACGTCGTCTGGGGCACCGACTCGGTCTGGTACGGCTCGCCGCAGTGGCAGATCGAAGCACTCCGCCGACTCGAGATGCCGGCGGACCTGGAGGAGCGCTTCGGCTTCGCGCCGCTCGGCAGCGCCGACGGTGCGGTCAAGCGCGCGATCCTGGGCGAGAACGGCGCCCGGCTCTACGGCCTCGATCCGGCGGACACGAGGGATCGCGTCGGGGAGGATCACATCGCCGCGATGAAGCGCGAATACCACGCGCGCGGGGTCGGCCGGAGCAACGCGACCTACGGCTACGTCGTGGACGGGTGACCGGAGCGCGGTTCGTTTGCTTTACCGTATGATATACGGTAAAAGGTACGCATGCCGCCCGCCGCACGAAGACGATCCGCCCGCCGGCGCGCCTCGCGCGGGTCGCTGAGCCGGGAGGCCCTCGTTCGAGCGGCCCTCGACCTCACGCGCGGACGCGACGCGCCTCCGCTCACGATCCAGCGCGTCGCCGACGCGATGAAGACGCGGCCGATGTCGCTCTATACGCACATCGCCAACCGCGACGACCTGGTGAGCGCCGTGACCGACCTCGCGCTCCGGGAGTGGAACCTCGAGCTCCCGGTCGACGCGCCTTGGGAAGAGCAGGTTCGGCGGTGGTGCGCTTCGCTGCGCGATCAGATCCGCGAGTACCCGTCCCTCGTCTGGGACATCGCGCGCGGCGGCAAGTTCCAGCCGGCGATGCTCGAGAAGGTGGCGATTCTCGGGCGGAGCCTGCGCGCGGCCGGCTTCGAGGGCCGCGAGCTCGCCCTGCTGCTGCGATGGATTCCCCAGACCGCGCTCGGTGCCGTGGTGCTCGAGCTCGCGCGTCCCGACGAGCTCCAGTCCGGGGACGACGAAGCCGCGGCGATCCACGCGTCGCTCGGGGCCGTCTCCGCGGAGGCGCGGCGCGATCTCGCTCCGGTGTTGCCGCACCTGTCCGAGACGGGTCTCGACGACCTCTTCGCCTACTCGATCGACCGCCTGATCGACGGCATCTCCGCCGTCGCTGCGGTCGGATTCCAGGAGCCTTCATGACGACCGACGCGATCGACCTCCACCCCGACGCCCTCCTCTCGGAGGCATCCGAACGGGCCGGGGGCCTCCACGACCTGGGAGAGGGACCCTACCTCGATGGGTTGAACCGACTCGTCGACTCGCTCGAGAACGAGGCGCGCCTCACGCCGATCGGCCGCGTGATCGGGAGGGAGCGGATCCTCGGGCACACGGTGAGCCGCCTCCAGTACGTGGACGACCGCAAGCGATTCCCCGAGATCGCCGCGCAGAAGATCGAGAAGCCCGTCTTCATCGTCGGCCTCCCGCGGACCGGCACGACGATCCTCCACGACATCCTGGCGCAGGACCCGGCGACGCGGGCGCCGATGACCTGGGAGGTGATGTTCCCTTCGCCGCCGCCGGAGACGGCGACCTTCGAGACGGACCCCCGGATCGAGCGCTGCGCGGCGACCTTTCCGGACGTCTTCGACGCGATTCCGGGCTTCAAGGCGATGCATCCGATGGGCGCCCAGCTGACGCAGGAGTGCGTCTCCATGATGGGCGAGACGATGTGCACCCCGCTCTTCCACAATCAGTTCCGCGTCCCGACCTATCAGGACTGGGTCGACGACGAGGCGGACCTGTCGCACGTCTATGCCTTCCACCGGAAGCAGCTCCAGCACCTGCAATCGCGACACGCAGGCGAGCGATGGATCCTCAAGACGGGCGCGCACATGTGGGGTCTCGCGCATCTGCTCGAGACCTACCCGGACGCGCGGATCGTGTTCACCCATCGCGATCCCGTCGAATCGATGACCTCGTACGCGAGCCTCACGACCCTGGTCCGGACGATGGGGAGCGACGACGTCGACCGGAAGGAGATCGCCGCCGACTGGACGAGACGCCTGCAGAAGGTGGTGAACCGGACCCTGCGGGTCCGGAGTGCGCGGGAATACCCCGAGGCGCGCTTCCTCGACGTCCTCTTCAAGGACTTCGTCGAGGACCCGTTCGCCGTCGTCCGAGAGATCTACGACGTCTTCGAGATGCCGATGACGGACGTCGCCGAGGAGCGCCTCCGCGGCTTCATCGAGGACAATCCGAAGGGCAAGCACGGCGTCCACGCCTACACGCCCGAGGAGTACGGCGTGGTCCCCGAGCAGGTTCACGCGTCCTTCGCCGAGTACATCGAGCGATTCGATCTGCTCGGCTGAACGCGTCCCTGCGCGTACGGAGCGTCCTTCGGAGCGCTGGGCCCCTCCCGCAAGAATCCCGGGAGAGGGCGAGCGGCATTCTTCGTTCGAGGCGTCGACCTCGCGCGTGGGGGAATCAGGATCCTGAGGACGTGGCGCCCTTCGCGCCCGTCACGAGATCTCTTCGCCCGTCCCGCCGCCGGGCGCGGTCGTAGAAGTCGCCAAGGGATTCGCCGGGTTCGCGGCGCGCGGCCCAGTCTTCGAAGAGCGGTGTGAGTCGAGCGACGAGCTCGTCCTGCGGCACGCTCTCGGCATGGACCTCGCCGAGGCGCGTGCCTGCGAGCGTGCCGCCGACGAAGACGTCGTAGTGGCCCGACTTCCGGCCGACGAGCCCGAGGTCGGCGTTGTAGGGTCGGACGCAGCCGTTCGGGCAGCCGGTCATGCGCAGCGTCAGCGGAGTGTCGTCGAGGCCGAGCTCCGCGAGGGCGCGTTCGAACGCGAGGCTCACGTCGGCGGAGACGCGCTCGGACTCCGCGAGGGCCAGCCCGCAGGTCGGCATCGCGGGGCAGGCGAGCGCGTGCCGCCGGACGAAGCTCAGGCGATCGGGGAGCGGGAGGGCGTACGCGCGAAGGACCTTCTCGACCTGCGGAATCTCGTCCTCGGCGAGATCGGCGAGGAGCAGGTTCTGCTGGGGTGTCAGTACGACCTTCGGGCGCAGCATCTCGACGAGCGTCCGGAGGGCCGTCTTCCAGCGGTGTCGAGCGTCGTCGATGATCCGACCGTTCTCGAGCCACACGCCGTAGAGCCAGCGTCCGTCGCCCTGCGCGTGGGGTCCGAGCCAGTCGCGGTGCTGAAGCGGAGCCGTCTCGACCCAGGCTGCGAGCGGGAAGGGCGCGCGGCGTTCGAACTCCGCGCGAAACGTGTCGATTCCCCACTCTTCGACGATGTACTTGAGACGGGCGTGTCGGCGGTCGGTGCGGTCTCCGAAGTCCCGGTAGATCGACGCGATCGTCCGGACGGCTTCGACGAGATGGGGGCGTTCGACGTATCCGAGGGGTGTGGCCAGCCGCGCGTAGGTCTCGGGCTTGCGGTGCGTCAGTCCCGATCCGCCGCCGACCAGGACGTTGGCACCGAGCAGCTCGCCCGACACCACGACGCCGATCAGGCCGACGTCCTGGCTGTGGACGTCCGCCGAGTTGTCCTCGGGAAGCGCGAGGCCGGTCTTGAACTTTCGCGGCAGGTAGGCCGGGCCGTAGAGCGATTCCGTCTCGAGGCTCGAGTCGACCCGCTCCTCGTCGAACCACACCTCGTAGTAGGCGTTGGTCGACGGTGCCATCGCTTCCGTCAGCTCGTCCGCGAGGGCGTGGAGCGCTCGATGGCCGCTGTGCGCGAGCGGAGCAGGCGGGGCGACGATGTTGCGTTCGACGTCGCCGCAGCCGCAGAGCGTCGAGATCAGAGCGGCGTTGACCCGCTGGATCGCCTCCTTGAGATCCCCCTTCAACACGCCGTGGAGCTGGAAGTTCTGGCGGGTCGTGATCCGGAGCGATCGATTGTAGACGAGGTCCTCCGCCAGCCGGTCGAGCGCGAGGTACTGGTCGGCGGTCATCTGCCCAGCCGGAATCTTGGTTCGGACCATGAAGGAGGGCTGGCGATCCGCCCCCGAGAGGCGAGCGATGGCCCGGGCGTCGCGGTCCTCCTGCTGGTAGATGCCGTGGAACTTCGCGACGCGCTGATCCATCTCGGAGAGACCGGGGGCGTCGTCGACCAGGGCTTCGGCGAGTCCGCCACGGAGATGGCGACTCGCGCTCTTCGTGGCCTCGACGCTCGAAGGCTTCGCCTTGCGCGCGAGGACGAAAGGTTGGGAGCCGGCTCCTGAAGGCCGGCTCGGTTCGTCCGAAGCTTCCCGCCGCGATTCGTCCACCACTGCCGTCTCTCCGCTCCTGCCGTTCGTGCCAATCGTGCGATCGATTGCGCACGTGAGCACGAAAGATAACATCTACGCGAAATATTTCTTTATGGCTTCGTCGGTGCCGACCTCGAGAATCGCCGCAAGGACGGATCCGCGGCACCGGAGGATCGAGCGCCTCGGAAGATCGGCCTTCGCGGCCGCCCTGCGGAGACGCCGAAGACGTCGCCTCCGGTCGTGACGGGACAGGCCTCATGCAGCTCACGCGCTACAGCGACTACAGCCTCCGGGTATTGATCTTCCTCGCGGTCCGTCCGGATCGGCTGACGACGATCGAGGAGATCGCCAACGCGTACGGGGTCTCGCGGGCGCACCTGATGAAGGTCGTCCGCAACCTGGGGCGTGCGGGCTTCGTGGATACGGTGCGTGGCCGGGGAGGGGGCTTTCGTCTCGCGCTGCGGCCGGAGGACATCAACATCGGCGACGTCGTGCGGCAGACCGAGGAACGCATGGATCTCGTGGAGTGCTTCGACCCGACCGCGAACCAGTGTCGGATCGATTCCGTATGCGGACTCCACGGTGTGCTCGAGGAGGCCCTCGAGGCGTTCCTCGCGACCCTCGACGGGTACACCCTGGCCGACCTCGTGGCCCGGCGGCGAGGTTCCCTGTCCCGCCTGCTCGGCGTTTCCTGAGCGGGCCAACGCGATCGCCCAGGGGTCCGTCCCGGAATCGATCGATCGGAAGGAGGAGCGATGAGCCATCTCATGGTGCTCGCGGAGTTCGTGTTCACCGAGGAGGGCGAAGCGGCGTTCGCGCCGCACCTCGACCGCACGATGGAGGAGATGCGGAGCCTCGATGGCTGTCTCCAGGCGGTGCTCTGGAGCCGCCCCGGTCGCCGCTACCAGTTCTCGACGCTGTGGACGGATGCCGACGCGGTGAAGTGCTGGGTGGATCACGACTTTCATCGCTCGGTCCTCGTGCCGGGATTTCGCAAATGGTGCACCGAGGGTTGCTTCGGCGAGTACCGCCTCGTCGATGACCACGAACGTGCGCGCAAATGTGGTCGATGCGGGCGCTGGACCCGGGCGCTGCCGGGCTGGAACGAGAGCGGCCCGTCCGCCTGTGGAAAATGTGATGCGCCGCTGGCTCGGCCGGCGGACCTCTCCGCGGCGCGGCTGGCCGCGCCGTGATCCCCGCGTCGCCCGAGCGCCGTCGCTGGGATCGTGGCTACGGACCGGCGAGCGCTTCGCCTTCGGGAGCGAGGTTCGACGTGCAGTGCGCGCAGCGGGTCGCCGTCTTGTCGATGTGCGACTTGCAGAAGGGGCAGGCCCGGGAGCGGGGCGCCGGCGGCGTGTCCGGCCGGCGCAGGCGGTTGATCCAGCGCACGAGCAGGAAGAGCGACCCGGAGACCAGCAGCAGGCCGACCACCGTGTTGACGAAGTTGCCGTAGGCGACGATCGTCGCACCGCTCGCCCGCGCTTCGGAGAGGGTCGCATAGGGACCGCTCGGCACGCCGGGCCGGAGGACGAGGAACATCTCGGCGAAGTCGATGCCGCCGCTCACCAGTCCGAGCGGCGGCATCAGGACGTCGTCGACGAGCGACTTCACGACGGTGGTGAAGGCGGCGCCGATGATGATGCCGACCGCCATGTCCACCACGTTCCCCTTGATCGCGAACTCCCTGAACTCCTGAAGCATGTCTCTTCCTCGCCGTTCGGGCCCGCACGGCTCGCGGCGCGAGGCCGGTGTCGGCACGGACCGGGACGGGGAGCATAGGATGCCCGTCGCGGGAGCCGGTTCAAACCATCCGCGTCCGCACTTGGCCGGTCCGCGCCGACTAGCCGACGCCGGGGGGGAGCATCCGGCGCAGGAATCCGGGTGACGTCGTCGACGCCTCCCAGACGACCAGGCCCGCGTGCAGTCCGACGACCGCCATCAGGCCGAACGCGCCGATCTCGTGCACTTCGCCCAGCACCTCGGCCAGCGTCTCGGACTCGGGGAGGAAGGCCGGGATCGTGAAGAGCCCGAACCAGCTCGTGGCGTGGCCGGCAGCCATGCTCGTGCCCCATCCGGCGAGCGGGACGACCAGCAGCAGTGCATAGATCGCGAGCTCGACCCGGTGCAGGAGGCGGCGCCGGGCCGCGCCCACCGACTCGGGCCAGTCCGGTAGCGTGGTGCTTCGGCGCCAGAGGATCCTCGCGATCGTGAGCGCGACGACGGTGAGGCCCGCGGCCTTGTGCAGGCCCATCACGGTCCCCCGGAGCTCGCGTTCCATCCCTTCCATCGCCAGCGCGCTGCCCAGCTGGAAGAGCACCAGCAGCGCCACCGTCCAGTGCAGCAGGATCCCGAACGGGCCGAATCGATCGGCGGCTCCGCCGTCCTCGCGCGTCTCGCTCTTCGCTTCTTCGTCCATGTCGTCCTTTCCGTTTCGGGCGCTTCGCGCAGGCGGCGGCCGCCCGGGCACGGAAGAGTGCCGCGAACGGCCGGACTTCGCCTAGCGGCGGTCCTTGCCCCGGTGGCGACGCCGCTTCTCGAGCCGCTCCCGCTGGTCGGGGGTGAGGTGCTCCCGCACCTCGATCAGCGTTCGCAGCTCGAGCTTGCGCGCGGCGGTCTTCAGCCCGCCGATGACGTCGACCTGGGCCATCACGCGCTCCGCGTCGACGGTCTCGCCGTCGAGCAGCACCTTCATCGCCCGGCGCGCCTCCTTCAGCTCGCGCCGGAGCGCGCGCTGCTCGGGCCGCGCCTCGTCCAGGATCGCATGGACGGCGCGCTCGGCTTCCGCGCTCAGCTCGAGCCGGGAGAGCCGCTGCTCGAGATCCGGCGGGCCGTGGTGATCGCGCCCGCCCGGTCGGGCGGCGGCGCCGCCGGCGACGACCAGCGCGAGGACGGCGGCGATCGCGGCGCCGGTTCGCAGGAACGTTGCGTGTCTTCGAGTCTTCATGATTCCGTTCTCCAGGGTGGAGCGATCGCTCGCTCGTCGTGGGGGCCGCTTCGGTGCGGCTTCATGCATTGGTCGCGCGAGCGCGTCGGCGGGCTTACGGGCCGAGCGCGGTATTCTCGATCGAGCCCGGTCCTCGCCGTCGTTCCCAGGATCTTTCCGGCCGGGTAAGCCGACTCGGCGGCTCGCGGGTCCAAGAGACCAGGGAGTCGATTGCCACCCATGGAAGTGGAGCGCGTCATCGAATTGGGAGCCGTGACGATCGAGGAATCGCTCGAGGACCGATTCGAGGCGCTGGTGACGGCGCATCGCGACCGCGCCCATCGACTCGCGTGGCGAATCCTGGGAGGAGACGAAGATGCGGCGGAGGACGTCACGCAGGATGCGTTGGTCAGCGCCTACCGCGGCCTCGGTCGATTCCGGGGGGACGCGAGCCTCGAGACCTGGCTCTACCGGATCGTCGTCCGCAAGGCCTACAGCCACCTGCGCTGGCGCGGCGTTCGCGATCGCTTCGGACGCGTCGAGGCCGACACGGTCCGTGATCCGCGTCCCGAGGCCGACGGCGACGTGGTCCTGCGCGCCCGGATCGGGAGCGCGCTCGCGGATCTCTCCCGGCCTCAACGGGACGCGTTCCTGCTCGTCCACCTCGAGGGCTTCACGGTTCGCGAGGCCGCCGGGATCATGGGCAAGGCCCCCGGGACCGTGAAGAGTCATCTGCAACGCAGCCTCGTGAAGCTCCGCGAATCGCTCGCGGATCAGATGGAGGCGATCGTGCCCGAGTCCGGGGAGGAGGCGACGTCATGAGTTCCCGTGAACGAGATCGAACCGTCGATCACGAGGCGGCGCCGCTCACCGCGGAGGAGCGTCGCTTCGTCGATGGACTGAACGCGAGCTACGCACCGCGCCCGCTCTCGCCGGCGCGCCGCGCCGCGCTCGACGCTCGTATTCGCGAGCGCCTCGAGTCGCGGTGGACGCTCGCCCCGTTCGCGACGGGCGTCGCCGCCGTCGCGATCGCGGCCGCGGCTCTCGTCTGGCTCCCCTGGAGCACGACCCGCGTCGAGCCGGCGAGCGAGCCGTCGCTGGTGGCGGTCGAGGCGGCGGAGCCGGATGCCTGGGAGCAGCGGCTCTTCCTCGACGCGGTGCTCGCCGCGGCGGAGGACCTCGACGAAGAGGTGCTGCCCCTGCCCGCCGACTACGCGGCGATCGACACGTTCTTCTTCGACGGATGACGTCGAATCGACCGTACGAACCAGGAAGAGGACCCCAGCCATGACTCCGCGATCCCGTTTGCGCTCTGCGATGCCGCTCCTGCTCGCCGGTGTCGCGCTCGCCCTCGTGCTCGGCACGCCGGCGGCGGCGCGACCGAAGCAGGGAGGCGGCCCCGTCTCGTTCACCGCGCGCTATGCGGCGGAGCTCGGACTGGACGAGGCCGACCAGGCGCGTCTGCAGGAGATCGTGGCCGCGTCTCGCCTCCGCGAGGCGGCGATTCGCGAGCGACTCCATGCCGCCCACGCGGCGATGCGGACGCTCCTCGACGGGACGGCCGACCCCGACGAGGCGGCGGTCATGGCGCAGGTCGACCGGATCGAGGCCATCGAGGCGGAGCGACACAAGAACCGCCTGCGCGCGATCATCGAGATCGGTCGTCTCCTCACGCCCGAGCAGCGCGCCGAGCTCGCCCGCCTGCGACAGGAGCGTTTCGGCGAGGAAGGCCCCCGCGAGCGCCGGGGCCGCGGAAGACGCGACCGGTACGCCTGTCAGGTGGACTGGTCGCGGCTCTGCGAGCCGGACGACGTCGGGCCGGCGGGGCTCCGCTGTCTGGCGAATCGCTGGGATGCGCTCTCCGACACCTGCCGCGAGCGGATGACGTTTCCGCGCCGGCCGCGCGGCGAGGGCGATCGCGGCGCGGCGGCGGGGGAAGGCGTCGTCGAGCGCTAGGCGCCGCGGCGCACGCCCCGGCGGCGACGACCCCACCCGGGAGAACGCGAGACCTAACGCGAAGCCGGCGAGAGCCGATATCGGATCGGCAGGTGCTTCAGTCCCGGCACCAGATTCGACGCCGTTCGCTGCGGCTCGCCCGCCCGCTCGACGTCGATCAGGCGGCCCGTGAGCT
>JAUIMK010000170.1 GCA_030432735.1 bacterium
CATGAAGGTCATCCCCGCGAAGGATCGGCGCAGGGCCCGACCGCTCTCGGCGGCGAAGACCCGCTGGATCGCCTGGGGATAGAGCACGCTCGCGAGGCCCATCAGCGCGATCGAGCTGAACCAGTTGGCGTTCATCCGCACCGTCGGCGTCGCCACCTTCTCCGGAGCCTTCTCCGCCACCGCGAGCGTGATCGCCTCGAGTCCTCCGGAGTCGCCGAGCAGCCACACGAGGAGCGCGGAGAGCCCCACGAGCATCGCGATTCCCTGCGCAGCATCGGTCCACGCGACCGCCCGCATCCCGCCGAGGGTCTCGTAGAACAGGATCACGAAGGCGAGACCGACCACCCCCGCCTCGTAGGGCACGATCCCCCCGGTCACGACGCTCGCGACGTCGCCCATGGCCTTCAGCTGCGCGAGCAGGAAATTCGCGAGGGCCAGGGTCATCAGGACGGCGATCACGAGGCGCAGCGTCTTCGCCCAGGGCCCGCCGAAGCGAAGGCGGAGATAGTCGCCGGGCGTCACGAAATCGTGACGGACCGCGAGAGGGCGAAGCTTCGGCACGAGCGCGTGATAGGCCACGATGATCGACATCATGAAGCCCGTCGCCATCACGAAGCTGTAGCCGTCGCGGTAGGCGCGACCGGGATAGCCGAGGAGCGAGTTGCCGGAATAGGCGGTCGCGTAGAGGGTCAGGAAGAGCACGAAGGTGCCGAGAGAGCGTCCGGCCAGGAAATGGTCCGCAGGCGATTGGTCCGCCTTCGCCCGACGCGCGATCTCCGCCACGCCGATCAGGGCGAGCAGATAGACCACGAGGGCGGCGACCCCGACGATCCCGAAGTTCATCGCGCGCGCTCTCCGCGATCGGGTCGGCCTTCGGCGTCGGGCACGCGGTCCGGCACCTCCGTCGCCGTCCAGGCGAACGCGTTGAGGACGGCCACCGCGACATAACACAGCACCGCGACCGCGACCCAATCCGGCAGTCCGAGCCAGATCGCCGGCGCCTGGCCGCTCTCTCGGTACCACGGAACCGAGACGACGTAGAGCACGCCGATCAGTCCGAGACAGACCCGTCGCACCCACCCGTTCATCGCACCCCTCCGTCCCGCGATCCCACCTTCAGAATTCCTCCTCGACGGCGTCGTCCGATTCCCCGAAGAGCGCGCCCTGCTCGGCCTTCTCCTCGTCCTCGAGGCAGCGCGGCCCTTCGTGACGCGGATCGTTCACGTAGCGCGTGACGGGTCGCCGATCGAGGGTGCCCGGAACCGCGGGGCGCAAGAGCGCGAGGAGCGCGTCCTTCTCCGTCCCGGGATCGATCCAGCGCGCGTAGTCGGCGGGGTCGAGGACGACGGGCATCCGGTGATGGACGTCTTCCAGATCGGGATTCGCGTCCGTCGTGATCACCGTCGCCGACTCGATCACCTCTCCGCCCTCTCCCGTCCAGGTCTCGAAGAGCCCGGCGAACGCGAGCAGTGCCGTGCGGGCGGGGGTGAAGTGGAAGGGGCGGTGCCCCCGATTCCTGGGCGTCCATTCGAAGAAGCCATCCGCGGCGACGAGGCAGCGCCGTCGCTTGAAGGCCGCCCGGAACGAGGGCTTCTCGGCGACGGTCTCGGCGCGCGCGTTGAACGTGCGGTGCCCGATCGTCGGGTCGCGGGCCCAGCCGGGAACCAGGCCCCAGCGCTTCCAGGCGAAGGCCGCTCCGCCTCCGCTCGGGACCAGCGTCAGGACGTCCTGCGAGGGCGAGACGTTGAAGCGCGGCCGGAGCGGCGCGCCGCCCGGCTCGTGCGCGGCCTCCAGGCCACCGAGCGCGGACATCGCTTCAGCGAAGTAGGCGGCGATCTCCTCGCCCGAGCGGGTCAGCGTCAATCGTCCGCACATGACGCGCTCCGAGCCCCTCGCTTCCGACCGGTCATGCGTTGATCGTCTCCCCGGCGCGTCCGACGACGGACGTTGCTAGATTAGCCGAGTCGTGGGGGACGAGGTGAGAGAACCGAAGGACGGCGCGGACGACGCGTCGCAGGCAGCCGGACGAACGCCTTCGCTCGCGGCCTTCCTGCCGCGAGGCATCCTGGGCGGGGTGCTGATGGGACTCGCGAACCTCGTCCCGGGGATCAGCGGCGGCACGATGCTCCTCGCCGCCGGCGTCTATCCGACCTTCATCGACGCGATCGCCGAGCTCACGCGGGGCCACCTGTCGCGCTGGCCCCTCGTCGTCCTCGGCACGATCGGCGGCGCGGCGGTGCTCGCCATCGGGCTGCTCGCCGGCCCGACCCGCGATCTGGTCCTCGACCATCGCAGCCTCATGTACGCCTTCTTCATCGGGCTGACCCTCGGCGGCCTGCCGCTGGTCTGGCGACTCGCCCGCCCCGCGACCCCCGGCGTCTGGGCCGGCGCCGCCGCGGCGTTCGCCTTGATGGTCGTGATGGCCCTCGGCACCGAAAGCGGCGGCGGCTCCGGAGCGAGTCCGATCCTGCTGGTCCTGTCGGGATTGGCGGGGGCGTCGGCGATGATCCTGCCGGGCATCTCTGGCGGCTATCTGCTCCTCCTGCTCGGCCAGTACGTGCCGATCCTGGGGGCGATCGACGACCTGAAGGAGGGCTTGATCGGCGACGCGGGCTTTGACCTCGACCTCGTCCTGGGCGCGATGGAGGTGGTCGTCCCCGTCGGCGTCGGTGTCGTGCTGGGCATCGTCGGCGTGAGCAACGGCCTCCGCTGGCTCCTCGATCGCTACGAGAAGCCGACGCTCGGCGCGCTCCTCGGGCTGCTGGTCGGTGCCGTGATCGGTCTCTACCCCTTCCAGCAGGCCGTCCCGCCCGAGCCCGGCTTCACCCATCGCGGCATCGAGATCCCCCTCGAGCAGCTCGCCGAGGTCCCGCGCGAGGACTGGCCCCTCGAACGCTATGCCCCGAGCGGAGGCGACCTGGCCGCCACCGGCGCTGCGTTCACCGTCGGCCTCGCCCTCACGCTCCTGATCGCCCGCCTCGGCCGCGAGCCGGACGAGGTCTGATCCGCCGGCTGCGGGCGCTCGCCGGTCATCCGCCGGCGTCGCGGTGGACATTCCCTTCCGCGCGAGTGGAACGTGACTTCCCTGGGCCGATCCGCAGCGGGGCGCAGCTCGCCAGCAACCTCGGCCGGAAGCCGCCGAAACGGCGGATCTTCCGGGCCTCCCCGCGCGCCGACGGCGCGGCGCGCACGGATCTTGCTCTTGAAGCCGAGTGGCGTCGCGGCACTCCAGCCCCGCCGATCCGGAGCAAGGGAGCCAGCGTGCCGACGACGACGACGGGACTGCTCTGCTTCGTGATGGGCCTGCTCTTCGCCTTCCTGATCCTCACGCCCTTTCTCGAGCAGTCGATCCACTAGCAAGGCAGCGGCGAGGCGACCTCAGCCGCGGCCTCGCGGGCCGGGCCGGCGTCCGGGCTTCGGGCCGCGGTCCTTGCGGGCGGCTCCCTTCGACGGCCGGTGCGCGGCGCCTGCCTTCTTCCGGGGCGACTTCTTGCGAGCCGCCTTCTTCGCGCCAGTGCGCCCGCCCGGACGGCGGGCCGCGCTCTTCTTGCGCGCCGCCTGCTTGCGCGGTCCCGAGGGCCCCGATCGCCCGCGCTCGGCCGTCGCCTTCGGCCCCGACGGCGGCGAGGGGCGGCTCGCCGAGGTCGCGGCCCGGGGGCCGGTCGGCGGAGAACGGCGCGGTCGGGCGTCGCTGGCACGCGGGCCCGAGGGCGGCGAAGGGCGCGCACTCGCCTTCTTCGCGGGCCGCTTGGCCGGGCGGCGGGGCCCGCGACTGCGCGGCGGGGCTGCGAGGTCTTCACGACCCGAGCTCGATCGCGCGGGGGGCGCGACGGGCTCGCCCGCGCGCAGTCTCCGCACGTGCTCGAGCAGTGCACGGCGCTCTTCGGAGCGGAGCGGTCGCGCCTCGCCCACCGGGAGCCGTCCGATCCGCAGCGGCCCCATCCGGACACGCACCAGCCGCCGCACCGGGAAGCCCAGCACGAGGAGACTCCGCCGGATCTGGCGCTTCTTGCCTTCGACGAGCGTGAGCGAGAGGGACGTGGTCTGCGAATCCGGGTCGTAGCGGACGTCTTCGACCCGGGCCTTCGCGGTCTTCCCCTCTTCGAGGGTCACGCCGCGCTCCAGCCGCCCGATGGCCTTCGCGTCGAGCTGCCCCTTCACGTTGACCCGATACTCGCGCTCGTTCCCGAGCGATGGATGGAGCAGCGCATGCGCCAGGTCGCCGTCGTTCGTCATCAGCAGCAGACCCGACGTGTCGAGATCGAGCCGACCGACCGGGAAGAGTCGCTCGACCTTGCGGGGGAGCAGGTCCATGACCGTGCGCCGCCCTTCGTTGTCGCGCACGGTCGTGAGCACGCCGCGCGGCTTGTTGACGATCCAGTAGGCCGGGCGCTCGCGCTTCAGGCGCTCGCCGTCGACGCGAACGTCGTCGAGGAGCGGGTCCGCCTTGTCCCCGAGGCCGGCGGTCTTGCCGTTGACGGTGACGCGCTCTTCGACGAGGAACTGCTCCACCTCGCGCCGTGATCCGAACCCCGCGGCGGCGAGCAGCTTCTGAAGACGCTGGGCACCGCCCGAGGGCGACATCGGCACCGTCCCGGGCTTCTTCTTCGCGACCCGCGCCGAAGACTTCGCATAGCGTCCGGGCGCCGGCCGCTCGGCGGGATCTTCGCCGCGCGGGGGCTTCGCGCGCGCGGGCTTCTTCGCGCTCGCCTTCTTCGGCTTCCGCGCGTGACGGGGAGAGTTTCCGTGGGCCATGCTGGCTAGACGCGCGAGGCGTCATCCTCCTCGCCGGAGGGAGCAGGCTCGTCGCCGGAAGAGGCGCACTCCCCGCCGCTCGCTTCGACCCCCGCCGCCGCATCCGGGCCGGACCCGGCCGCAGCGTCGTTCTGCTCCGCTTCGCCCGCGAAGTCGGACCCGATCGCCTCCGCGATCGGCTCTCCGCCAGACTCGACCGGCTCGATCGGCGCACCGGCATCGGATGCCGCAGCGGCGCCGTCCTCGACTTCGGACCCCTCGACCGCGTCCACGCCCTCGGCCGTCGCCGCATCCTGGGCCGCCTCTCCGCCTTCGCCTTCGGCCGGCGCCGCATCCTCGGCGGTCTTCTCGAGCAGCCCCTGCTCCCGCGCCAGCTCGTCGAGCTCGCGGAGCGTCGGCAGGTCCTTCAACCGCTCGAGGCCGAAGACTTCGAGGAAGCGCCGCGTCGTCCCGTAGAGCATCGGACGACCGGGCACCTCGCGCTGTCCCGCGATCCGGATCAGATGGCGATCGAGCAGGCTCTTCACCGTCGCGCCGGCATCGACCCCGCGCACGTCCTCGATCTCCGCCCGCGTCACCGGTTGCCGGTAGGCGATGATCGCCAGGGTCTCGAGCGCGGCTTGCGAGAGGCGGAGCGCCCGCTCCTTCTGGAGCTTCTGCAGGTAGCCCGAGAACTCGGCCCGGGTCCGGATCTGGTAGCCGCCCGCGACCTCCCAGATCTCGAAGGACCGATCCTGCTCCGCGTACTCGGTGTTGAGCTCGTTGACGAGGTCCTTGGCCTGACCCGCGTCGCAGTACGGAATGATCTCCGCGATCTTCGCAGCCGAGAGCGGCTCCGAGGACGACAGGATCAGCGCCTCGACGATGCGTCGCTTCTCGCTGGCTTCCATTCGGCTCATTTGGATCGGAACTCCTGGTGGCCGCCGGCGCGGTCGCCGCTGCGACGGATCCGTGGCGTGGGTCTGGACGAGCGGGAGCGGCGCGGTCCGGGGCTACATCGTCTCCGTGATGCGGTCGCGCCATTCCGGCGAATCGTTCTCGATCTGGGCACGGCGGACCCGGATCGCGCCCTCCGGCGTGCCGCGCTCGGAGATGCCCTGGTAGATGCGCAGCGCCGAGAGGCGCGCGAGCTCCAGGATCGCGAGGAAGGTCGCGACGAGGACGGGCCGCGTGGGTGCCCCGCCGGCCTCTCCGGGCGACTCGAAGATCCGCATGAACTCGATCGTCTCGTTGGCCTCGAGCAGGTCCATGACGACCAGCATCCGGTCACGCACGGTCACGCTCTCGGTCTCGACCTCGTGCTTGAAGGTGCCGCCCTTCGCGTTGTCGAGGACGTCCTTGAAGGCGGCCACGAGCTCGTAGAGACCGACCTCGATCTCGCGCTCGCTCTCGGGCGTCTTCTCGGGCCCCGGCCCCACGACGCTCCAGACATCGCGACCGAGCAGCCGACGCTTCGACAGCGTCTCGGCGGCCTCCTTGAAGCGCTGGTACTCGAGCAGCCGCTGGACGAGCTCGGTCCGCGGGTCGACGCCCTCTTCCTCTTCCTGCCCTTCGCTCGGCAGGAGCATGCGGCTCTTGATCAGCGCGAGGGTCGCGGCCATCACGAGATACTCGGCCGCGATGTCGAGGTTCAGCTCCTGCATCAGCTCGATCGTCTCGAGGTACTGCTCGGCGATGCGCTGGATCGGAATGTCCGTGATGTCGACTTCGTTCTGCCGGATCAGGTGGAGCAGCAGATCGAGGGGGCCTTCGAAGACCGCCAGCTTGACCGCATAGCCGTCGAGGCCATCGGTCCGCTCGTCCGGGTCGGCGCCCAGGGACTCGAGCACGCTGCCCTCGACGTCGAGGGTCCGCGCCCGCTCCTCCGAGGGGTCTTCGACGTTCACGTCGCTTGCGCTCATCGATCGAAACCGTCCTGCATGCCTGCCTGGGGGGTGGCCGGGATCGGGGGCGCCTCCGCGGCACCGGGCGCGTGCGCTCGGGTCCGAACCGATCGGGTGGCTCCGGCGAGGAAGCACCGATCCTGCGGTTCGCGACCTTCGACTCGCCCCTTCCGAGGAAGAACGGGGCTCAGTCCGAGGCGCGCGCCGACCCCCCGTCGACGTCATCCGGAGTATCCGCAATCGGCTTCGGGGACGCCACTCTTCGACGGGATTTGCGGCGCTTGGGCGCAGCGCCCCGACGGGCGGAGCGGCGCGCGAGCTCCTGGGCCAGGGCCAGCGCCTCTTCCCGGTTCGCGATCTCGCCGTCGAGGAAGCCGGCCCGGATCCGGGCCAGGGCCCGGCCGACGAGCGCCCCCTCGAGTCCCGCCTCGACCAGATCGCCGCCGCTCACGGGCGGCCGCCGCCTCCGGTCCTCGGCCCCCCAGCGCAGGATCCGCTTCCGGACCGGGAGATCCGCGATCGCGTAGAGCGCCTGCACCGTCTCCTCGGGCAGCCCGCTGAGCGTCGCATCGACGGCGCCGCGCCCGCGCGCCTTCGCGAGGCCGCGCAGCGTCCGCTCGCCGATCCGGCCGAACTCGACGATCCGCTTCGCCGCCTCACCGCGCACGGCGAAGCGCTCGAGGGTCCGCCGCCGCAGGGCCGCCGGGTGCGGGGCCAGCCAGATCGCGAGCCCCGCCTGCCAGCTCCGCCAGCGCGGCGCGGGCCAGTCGGGCTCCGCGATCGCCTTCGAGAGCCGGCGCAGCGGCACCAGACGATCGCCGCCGAGCGCGAGCCCCGGCTCGAGCGCACCGAGCACGTGCCAGTCGTCGAGCAGCCGCAGGATCTTGCCGACATGCGCCCCGCGTCGGGCCTCGGCGAAGGCGAACTCGAGCTCCCGCCGGTATCGCTCGCCGCTCACGGGACCGAAGGCACCGTCCCGGAGCGCGCTGCGCAGGGCCGCCCGCGACGAGCGGTCCAGGCGGAAGCCGAGGCGGGTCGCGAAGCGCGCGGCGCGCCAGGCGCGGGTCGGGTCGTCGTGGAAGCTTCGCGGATGGAGGATCCGCAGGCGCTTCGCGGCCAGGTCCTCGAGACCGCCCTCGAGGTCGACGACCGGCTGCGCCTTTCCGCTCGCGCGGACGTCGAGGCGAACGTGCATCGCGTTGACGGCGAAGTCGCGCCGCCGCGCGTCCTGCAGGAGCGTGCCGGGAACGACGTCGGGCAACGCCCCGGGCGCCGCGTAGGTCTCGTGCCGAAGGGTCGCCAGGTCGAGGCTCGCCTCCGCCGACACGATTCGGACCGTGCCGAACCGATCGTGCGCGACGGCCTCGAGCCCCGCCCCGCCCCGGCCGGCGCAGACCGCCTCGGCGAGGCCCTGGGCGTCCCGTTCGACCCGCAGGTCGACGTCGTCGAGGGGCCGGCCGAGGAGCAGATCCCGAACCGGTCCGCCCACGAGATGGACCTCGACGCCCCGCCCGTCGGCGGTCGCGACGACCCGTTCGAGCAACGCGGCCGTCGCCGGCGCGATCGCCCCGGCGACCTCGTCGAAGGAGAGCGCGGAACGCGGCGTCACCGCTTGCCGCCCGCCCCGCGCGGATGCCGCGACTCCACGGTCTCGCGCAGTCGCGCGCGGCTCACGTGCGTGTAGATCTCCGTCGTCGACAGATCCGCGTGTCCGAGCATCGACTGGATCGCGCGCAGATCGGCGCCGCCTTCCAGGAGATCGGTCGCGAACCCGTGCCGGAGGACGTGGGGCGAGACGCGATCCGTCGCGATGCCGGCCGCCTTCGCGTGCCCGCGCAACCGCGCGAAGAAGTTCTGGCGGGTCATCGGCGAGCCGCGCCGCGTCAGGAAGGCCGCGTGGCTGCGGTCCGGGCGATCCCCGAGGAGCACCGGTCGACCGCGTTCGAGGTAGTCGTCGATCGCTTCCGCCGCGACGTCCCCCATCGGAACGACCCGCTCCTTGCGCCCCTTGCCGACGACGCGGAGCAGCTGCCCGCGACGATCGATCGCATCGAGCGGCAGCGACACGAGCTCCGTCACCCGCAGCCCCGCGCCGTAGAGGACCTCGAGCATCGCGACGTCCCGCACGGAGAGCGGATCGTCGCCCCGCGCCGCGTCGATGAGCGCCGCAGTCTCCTCGGCCTTCAGGATCCTCGGGAGCTTCCTCGTCCGTTTGGGCGCGTGGAGCGCTTCGATCGGATCCGCACCGACGAGCCCCTGCTCCTCGGCGAAGCGCATCAGGCGACGAACGGAGACGAGCACGCGCGCACGGCTGCTCGCCGCCATCCCGCGATCATCGAGATGGCCCGGGAGGGTCGAGAGATCGTGACGGGTCACGCGCTCGATGCGGTCGATGCCACGCTCGCCCAGGTGCCTTCGCAAGTGGCGCAGGTCGTTCGCGTAGGCCTCGACCGTTCGCGGCGAGAGCCCCTCCTCCACCGCGAGTCGCGTCAGGAAGCGGTCGCACAGGGATTCGAGCGGGGTGGCTCCGGCGCGCGTCACCGCCCGGCTCCTTCCCCGCTCCCGGCGACGGCTTCGAGCAATGCCTTTCGGAGCCGCTCCAAGACCGCGGGATCCTTGATCTTTCTCGCGTTCAAATCCTTGAGGTAGAACGCGTCCGTCACCTGATCCTTGATGGTCGCCGCCTTCGAGATGTAGATCTCGAAGCCCTGCTCACCGATCACCCGCGTGAGGTCGTAGAGCAGCCCCAGCCGGTCGTCGGCGACGACGTCGACCAGGGTGTAGAACTCGCTCTCGGTGTTCGAGATCAGGACCCGCGGCGCCTTTCGCGACGGCGGCCGCGTGGTCCCGACCGGGCGGCGTCGGCGGCGGACCAGGGTCTCGACGTCGACCGTCCCGGTCAGCACGCTCTCGAGGTGCTCGCCGACCTCGCTCCAGAGCATCTCCCGCTCCTCGGGGCCACCCCGCGGCGTGTCGGTCCGGTAGATCTCGAGGGCCAGTCCTCCTCGGGTGGTATAGACGTGTGAGCCGAGGATGTTGATCCCGCAGGCGGTCATCACCCCGGCGACCCGGCTGTACAGGCCGTGGACGTCCTTCGTGCAGACGATGAACTCGGTGAAGCCGCCCTTCATCGCGCGATGCGCGGTCACCACGCAGCTGTCGTCCCCGAAACGCAGCACGAGCTGCGCGTGGCGCGCGATCTGCCGCGGCGTGTGCGAGAGGAAATAGCGTCGCGGTAGCTGCTCGAAGTAGGACGCGATCTTGCTCTCCCCGACGCCGAGCCGGACGAGCTCTTCCCGCGCTCCCTCCCGGCGGCGCTCGACTCTCGCCTCGAGGAGCGCGACCGCCTGGTCCGGGCGCTCTGCGCCCGTCTCGAGCATCTCCGCCGTCCGCTCGAAGAGCTCCCGCAGGAGCTGCCCCTTCCAGTCCGTCCAGCCCTCGACAGAGGAAGCCCGGATGTCCGCGAAGGTCGCGAGATAGAGATTCCGCAGGTTCGTGCGATCGCCGCAGACCTGCGCGAGCTCGAGGATCAGCTGGGGATCCGAGAGGTCACGGCTCTGGGCCAGGTGGGACATCAGCAGGTGGTGCTGCACGATGAAGAGCACGCGATCACCGCGCTCCTTCGAGAGGCCGAGTCGCTCGATCGCCGGTACGGCCCGGACCACGCCCTTGTTCGAGTGGTCGCCGCCGAATCCCTTGCCGATGTCGTGGAGCAGGCATCCGAGGAAGAGGACGGGACGGTCCTCGACCTCCTGCATCAGCTCGGTCA
>JAUIMK010000171.1 GCA_030432735.1 bacterium
CCGAGCGGAGACGACCCGCCCCGCGCCCAAGGATCGCCCGCCCGCTCGCCCGCTCACGGAGAGGGATGAAGCTCATTCGTCGCGGACGCGCCCCCGGTCGCCGTTCGACGCAGGCACGGTCCCGACGAACGAACCGCACGGATCCCGAAGCCTCCTTCGGTTCCGCTCCGGGTCGGCCCGGCACGGTCTCGCGACCGCGACCGGTGCGATCACTCCTCACGGGCCACGGCTCTTTCACGACGATTCGCGTACGGCGATCGTGCGATTGGCGCCCGGCCCGTGCGCGATGGATCACTCCACGGAGACGAAACCATGCTGCGCACGATTTCCCTTTCCCTCCTCTTGATCCTCTTCGCCTCGAACGCCGTCGTGGCGGAACAGGAGACGAACGAGCAGGAGGTCGCCGCGTGCGAGAGCCGCTGCACCGACGCCGAGGAGGCCTGCTACGAGCGATGCCCGGACTCCGACGAGGGCGAGGACTGCGCCGATGCATGTTATTCGGCGGCCGATACCTGCTTCAACGCGTGCGATCCGCGATAGCGGCGTCCTGACGAGCGAGTCCGTCGATCGGACCGCTTCGAGTGAGTACACCATGGAACTCCCCGTTGGTTTCGAAGGGGCGGTCGACAAAGGGCTCGAGGGCGTCATCGCCTGCTCGAGCAGCATCAGCACGATCGACGGCACGACCCTCCTCTACCGTGGCTACACGATCGAGGATCTCGCGCGACACGCGAGCTTCGAGGAAGTCGTCTACCTCCTCTGGTTCGGCGATCTGCCGACCGCGGCCCAGCGCTCGGCGTTCCGCGCGCAGCTGAGTCACGGCGCGCAGCTGCCGGACGAGATGCGCGTATGGCTCCTCGGGATGCCGACCGAGACCCACCCGATGGATTTCCTCGGGGCCGTCGTCGCGGGTCTCACGCTGCACGATCCGGACGCCAACCGGATCTCCCGCGAGGCGACGCTCCGGAAGGCCGTTCGCCTGACCGCCCGGATCGGTCAGATCGTCGGGGCCTACGAGCAGGTTCGTCGAGGGCGCTGGCCGATCGACCCGGACCCGAGCGAATCCCTCGCCTGGAACACCCTCCGCTCGATCACGGGCGAGGCGCCGAGCCGCGAGACCGAGCGGGACTTCGAGGTCTGCCTGATCCTCCACGCCGATCACGAGCTGAACGCCTCCGCCTTCTCCGCGCGCGTCACGGCCAGCACGCAATCGGGGCTCTACTCGTCGGTGCTCTCGGCGATCGGGACGCTGAAGGGGCCCCTGCACGGCGGCGCCAACCAGGCGGTGATCGGCATGCTGCGCGAGATCCGGAGCGAGGACCGCGCCGAAGCCTACTTCGAGGACCTGCTCGCACGCCGGGAGAAGGTGATGGGCTTCGGTCATCGCGTCTACAAGGACGGCGATCCCCGCGCGCGGATCCTCCGCGGCATGAGCGGAAAGCTCACGGAAGCCTGCGGCCGGCCCGAGCTCCACCGGATCAGCACGCGACTCGAGTCCCTCGTCGCGGAACGGCTCGGATTGATTCCGAACGTCGACTTCTACTCGGCGAGCGTCTACGACGCGCTCGGCATCCCCGACGATCTGTTCACGCCGGTCTTCGCGGCGAGCCGCGTCGCAGGCTGGTGCGCCCACGTGCTCGAGCAATACGAGAACAACCGGATCTACCGCCCCCGGGCGCACTACACGGGGAAGCGCGGGCTCCGCCATCCTTCCGGAGCGAAGTCGCGATGATGCATCCCGATACCGAGCTGCGCGACGCGGGCGAAGGCATCGGCCTCGGCGTCTTCGCGACGCGCCGGATTCCCCGCGGCACGATCGTCTGGATGCGCGACGAGCTCGATCACTGCCTGCCTCTCGATCGCGTCCGCAGCCTCCCCCTCGCCTACCGGAAGATCCTCGATCGATACGGCTTCCTCGACGCCGACGGGAACCGGATCCTCTGCTGGGACTTCGGTCGCTTCGTGAACCACTCCTGCAACCCGAACGTCCTCCCGACCGCGTGGCGCTTCGAGATCGCGGCGCGAACGATCCACGCCGGCGAGCAGATCACCAACGACTACGGAACGTTGAACCTCGAACGCGGCTTCCGCTGCCTCTGCGGGGCGGCCGACTGTCGACACCGGGTGCGGCCGGACGACTTCGAGCGCCTGCAGGTCGTCTGGGACCTTCGCGTCCGGGACGCGCTCGGCACCGCCGGAAGTGTCGCGCAGCCGCTCCTTCCGTGGCTCGACAAGGCGCGGCGGCGCGACTTCCGCCGCGCCCTGCGGCGCCCCGACCTGGCCCCCTCCGTCGGCACCCTGCGACTCGAGCCGGCCCGGGTCGACCCGCTCGCCTTCGCGGCCGTTCCGCGACGCACGCCGAGGAAGCGATCCGACGCCGTCTGACCTCGCCGACATGCTTCGGGAGATCATCCTGCTCGACGCCCAGGCGCGGGTCGTTGGACCCGCGACCCGCTGCCTGCATCGACGCGGCAGCCCCTACAGCGACGAAACGACGTGCCCGCCGTCGACCACGATCGTCGAGCCGGTCATGTAGGACGAGGCGTCCGAAGCGAGCAGCAGGAGCGGCCCGTCGAGATCGGGGAACTCGCCGAAGCGCCGCTGCGGAATCCCCTTCACGAAGTCGTCGGCCAGCGGCCCCTCGAGGAGCAGTCGACTCACGTCGGTCAGCACGTAGCCGGGAGCCAGGGTGTTCACGCGCACGCCGTAGCGCGCCGCTTCGAGGGCGAGCACCTCGGTCGCCTTGTGCAGCCCGGCCTTCGAGACCGCGTACGGGAACTGCCCCTTGATCGTCCGGAAGGCGGTGATCGAGCCGACGTTGACGATGTTGCCGCCGCCCTGCGAGCGGGCCTTCACCCGCTCGACGTAGAGCTGGGCCCCGCGCCAGGCGCTCTTCAGGTTCGTGTCGAGGACACGGTCCCAGTCGTCGTCGTCGATGGTCTCGAAGGTCTTCGCGCCCGCCTCGACCCCGGCGTTCTGGATCAGCACGTCGAGCCGGCCACCGAGATCCCAGGCTTCGTCGAGGAAGCGCGCGAGGCTCGCACGGTCGTTGACGTCGAGGGCGAGGCCGTGGGCCGCGCCGCCGGCGGCGCGGATCTCTTCCACCCGGGCCTCGATCTTCTCGACGCGGCGCGCACCGAGGACGACCCGTGCGCCGGCCTCCGCGAGGACCCCGGCGAAGTGGTGCCCGAAGCCCGACGACGCGCCGGTCACGGCGATGGTCTTGCCGTCGAGGCGGAACTTGTCGAGAGGCGAGGACATGAGGCGATTCCGTGCTCGTTCGTGGAGGCCCCGGGACGAGGGCCGGGGCCTGCGCGGTGCGATGCTACAGCGCGCGCCGAGCAGCGGCGAACGAGACCCGGCGTCCGACCGCCGCACGGGCGTTTCGTTACTCTCGGCGCCGCGCGGGCCCCGCCCACGGTCCGCGCAGGAGACCCCACCCCATGGATCATTTCGACGTCGTCATCGTCGGTGCCGGCCTGTCCGGAATCGGCGCCGCCTGCCACCTGCAGGAGAAGTGCCCGGGTCGCACGTTCACCCTCCTCGAGGGCCGCGACGCGATCGGAGGAACCTGGGACCTCTTCCGCTATCCCGGCATCCGCTCCGACAGCGACATGCACACGCTGGGCTTCAGCTTCAAGCCGTGGGTCGCGGAGAAGTCGATCGCCGACGGTCCGGCGATTCGTGACTACGTCAACGAGGCGGCGGACGAGCACGACGTTCGCAAGCACATCCGGTTCCGCCACAGTCTGAAGGCGGCGGCCTGGTCGACCGCCGAGAAGAAGTGGACCCTCGAGGTCGAGGTGGAGGGTCGCGAGTCGATCCAGCTCAGCTGCAATTTCCTCTTCATGTGCGCCGGCTACTACGACTACGAACGCGGCCACCGCCCCGACTTCGAAGGGCAGGACACGTTCGAGGGCGAGATCGTCGATCCGCAGTTCTGGCCGGAGGATCTCGACTACGCGGGCAAGCGCGTCGCCGTGATCGGCAGCGGCGCGACCGCCATGACGATCGTGCCCAACATGGCGGACGAGGCGGCCCACGTGACGATGGTCCAGCGCTCGCCCACCTACGTCGTGTCCCGTCCGGATCGCGACGCGATCGCCAACACGCTCCGTCGATTCCTGCCGGACGAGTGGGCGTATGCGATCACCCGCTTCAAGAACGTCCAGCTCCAGCGCTTCATGTACGACCGTACCCGCGCCCAGCCGGAGAAGGTCAAGGAGCGACTCCTCGACATGGTCCGCGAGGAGCTCGGCCCGGACTACGACGTCGAGAAGCACTTCACGCCCCGCTACGACCCCTGGGACCAGCGTCTCTGCCTGATCCCGAACGGCGACCTCTACGCGGGAATTCGCGAGGGCCGGATCTCGGTCGTCACGGATCACATCGGTCGCTTCACCCCGAACGGGATCGAGATGGAGTCCGGCGAGAAGGTCGAGGCCGACATCGTCGTCATGGCGACCGGCCTCGAGCTGCAGGTGCTAGGCGGCGTCGCCTTCAGCAAGGACGGCGAGCCGATCTCCTTCCCGGACACCTTCAGCTACAAGGGCATGATGTACTCGGACGTGCCGAACCTGATCCAGACCTTCGGCTACATCAATGCTTCGTGGACGCTGCGGGCGGACCTCACCTGCGAGTACGCGTGCCGACTGCTCAACCACATGGCGGCAACCGGTCACGAGGTCGCGGTGCCGAGGCTGCGCCCGGAAGACCTTGGCATGCCCGCGCGCGATTGGATCGAGGACTTCACCCCGGGCTACATGCAGCGCATGATGCACCTGTTCCCGAAGCAGGGCGATCGCGAGCCCTGGCGGAACACCCAGAACTACACCCTCGACAAGAAGATGATCCGCAAGGCCCCGATCGAGGACGGCGTGATCCGGTTCGAGGGCTAGGCAAGCGCACCGATTCGCGGCGCACGCGCGCGCCGGTTCAAGCGCCGGATTCGCGCGCCGGCCGTCAGGCCGGCTCTGCCGCCGTCGGCGCCATCAGCGCCCGCCCCTGCCAGAGCCCCGCGGCGAGCAGCACGAGCATGATCGCTGCGCTGCCGGCGAAGAGCACCGTCGCGCCCTGGAACTGGTAGACGGCGCCGGAGCCGATCGCGGTGATCGCCGCGACGGCCTGCCCGGTCGCGCCGACGAGCCCCTGCCCGGACGCGAGATGGCGCCGGGGCGACGCGTGGGCGATTCCGAGCTGCAGGCTCGGCATCGTGAACGAGTCCGCGATCGCGTGCACCACGCAGAGGACGCCGAGCGCCGTGAGATCGGTGATCCCGCCGTAGAGGGTCATGAAGGGCACGGCCGCGCCGAGGCTCCACGCCGCCACGCGGAGGGGCCCCCGGCGCTGGGCGAGGCGTCCGCCGTAGATCGGCACGAAGAGCATCGGGATCGCGAAGAGGGTGAGCGTCAACGCGATGTAGCGCTGGCTCGCGCCGAGATCGTCGAGGAAGATCGACCAGATCGCCTCGAAGACGCCGACCGTCGTGTAGAAGGCGATCGTACAAAGGACGACGCCGCGCACCGGCCCCTGGGCAAGCAGATCGCGAATCGGTCGCTCCCGCGTGACGTCGGCCGGGCCTCGCGGCCGCTCCTCGAAGCGGAAACGAAGGACCGGGATCGCCACGAGCAGGGCCATCCCCGCCAGCGCGGCGAAGGCCACGCGAAGCCCGCCGAGCTCGTAGAAGAAGGTCGCGAGGACGGGGCCCGCGAGGAAGCCGGCCATGTCGAAGGCCGCCATCGCACCGAGGCGCTCCCCGGCACGCTCGGGATCCGAGAGCACCACGAGCCGCCGCACCGCCGGCGTGAAGAGCCCGCCGCCCAGACCGAGCAGCGTCCGCGACGCGAGGAATCCCATCAGGTCCGAAGCGAAGATCATCCCCACGTTGCCGAGCAGGACGAGCCCGACGCCGGCACGGAGCATGGCCTTCGTGTGCCCGCGATCGGCATAGCGCGACAGACTCACCATCGAGACGAAGCCCGCCGCGAACCCGATCCCGCCGATCCAGCCGATGCCGGTCTCGCTGATCCCGAAGCGGCTGCGGATCACGGCGGTCAGCGAGTAGATGAAGGCGTAGCCGACCGCGAGGGTGAAGGTCACGAGGAAGAGCGGGAGGTAGCGGCGCTCGAGCAGCAAGGATTCCTCGCAGACGACGGTTCAGTCGTAGCGGCGCTGGGTCTCGATCAGGGACTCGCCCGCGCCGAAACGGAAGACGAGGCCGACGCTCACACCATAGACCGGCCGCTTGTCCGCGCGGAAGGGCGGGCGCTTGTACTCGGACACGCCGGCGGAGCCGCCGACGCGGAGCTCGACCGGAACGACGGGCACGGGGACGAACCATCGCGCCTCGAAGAGCCCCTCGAGATCCTCTTCGCTCGAGAACTCCTCTTCGGCGCGGTTCCACTGGAGGCCCATCAGGATCTGGACGTTCTCGCTCGCGTACCAGCCGCTAAGGGCCCGGATCAGGTAGACGTCCGCATCGACGTCCGCGGTCCCGGGCACGTCGTCCACCTCGCGATGGGTGAAGGCGAAGTGGAAGTTCCAGTCGACGGGACCGATCCCGAGGTCCGGAAAGAAGACCTGTGCCGTCGCGTGTCCGCCGAACTCCTCGGCATCGATCGGTCCCTCGCGCGCCAGCCGGTCGTAGCCACCCCCGACCGTGAACGCACCGCGCTCCGGGTCCCGCACGAAGAGCTCGAGCCCCGCGCCGCTCGTGGAGATCTCGTTGTTGCCGCGGGCGAGACCGTCGAGGCTCCGCTGGCGATGGCCGTAGGCTCCCCGCAGCTGCGCACGCACGCCCGCCGGGCCCCAGATCGGGAAGACCCCGGTCAGCGCGGCGCGGGAGGCGTGGCCGTCGTGGCTGTCGATCGAGAGCGTGCTCGGCCCGCTCGCCTCGAAGGTGTCGGTCGAGTCCTGCTCCAGATAGTCGTAGTGGATCTCGAAGCGGACGTTGGGCGCCGCGACGCCGGTGGCCGGATCGCTGCGCGGGGCGGCCCTTCGAGGGCCGTGCCCGTGTCCGTGCGCGTCCCGGCTCCCTGCGAAGGCGGACGGCGCGGCGAGCGACAGCCCGGCGATCAGCAGAGACGCCACGCCGAAGCGACGCGCGAAGCCGCGGGCCTTCGAGCAGTCGGACGCGGATTCGGCGCCTTGGCGGGTGCGTGCGGGACGGAGATCCATGACGCAACCATCGACCGATCGGGGCCGCGAGTAAAGGGGGGCTTCCGCCGCGGTCGAGCGGTTCTGCGTTCCCCGACCCGCCGGTGCGTCAGTCGATCACGAGGTCGAGGCTCCGGGTATCCGTCTGCCCGGAGGCGGTCGTGATGGTCAGGCGGATCGTCCAGGTCCCGGCCTGGTTGATCGCGACGTTCGTCGGGCTCGGAGCCGACGAAGTTCCCCAGCCCCCGAAGTCCCAGCTCCAGGCGACGATCGGATCCGAAGGATCGGAGGTCGACTGATCCTCGAAGTCGACCGTCGCCGGCGCGGTCGTCCCGCCTCCGCCCGAATAGACGATCGACTGGACGGCGGGAATCGCGACCGCCGCCTCGAGCACGGTCACGGTCATCGTCGCCAGCGACTCCTGGTCGGCGTTCCGCGCCAGCAGGCGCACGTCGAAGTCCCCGGACTCGACGAAGGTATAGGACGGGTTCTGCTCGCCCGAGCCGCTCGCCGTCACGGCCGCCGCGCCGAGATGGGTGTCGAAGTCCCAGCGAAAGCTCGTCGGGTCGACGCAGCCGCCCACTCCGAGACACGTCTCGTCCAGGAAGTCCGCGGGCTCGCCCACGATGATCGTGGCGGGCGCCGAGAACGACGCCGTGAAGGGATCCGCCGGCTCGGTGAACCGGACGTCGTCGACGTAGGCGCGGGGACTGCGGAAATCGTTCACGTCGTTCGTGAGCCGGATCGTGAGCGTGTAGACCTGGTCGGCCGCCGCGCCGGGGAAGGCCGTCGCGAGGTCGAGGCTCGCGGTCCGGACCGGCGTCGCGCGCGTGGTCGACCCGTCGAGGGTCGGGTAGCGGGCCGAGCCGCCCGCGAAGGGCGAGGTCACGTCGGTCCGGGCGCTCACGATCTCGACGGTCGTCGTCCCATCGCTCACGGTCGCCGTCATCGCGTCCATCACCGCGCCCGCCGGCGGCTCGGAGTAGAGCAGCACGTAGTCGAACTCGAGGACGCTGGCCGTCGAGGGACGCAGGAAGTCCTGACAGATCCCGTTCTCGACCACGAGCGCCGCTTCCGTCCCGTTCGTCCCGAGGCCATCGAGGGCGGCCCAGCGACTCCCCTCCGTCGGCATGCCTGCATCCGCGCCCCCGGCGTTCTGGGCGAGTGCGACGTGTTCGGCACTCGCGGTGGCGCTCGCCGGGGTGATCGCCGTCCATCCGACGTCGAGGGTCGTCCCGACGCTCTGGGCCTCGAAGCTCGGGTCGAGGATCGTGACCGTGACTGCGTCGGCCACGGTCACCGAGTCCGTCAGGTCCGGGTCGTTCGGGTCGGTGTCCTCGCCGGTGATGGTGAGCGTGACGTCGTAGCGGCCGATCGCGTCGTAGGTATGCGTCGGGCTCGCGCTGTCGCAGACCGTCGGATCGTCGGGATCGACCCCCTCCGGCGCGGGGAAGTCGCAGGCGGTCCCGTCCCCGAACTCCCATCGCCAGCCGTTGAGCGTCCCGGTCGAGGTATCGGTGAAGGTCACGTCGAGGGGGCCCGGGCCTTCGGCGGTCGAGACCTCGAACGCCGCGTCCGGCGCACCGAAGGCGACGACGTACTGGATCTCGGTCGTCGCCATCAGCGGCGGCGACGAGCTCCCGTACTGGTAGGTGATCGTGTACGTGCCGGGCTCGCCGAGCGCCTGCTGCAGGACCGAGCCGATGCCCACGATCACGCCGTCCACGAGCCAGGCGTCGAGCTGCGCCGGGGGAGCCGTCGTCACGGGGCTGAACGCGATCGGACCGGCGATCGGCGCGGACCCGCTCGGAACCGACGCTGCGATCGCGAGATCGTAGACGTCGACCGTCACCGAATCCGTGGCGACGTCGCCGATGCCGTTGTCGACCGTCTGCCGGACGGTGTAGGTCCCCGCGACGCCGAGATCGAAGGTCGCGCTCGCGCCGTCCACGATGGCGCCCGTCTCGACGACCTCGTAGCGCGTGTCGACGGCGCCGGTCGCCGTGCTCGTGCAGGACACGGTGGCCGGCACGAATCCGAGCTCCGGCGTGCAGGAGAGCCCCGCGGTCGGCATCTCCGCGACCACGACCTCGCTCGTCGCCGTGTTGGACCCCTGCGCCGACGTGAGCGTGAGCGAAACGCGGTACGTGCCGGGATCGTCGTACTGGACCGTCGGGTTCGGGTCGCTGCTGGTCTCGGTGTTCCCGAAGTTCCAGAGGAGCGAGTCGAAGTCGCCGGTCGAGGCATTCGTGAAGCTGACCATCAGGCCCGGCTGGCCGCTCGCGGCGGACTGCGAGAAGGCTGCGCTCACGCTGCCCGTCGGCGCGTCGTTCGCGTTCTGCGCGCGGCACCCGAGACCGACGAGGGCGATCGTCGCGAGGGCGACGAAGGCACGGGTCGCGAGCGTGCGCGAGCGGCGATCGGATAGGCGTCGGGTCGTCGTGGTCATGCTGGGCTCCGGGGCACCGCGTCCCGCCGCCCCGAACGCCCCCTGCGCTCGCGGCGACGCTCCTCGAGTGGAGCGGTGCCTGCGATCGTGAGTGCAGGGAGCGGGAGAAACCGCGACGTCCCGAATGCAGCACTTCCCACGGCAGGGCGTGTGCACGCGCGAAAGGGCCACGTCTCGACCCGTCGTGGGGACGGGCGACTGGGCGCTCCCCTGCGCACGCATGCGCACGCAGCCACGTGACCGCTTTGCGCTTGACTTGCGGACGGATCCGTCGGGCGGGGCGGCGTCCGTGCGCCGCGCCTACGTACGCGCTGCCGGTGCGAGCGCCTCGATCGCCGGCCACCACGGAACCGACAGGCCTTCCGGGTGGATCGGGTGGATGCAGACGTGGCTGGCGCCCGCCTCGACGTGGGCGGAGAGGCGCCCCTCGATCGCGGCCGCCTCCCCCTTTGCGACGACCGCCTCGATCACGCGGTCGCTCGGGCCGCCCTCGAAATCCGCCGGCTCGAAGCCCAGGCGGATGAGGTTGTTCTGGTAGTTCGGAAGCTGCAGGCCCATCGCGATCGCCGCCGTCTCCCGCGCGATGGCGAGGGCGCGCTCCGGATCCGCTTCCAGGAGGACTTTGTGCTCGGTGCAGAGGAGACGATCCGGGCCGAGGATCTCGCGCGCCTGCTTCGTGTGCTCCGGCGTGACCATGTAGGGGTGCGCTCCGTCGGCGGCGTCCCGCGCGAGCTCGAGCATCCTGGGC
>JAUIMK010000172.1 GCA_030432735.1 bacterium
CTCCTCCTCCTTCTCAGTGCTGCCCTCCCCCTCCTCGCCGGATGCGCCGGCCGCACGGGGGTGATCCCCACCCCGGAAGCCGGCCTCACCGAGAACCCCGCGGAAGGCATCGCCGTCCGGATCGGCGACGTCGTCGACGAGCGCCGCTTCGGTGACTTCCACGGCACGCGCCTCGTGCCGACCCTGACCGGCGACGACACCGACCCCGTTCGCCGAAGCCGCGCCATCGGCCGCTCGAACACGACGAACGGAACGCCCGGCCACAACGTCTTCCTGGAGCCGGATCGCACCGTCGAGTCGACGGTCGCCGACGCCGTCTCGCGTGCCTTGCGGAGCGCCGGCTTTCGCGTGCTCCAGCAGGGGGACGGCGGCTACGAACGCGCGATCCCCGTCGACATCGCGATCGAGCAGTACTGGATGATGAAGAGTCCGCCGAGCGCTTCGCCCTACGTGCTCGGCGAGATTCGCGCGCGCATCATCGGCCAGCTCCCGGGTCTCGAGACCGGGAGCGTGATCGAGTCCCGCGGCAAGGTCGTGCGCGGCGGCTACACCCGCGGCATGTGGCGACAGGCGCTCGACAAGGCGCTCGACGACCTGACGATGCAGGCGACCGAGGAATTCGACCACGTCCGCGTCGCGATCGAGGCCACGCCCACGTCGCAGCTGCTGCCGCAGGGCCTCGCGATCCTCGATCGTCCGGTCGAGCCCAGGAGCCACTCGGTCGACTACGGCAAGTACTACCTGCTCGCGATCGGGATCGACGACTACGACGCGCTCCCCCGTCTCAAGACGGCGGTCTCGGACGCGCGCGCCGTCTCGAACCTGCTCGCGACCGCCTACGGCTTCGAGACCGAGCTGCTCGAGAACGCCACGCGGGCGGATCTGATCCGCGCCCTGTCCGACTACCGCGAGAAGGTCGGGCCGCGGGACAACCTCCTCATCTACTACGCGGGCCACGGCTGGAACGACGAGGCCGCGAACCTCGGCTACTGGCTCCCCGCCGACGCCGACCCCGACGACGAGACCAACTGGGTCTCGAATTCGAAGATCACCTCGATCCTGCGCGCGATGGACGCGAAGCACGTCATGGTCGTCTCGGACAGCTGCTATTCGGGGACGCTGACCCGCGGCATCGCGATCACCCGCAAGGGTCCCTCCCACGTCGAGCGTCTCGCTTCGCGACGAACCCGCCTCGCCCTCACCTCGGGCGGGAACGAGCCCGTCGTGGACGGCGGCGGCGGTGGCCACTCCGTCTTCGCGAACGCCTTCCTCCGGTCGCTCCGCGAGAACGACGAGATCCTCGACGCGACCACGCTCCACGCCCAGATCCGCGGGCCGATCATGCGCGACTCGGACCAGACCCCGCAGTTCGGCCCGATCCGCAGCGCGCGGCACGAGGACGGGGATTTCCTGTTCGTGCGCAAGGAGTAGCGCGCCGGGGCCTACCCCCCGATGTGATACATCTCGACGCGCTCGCGCTTGGGCGTCGTGCCGTCGACCTGGAGCAGTCCCGCCCGCTCCTCCGAGTAGCGGTCCGTTCGGTTCGTCCAGGTCGACGCGATGACCTGCCGCAACGCCTCGTCGTCCTTCCCCGCCCGCATCGGCTCTCGCAGGTCGACGCCGCCGTCGGCGAAGAGACACGTCACCAGCTGCCCCTCGACGGTGAGCCGCGCCCGCGTGCAGTCGCCACAGAAGGGGGACGAAACGCTGGTGATCACGCCGATCTCGCCTCCGCCGTCCGCATAGCGCCAGCGCGAGGCGACCTCGCCGCGGTAGTTCGGATCCGCCGGCTCGAGCGGAAGCTCGGCAGCGATCCGCTCGACGATTTCGCGGCCCGTCACGACCTCGTCCCGCTTCCACTCGTTGAGCGTGCCGACGTCCATGAACTCGATGAAGCGGAGGATGTGGCCCGTTCCGTGGAAATGACGGGCGAGGTCGACGAGGCCGTCGTCGTTCACGCCGCGCTGGACGACGCAATTCACCTTGATCGGGCCGAGACCCGCCTCTTCGGCGGCGGCGATCCCGTCGAGGACGCGGTCGACGCTGAAGCGCTCGCCGTTCATGCGGTGGAAGACGTCGGGATCGAGGCTGTCGAGGGAGACGGTGATCCGGTCGAGGCCGGCGTCCGCGAGGGCCCCGGCCCAACGCCGCAGCAGGCTTCCGTTGGTCGTCATGGCGAGATCCAGCTCGACGCCGGCGTCCCGCCCCACCTGCCGGAGACGGGCGATCAGGTCCTGGATGCCGTGTCGCAGCAGCGGCTCGCCGCCGGTGATGCGGAGCTTCTCGACACCGAACCCCACGAAGAGCCGGACGAGGCGCTCGACCTCTTCGAAGGTCAGGATCTCGTCGCGCTCGAGGAACGGGTACTTCTCACCGAAGATCTCCGCCGGCATGCAGTACGGGCAGCGAAAATTGCACTTGTCCGTGACGGAGATCCGGAGATCACGGAGGGGCCGCGCGCGGCGGTCCTCGAGGACGGCGAGAGGATTCTCGTTCGGGGGCACGCGGGGGAAGCTCCAGTGGGGGCGCGGGCGCGAAATCGGCTTTCGACACGCGGAGATGGGGTGCGTTGCTTCGAGTCCGCCCGAAGGTCCGAGCCGGCAGTTTGGCAGCCTTCCCGGCATCGCGCCCCTCCGCTTCGGGGGCCCGACGCCCGATTGCCGCCGGCCGGCCGGTGCCCTGCACGCGGATCGCTCGTCAATCTTGACCAATCGGTACTGTATCGTACAGTTCCGCCGATGCACCTCCTCGCCCGAGAAGAGACGGGGCTCCGATGCCTGCTCCAGGTCGCGCTCGCCGAGCTCGACGCGGACGGCCCCTGCCCGGTCCCGATCGGCCGCATCGCCGCGGCAGAGGGACTCTCGGACGTCTATGCGGCGAAGCTCCTGCGGCAGCTCCGCCTGGCGGGGCTGGTCGAGAGCGTGCGCGGGGCGAGCGGCGGCTACCGGCTGGCTCGCGATGCCTCGGCGATCAGCGTCTGGGACGCGATCCACGCTCTCGACGAGAGCTTCCTGCCGGGGGCCAGCTGCGACTGCAGCCCGAGCCAACGCCTCGACTGCCAGCGGACGACGACCTGCGCGGTCACGTCCCTGTGGCGCACGCTCGGCCGCGACATCCGCCGCTCCCTCGAAGCCGTCTCCCTCGCCGACCTCTGTGCCGGCGCTCTCGAAACGGAGGCCCCGATCGCGCTTCCGACCCTCACTGCCCGCGTGACGCCCGTCGCCCGTTAGGCGCGCGCCCCTACCGACCGAAGGACAGGACCATGGTCAATCTCGCACTCACCGATGCCGCCGCCGAGAAGGCGAAGAAGCTCCTCGCGTCGAGCCCCGAGGATCACACCGCGCTGCGCGTCGCCGTGAAGAACGGCGGCTGCAGCGGCATGCGCTACGAGCTGCTCTTCGACGGAGATCGGCGGGAAGACGACGACGAGCTCGAGTTCCAGGGCCTCAAGGTCTGGGTGGACTCCGAGAGCGCGACCTTCCTCGACGGGATCACGATCGATTTCTCGGACGCCCTCAACGACGCTGGCTTCAAGATCGACAACCCCGCCGCGGAGGAGACCTGCGGCTGCGGCGAGTCGTTCAAGCTCTAGTCGCGGAGCGAGGCTACGGAAGCTCGGTCGCGCTCGTGATGACCTTCGAGACGAGCCCGTAGGCGCAGGCCTCTTCCGCGTTCATCCAGAAGTTGCGGTCGCTGTCCTTCGTGACCTTCTCGACGTTCTGGCCCGTCTCGTGGGCGATCAGGTTGTTGAGCTTCTCGCGGACCTTCAGGATCTCTTCCGCCTCGATCCGGATGTCCGTGGCCTGACCCCCGGCGCCGCCGCTCGGCTGATGGAGCAGGAAGCGCGTGTGCGGGAGCGAGAAGCGTCGCTCCTTCGGTGCCCCGAAGAGGATCGGTACGGCGATCGAGGCGCACCACCCGGCGCCGATCGTGATCACCTCGGACTCGATGAAGCGCAGCATGTCGTGGATGGCGAAGCCCGAGTCCACGTGGCCGCCCTGAGACGTGACCATCACCCGGATCGGATCGTGGTTGTCCGCATCGAGGATCAGCAGCTGCCCCATCACCTTCTCGGCCAGCTTCTGGTCGACGGGGCCGTTCACGAGCACGGTCCTCGTCTTGAGCATCCGCAGGCCGAGGGCCTCCGCGCCCGCCTCCTTGGCGTCGCCCTCGTCGGCCCGCAGCCCCGTGTCCGCCCGCATGCCCATCGACCTCACGCGATCCCCTCGCTGGCTCATCTCACCCCTCGCTCGCCGGGCCGGTATGGCCCCGCCTGACGCCGGCGGATCGCCGGCCTTCGGACGTTAGCAATCCCCCGGACCGAGCGCGGCTCCGGGTCCGCCGAGGCCCCTCCCCGCCTGCATTGCGGACCTCTACACTCGCGCATCGCCGCGCGGTTCCGAGCGCGGAACTCGAGCCCAGCCGAGGAGGTTCCCGTGGAAGTCCCCATGCTCGTCACCGATTTCCTGGATCGCGCGGTGCGTCTGTATCCGGAAAAGACCGCCATCGTCGACGGGGACCGAACCTACAGCTACCGCGAGTTCAACGAACGCGTCGACCGCCTCTCGAACGCCCTGCAGGACCTCGGACTCGAGCGCGGCGACCGCGTCTGCATGCTGAGCCCGAACTCCCACTTCTACCTCGAGAGCTTCTACGCGACGGCGCAGATCGGACTCGTGCTCGTGCCGCTCAACTACCGCCTCGTCGCCGCGGATCACGAATACATCCTGAACCACGCCGGCGTCCGCGCGGTGCTCGTCGACTGGGAGTACACGCGCGTCGTCGACGAGATCCGCGACCAGCTGCCTTCGGTCGAGCACTGGATCGTCGCCAGGGACGAGGGCGAGACCCCGGACGGTTGGATCGACTGGAACGAGCTCGTCGAGCGCGCGAGCCCGGTCCCGCCGACGCGTCCCGAGATCGGCGAGAACGAGACGGTCTCGATCAACTACACGAGTGGGACCACGAGTCGCCCGAAGGGGGTGATCATGACCCATCGCAACTCGTACCTGAACGCGTACAACATGATCGTCCACAACGGGCTGACCCACGACGACGTCGAGCTCTGGACGCTGCCGATGTTCCACTGCAACGGCTGGGGGGGCGTCTTCGCGATGACCGCGCTCGCGGGCAAGCACGTGATCCTCCGCGCGATCGACGGCGACGACATCATGCGGCTCATTGCCGACGAAGGCGTGACCTTCGCGTGCATGGCCCCCGCCGTCCTCCGAACGATCCTCGACACGCCGGACAAGGAACGCTTCGACGTGAAGACGAAGCCGCGCTTCACCGTCGCGGGCGCGCCCCCGCCCTCCGCCTTCATCGAGCGCCTCGAGAAGGAGATGGGCTGGCAGTTCATGCAGATCTACGGCCTGACCGAGACGGCGCCGCTGCTCACCATCTCACGCCCCGACGCGAACTGCGACGCCGAAGACTGGGCGCGGCGCGCGCGCGCCGGGGTCGCCGGGATCGGCGTCGACCTGCAGCTGCTCGACGACGACGGCCATCCCGTCCCCAAGGACGGCAAGTCCGTGGGCGAGATCTGCGCCCGCAGCAACGTCGTCTTCGCCGGCTACTACGAGCAGCCCGACCAGACCGACGCCGCGATCTACGACGGCTATTTCCACACCGGCGACCTCGCGGTCTGGGACGAGGTGGAGAACATCCACATCGTCGACCGCAAGAAGGACGTGATCATCTCCGGCGGCGAGAACATCTCGAGCCCGGAGATCGAGGACTGCCTCTTCCAGCACCCGGCGGTGCTCGAGTGCGCGGTCATCGGTGTCCCCCACGAGAAATGGGGCGAGACACCGGTCGCGCTGATCGTGACGCGCGACGGCGCGGGCGCGACCGAGGACGAGCTGATCGCCCACTGCCGAGACAAGCTCGCCCACTTCAAGTGCCCGACCCAGGTCCGCTTCGTCGACGAGCTCCCGCGCACCGCGACCGGCAAGCTCCAGAAGTACAAGCTGCGCGAAGCCTTCTGGGACGGTGACCGGAAGGTCGCCGGCTGACGCCCCTTCGCGTCCCGGACATCCACCGAACGGAGAACGAACCCCGATGAGCGAATCCACCAACGATGCGATCCCGCGCCCGCGCGCCCTCGCCCTGATCTTCGCCTCCTACGTCATGGCGATCGGCGCCGGCATGGCGACGCTCGCCTGGGCTCCGATCGAGGACCCGCTCTGGCGGACCTTCGCCGCGGACGCGGTCGCGACGATCGTGATCTTCGGCTGGAGCATGACCTACGACAACTCGAGCTTCTACGACGCCTACTGGAGCGTGATCCCGCCGCTGATCGTGCTCTACTGGATGCTCCTGCCCGAGTCCGTCGCCGTCGACGCGCGCGCCTGGATGATTTTCGGCGTGCTCTTCGTCTGGGGCGTCCGGCTCACCTGGAACTGGACGCGGGGCTGGACCGGAATGGACCACGAGGATTGGCGCTATGCGGACTTCCGCGTGATGTTCCCGCGCGCCTACTGGCTCGTCAGCCTGGGCGGCGTCCACTTCTTCCCGACCGTCATCGTCTTCGCCGGCCTGGTCGCCGCCTGGCCCGCCCTCGTCACGAGCGACGCCGCCCTGTCGTGGATCGACGGACTCGCCTTCGCGGTCGGCCTCGGCGGCATCGCCTTCGAGTGGATCGCCGACGCCCAGCTCCACGCGTTCTCCAAGATCCGCAAGCCGGGCGAGACCCTGCGGACCGGCCTCTGGCGCTATTCGCGCCATCCGAACTATCTCGGGGAGATGATGATCTGGTGGAGCCTCTGGCTCTTCGGCCTCGCCGCCGACACCGCGTGGGCGACGTACGCGGTCGCGGCTCCCCTGGCGATGACCGCGATGTTCCTGGGCTTCAGCATCCCGGCACTCGAGAAGCGTTCCCTCGAGCGCCGCGCCAACTACCAGGAGGTCATCGACACGACGTCGATGCTCATCCCGCTGCCCCCGAAGCGCCCGAAGACCTCGAACGCCTAGCCGACGGCACGCAACCAGCCCCGCGACGCCCTCGCCGAGCACCCGCTGGCGACGAACACTTCGCCGAGCGCCCGCAGGCGAAAAACACTTCGCCGAGCGCCCGCAGGCGAATAACGCTTCGCCGAGCGCCCGCAGGCGAATACTCAGCCCAGCAGCTGCTTGAAGATCTCGAGGGAGTCGCGCTCCTCGTCGGAGACTTCGCCGTCGGCTTCGATCAGCCCCTCGATCTCCTCGACGAAGATGCGCCGGTGCGCCGGCGGAATGGTCATCGGGTCGAGATCGTCGAGTCGCGGCGGGCGGTCGAGCCACTGCTGGATCTGGAGGTCTTCCTCTTCGTCGAGATCGAGGCGACGGATCAAGCGGGAGATGAAGACGCGTTCCTCGGGCTGGATCTCGAGGTCGGCCCAGGCGAAGGAGCAGACGAACTCGACCAGCCGGAGGCGGTCACGTCGATCGAGTTGTTCGAGCATTCCTTCCTCTCGGGGCGGCACGGCTTCGGCGGCCTTGCCGCGCAGTTCCGCGGGAGACCGCCAACCCTCCCCATGGTCGGCGGGCGATCCTCCAGCACGAGGCGCTGCGGCATCGCCTTCGCTGGCGTCGGGTGCCGTCCGGCCTCGCGCGCGCGCCGAGCTTAAACGGATCAGGTTGCCCACGCCATCCACCTCACGCCGTCATTCTGACATGGCGTCAGGACACCATGTGGACTTTCTAGGTGACTCCGAGGTCGCCACGGTTCTCGACCGTGATCGAGCTGCTGCGTTGTGGGGAAAAGCCGTGCACTCATCGTGGCTCCTCGTCTTCACGATCGCCCGTCCCGGTCGCCGCGAGGCGAGCGATGCCGGCGTGCCGCGAGGGCGGCACGCGCCGGATCGTCGGCCGAGCCGGTCGACCGGCGACCTCGCACAACCGATCGAGCAAGGGCGCGACATCCGCGCACTCGCTGACACCGTGCCGGCGCAGCGCCTCCGCGAGCGCTTCGCGAAGCGCGGGGGCCGGCGACCCGCCCGGCGGCTCACGCGACGCGCTTCGTCGTTTTCCGTCGAAGCCTTCCGCACCGCTCTGCGCGACCGCGGCGACGAACTGGTAGCCCCGCGCGTGCACCGTTCGAATCGAACCGCTCTCGCCCGCCGGCTCGCCGAGCGCCGTCCGCAGCTCGTTGACGAGACCGGAGAGCGATCCGGGTCCCACGTTCGTGTGTCCCCAGACGACCCGGACGAGCTCGTCACGGGGCACGACCCGATCGCGATTCGCCACGAGGTAGGCGAGCAGATCGAACGCCTTCGGTCGAAGGGGAATCAGCACGGCGTCGCGCGTCAGACGATAGGTCTCGGGGTCGAGCTCGAAGCGGAGGAAGCGGATCGGCATGCCGCCACGAATAACATCCGCCCCGCTCGCGAGGGATCACACCGCGATCGATTTCCACTCGGATCCGACGGCGTCCCGCCGAACGCGGGGCGAGACCGGCCAGACGCGAGGCAGAGCCGGGGGGATGCGACGGGCTCCGTCGCCGGGGGGCGCACCGGGCGTCAGTCGGCGGCCTCGAGGCTCACGTCCACCATCAGCTCGTCGGCGAGCCGTTCGAGCGCATCCCGGATCCGCTCGAGCGCCACGTCCTCGGGCGGGGCGAGCTCCGCCTCGGCCCGGAAGAGCGGCTCCCCCGACATGGGGGCGCTCTCGACGACCGTGCGGAGGTCCTGCACGCTCACGCCGAGGCTGGCGAGCGCCCCGGAGATCTCGCGGACGATCCCGGGGCGGTCCTGCCCGACGAGCTCGAGCCGAATGGATCGCCGGTGATCGACCGACGCGAGGGACCAGTCGCTGTCGACCACGCTCACCGAGAGTCCCCGGTCGGCGAGCCCCGGAAGCGCCTCGATCAGCGCGTCCGCCCGCTCGTCGGGCAGGTGGACCTGCACGACCCCCGCGAAGTGCCCGGCCAGACGCGCCATCCGGCTCTCGTCCCAGCTGCCCTCGTGGCTCGCCACCAGGTCCGCCAGGGCCTCGACCAGACCCGGCCGATCCTCTCCGATCACCGTCAAGACCAGCGCCCGGGCCATGCTCTCTCCTCGTTCAAAAACGTATTGTTTTCAGGGACTTGGGGACGAAACCGCAAAAAAGTGAAGTCTAGATCGAAAAAAGTGCGCCACGCGGGCGCCCGAATCGGCACTTCCTAATCAGAACAAGCCGATATCCCCTTCCCAGGGAGGCCCGACGTGTCCAAGACACGTCGGGTCGCTTTTTTTGGGGGTCCGGAATCGCCGTCCGGGCCCCGTCGAAACCGACGCACCGCATCCGCTTGGCCCCCGCGCCGGCCGGCACCGGGGCCGCCCGGCGCGCGAGATCCTATCTCGCCGCGCGGCTCTCCGCGAAGCGGACGAGCGCCCCGAGCGCCCGCACCGCCCGGTGGGCGCTCGGATAGCAGAGACGGCCGTTCTCCCGGAGCGCCGCCGGCGCCGCGTTGTCCGGATTCGAAGCCACCAGCTCGGTCACCGCCAGCACGGGCTTGCCGTGCTTCCGGCTGGCTTCGATGCCCGCCTCGGCGTAGCGGCGATCCTGCTTCTCGTGGAAGCCCGCCATGCGCTCGAGCCCGTGGTCCGGGAAGAAGGGCCCGTTCCGGAACATGCCGGCCGTCGCCGCCTGGATGCCGAGCCCCAGATGGATGACAGCATCGACCTCCGGATGTCCGCAGACGAGGTCGAGGACCTGCGGAATCGTGTCTCGGGTCTCGCCGCCCGCGAGATCGATCGGGTTGTTGCGGCTCCAGCGCGGCGGCACGAGCTCGTCGATCGCCGCCTTGATGTCGTCGGGCAGCGGGATCACCTCGAGCCCCTCCTCCGAGCAGGCATCCGCCGACAGCACGCCCCAGCCACCGACCGACGTGAAGATCACGACGCGGCGCCCCTTCGGCAGCGGCTGGGTCGCGAGGGTCGCCCCCCATTCGAAGGCCTCTTCGATGGTGGGCGCGCGCAGGATCCCCAGCTGGCGACACAGACCGTCGAAGACGCGATCGTCGCTCGCGAGCGCACCGGTATGGCTCGCGGCGGCCCGCGCCCCCTCCTCCCGCGCGCCGCCCTTCACGAGCACCAGGGGCTTGCGCGCCGTGAGGCGCTTCGCGGCGCGGGCGAAGGCGCGACCGTCGCGGATGCCTTCGACGTAGGTGACGGCGACGTCGGTGTCGGGGTCGACCGCAAAGTACTCGAGGAGCTCGGGCAGGCCGGTCTGGGCGGAGTTGCCGAGGGAGACGGCCTTGCTGATCCCCACGCCGGTCGCGACCGCGTAGTTCATGTAGGACGAGACGAGGTTGCCGCTCTGGCTCGCGACGCCGATCCGCCCGGCCGGCGGCATGGGCGCGACGATCTGCGCGCACATCGACTCC
>JAUIMK010000517.1 GCA_030432735.1 bacterium
AGGACGGACGCTCCTGATCCACAACCACGACCAGAGTGGTGTGGTCGGTCGCGTCGGCTCGATCCTCGGCGAGGCCAACATCAACATCTCGCGCATGCAGCTCGCGCTCCACGAGAGCCGCGGTGAAGCCTGCATGCTCGTCAACATCGACCAGGACCCCGGAGACGCGGTCCTCTCATCGCTGCGCGACGCGGAGAACATGATCGCCGTGCAGCTCCTGGAGCTCTAGCCATGTCCACCGTCGTCGCGGTCGGCGCCCAGTGGGGCGACGAAGGCAAGGGAAAGATCGTCGACTGGCTCGGCCCGCAGGCCGACCTCGTCGCGCGTTTTCAGGGCGGCAACAACGCCGGCCACACGCTCGTCGTCGACGGCGAGACGACCGTCCTCCACGTCGTCCCGTCCGGCATCCTCCACTCGGCGAGCGTGAACCTGATCGGCCCGGGCGTCGTCGTCGATCCGGCGATCCTGCTCGGCGAGCTCGCGAAGCTCGAAGAGCGCGGCATCCTGAAGGACCCGTCCCGCATCCGCGTCTCCGGACGCGCGCACGTCATCCTGCCCTGGCACACCGCCCTCGACGCGGCGCGGGAGAGCGCCGCCGGCAAGGCCAAGATCGGGACGACGGGCCGCGGGATCGGCCCGTGCTACGAGGACAAGGTCGCGCGTCGCGGCGTGCGCGTCGCGGACCTGCGCGAGGCGGAGGAGCTTCGCAAGAAGCTCGAATCGATCGCGGCGCAGAAGAACGTCGAGCTCACCAGGGTCCACGGGGCCGACCCGATCGACGTCGACGCGCTCTTCGAGCAATGCCTCGAGTGGGGCCGGCAGCTCGAGCCCTACATCGATCACACGGGCCGGATCCTCGACCGCTCGCTCCGCGCCGGCAAGAACGTCCTCTTCGAGGGCGCCCAGGGCACCTTCCTCGACATCGACCACGGGACCTATCCCTTCGTCACGAGCTCGAACTGCGTCGCCGGCGCCGTCTGCACCGGTAGCGGCATCGGCCCGACGAAGATCGATCGGGTCATCGGGATCACGAAGGCCTACACGACGCGCGTCGGCTCGGGACCGTTCCCGACCGAGCTCACGGACGAGACCGGCGAGCAGCTCCGCAAGGCCGGCGCCGAGTTCGGGGCGACGACCGGGCGCCCGCGGCGCTGCGGCTGGCTCGACGGGGTCCTGCTCCGCGAAGCCGTGACCGTCAATGGCCTCACGGATCTCGCCATCAACAAGCTCGACATCCTGTCCGGCTTCGACGAGATCAAGATCTGCACCGCCTACGACATCGACGGCAAGATCACCGAGGACTTCCCGATGACCCTCGCCGAGGCGGAGCGCGCCCGGCCCGTCTACGAGACGATGCCCGGCTGGAGCGAGGACGTGCGCGGCCTCACGTCGATCGATCAGTTCCCGGACAACGCCCGCCGCTACATCGAACGGATCGAGGCCCTGGCGGAGATCCCGGCGGCGCTCCTCTCGGTCGGCCCCGGGCGCGAGGAAACGATCATCGTACGAGAGCTCTTCGGCTGATCCTCCGGCTGCGGGCGCTCGCCGGGGGGGCGCCGGCTGCGGGCGCTCGCCGACGGGCCTCCGGCTGCGGGCACTCGCCCGGGTTCCTCCGGCTGCGGACACTCGCCGGGGAGTCCGCCGTCTGCACGGCCGCCCTTGGGCCGCTCGCCGGGTCCATTCGTCGTCTGCGGGCGGGTTGCCGGTTTTCTGCCCCCGAAGACGGCCGGTCGGGAACTTCCTCCCCGGGCGGTTGATCCAAGCCCCGAGCCCGCCGATAGGTCCGGGACCGAGGTGCGCTCGCCGAGCGCGACCCCGGGCCGTGCGGCGGAGGGAGCGTGGGCGTGAGCAAGTCGATCCGGGTCTTCTCGGGCAATCTGTGGTGGGGGCGGGCGGACAGCGACGCCCTCGTCGCGATGATCCGTCGGCACG
>JAUIMK010000173.1 GCA_030432735.1 bacterium
CTCGGTATAGGGCTCGTCTTCCTTGGGCAGCACCCAGTTCGCGGTGCGCTGGAAGAGATGGACCTGGCCCGCGGTCTTCACGATCTCGGGCACGATCTGGACGGCGCTCGCGGCGCTGCCGATCACGCCGATCCGCTTGCCCTCGAGCGGAACGTCCCAGTCCCAGCGGGCCGAGTGGAACGAATCTCCCGCGAAGTCGTCCCGCCCCGGGATCTCGGGCATCGCGAGGTCGTTGAACATGCCGACCGCCGAGACCACCACGTTCGCCTCGTGCACTTCCCCGGACTCGAGCTCGAGGCGCCAGCACGCGTCGTCTTCCTGCCACTCGACCCGACGCACACCGACGCCGAGCCGGCAATGCGGCAGGAGTCCGTACTTCTCGGCCACGCCTTCCATGTACGCGAGCAGCTCGGATTGCGGCGCGTAGGGTCGCGGCCAGTCGTATTTGCGCTCGAACGAGAAGGAGTAGAGGAACGACGGAAGGTCGACGGCGCAGCCCGGATAGCGGTTGTGGAACCAGGTCCCACCGACGCCCTCGGCCTTGTCGAAGATCACGAAGTTCTCGAAGCCCGCCTGCTCGAGCCGGATGCCCATGCACAGGCCGCCGGGGCCGGCTCCGATGATGGCGATTCGCAGGTTCGGGTCGGACTCGGCAGCGGGGGTCATGGGCGGGCTCCTCGGGTGGGACTCGAAGTAAACTTGAGTGAATCATCTTGTCAATACAAGTTGCCTCGCTGGGCGGCGTCGATACCCTTGTCCCATGGCCCGCGCGAACGCCCGCGGAAAGAACGGCCCCGAAGACGGCCTGCCCGAGATCGAGCGCTACCGCGTCAACTGGGTGCGCCATCTGCTCGGCATCGCCGAGGACCTCGATCGGCGCGTGGTTGCCCGTCTTGCCGACGAGGAAGGCTACGAACGGCTGCGCCCGAGTCTCGGCCCCTTCCTCTCCCTCGTCTGGCGTGAACCGCGGCCCCTCACGCAGCTCGCGCGGGAGCTCGCGATGACCCGGCAGGGCTGCGCCAAGCTGCTGCGCGTCGCCGAGGAAGCGGGCTATGCCGAACGCGTCGACGGCAGCGCGGGAGAACGCGCCCAGCTCGTCCGTCTGACCACGCGCGGCGGCCGGCTCGTCGACGATGCCGTCCGAATGATCCTCGAGGCCGAAACGACCTACGCGGAGCGCATCGGCGAGACCCGCCTCGGTCGCTTTCGCGCCGCCGCCGCCGCCCTCTTCTACGGCCTGGGCCTCGACCGGAAGACCGACCCCTCCCTCGGCGAGACGGCCCGCCGCTCGATCGGCGTGCTGCCCGTCATCGCCCACTGCGTCGAGGAGGAGCTGCGAGAGATCACGCGCGCCAGGGGGCACGGCGTGCTCCAGCTCTCCCACGCCCGCGTCATCGCGATCGTCGGCCCCGAAGGCGCACGGATGTCTGCGATCTCGCGGGCGCAGGGCGTGAGTCGCCAGGCGACGAGCGCCACCGTCCGCGCCCTCGAGAAGCTCCGCTACGTGCGCCGCGAGGCGGACGCGGACGACGGCCGCGGCGTGCGCGTCGTCCTCACGGCGCGGGGCGAGACGCTGGTCCGCGACACCCTCCTCGCGCTCGACGAGCTCGAGGAGCGGTTCCGCCGGATCCTTGGTCCGCGACGCCTGGGCGACCTGCTCCGGGTGGCGGCGGACCTCTACGCGACGCTCGAAGCCGAGAACGAGACGCTCGACGCCGCGTTCGCTCTCGACCCGAGCGATCCGGTCGCGATCAGCGAGCGAGAGCTCACCGGCATCGCGGCGCGCCTCCGGCAGCACCTCGGCGGGGACGCGTCCGTCCGACTCGGCGCCCTCCTCCTCGAATCCGAGGGCGCCGTCGAACGCTAGTCCATCGCTCGTCGAGCCGGCGACCGATCCGTCTCGCGGTCGGTCTTCCTGGCACCAGCCGTCGAAAGAACGCCGCAAGCAGCGTGCGTGCAACATGAAACACACGCTTGTCAATTCCCAAGCGGGCGGTACGCTTCCGCGCGATGATATTCCTCGGCTTCCACCGCTCTCGCCATCGGGTGCCGCTCCGACTTGCGCTTCTCCTCGCGCTTCCGACTGTCATCTTTCTCGCCTCCTCGATCGACTTCCGCGACTTGCGCGAAGCGGAGGTGGGCGAAGAACGCCTCCAGCAGACCGCATTCGACGCCGCGAGCCCTTCGATTCACGTCCTCGCCACCGCCGAGCCCAGCCGGCTCGACAGCGGCGAGGACGACGAGAGCGAAGACGACTTCGCCTTCGTGCGCCTCGCTGCGGGGGCACTCCGACGGGAATCCTCGTCGAGCCTGACCGGAGCGCGTGAGCTCCCCGCCCAGTGCAGCCTCCGCGCCGATCGGCCCCGAGCGCCGCCCTTCCGCGCGGCCGCCCACCTGAGCTGAACGCCCCCGCGCACCGACGGCGAAACCTCTCGCCGCTCGGTTGAACGGGGTCCTGGGCAGATCGGCGGGCACGTCGCTGCAGGCGCCTGGCGCTCGCGTCCGCGTGCTTCCCGCCCGTCCTCGCTCGCCCGAGGAGCGGCATCGACGCGCCCCTGCCCGTTCGGCGCAGCAGGCGAACCCGGTGTCGGCGGTGCTGCGCGTGTGCGCCGCAACGCCCTCGCGTGCCGGCGTTCCACCGATCCAGCCCATTTCGATCGCTACCCGGCCACCCGTTGCGGCATCCGCGCGACGTGCGGCGAAAGAGCCGTCCGCCACTCCGCGGCGTCCGGCCCGAGAGAACCAGAATGAAGCCCGATTGCATCTTCTCCCTCGCGTGCGCAGCCCTCGCGCTCGCCCTCACCGCCTGCGGACACGAGAGTCCCCACTCCGAAGGGCACGAATCCAGCTACGTCGTGACCCGCGTCGCCGCGCGCGACGTGACGCTCGACCGCGAATACGTCGGGCAGATCCACGCGAGACGCCACATCGAAGTCCGCGCCCTCGAGCGCGGCTACCTGCAGAACGTCTCCGTCCAGGAAGGGCAGGTCGTCGAAGCGGGTCAGCCGATGTTCGAGATCCAGCCGGTGATCTACCAGGCCGAGCTCGACAAGGCGCGAGCCGAGGCCAGTGCCGCGCGCGTCGAGTTCGAGAACACGCGCACCCTCGCCGAGAACGACGTCGTCTCCGCATCGCAGCTGGCGATGGCCGGCGCCGAAGTCTCACGCGCCCAGGCAGAGGTGGATCTCGCGGAGGCCCATCTCGGATTCGCGCAGATCAAGGCGCCGTTCGCGGGCATCATGGATCGGCTCCACGTCTGGGACGGCAGCCTCATCGAGGAGGGCGAGCTCCTCACGACCCTGTCCGACAACAGCACGATGTGGGTCTACTTCAACGTCCCCGAGACCGACTACCTCGAGTTCATGGCGGCCCCGGCCGGCGTCATCGGCCGCCCCGTCGAGCTCAGAATGGCGAACGGACGGACCTTCGAGACCGCCGGCGCGATCGCCGCCGTCGAAGCCAACTTCAACAACACGACCGGGACCGTCGCCTTCCGTGCCGACTTCCCGAACCCCGATCGCCTGCTGCGACACGGCCAGACCGGCAACGTCGTCCTGTCGACCTCGTTTCCCGACTCGGTCGTGATCCCCCAGAAGGCCACCTTCGAGATCCTCGACCACGTCTACGCCCTGGTCGTCGACGACGAGAACGTCGTGCATCAGCGCAGGATCGAGATCCTCGCCGAGCTCGAAGATCTCTTCGTGGTCCGTGACGGCCTCTCCGCCGGCGAGTCCATCGTGTTCGAGGGGGTCCACCACGCGCGCCCGGGAAGCGAGATCGAATACGAGTTCCGCGAGGTCGAACTCGCGTACGCAGAGCTCAAGACGCTGGCGGAATAGGAGCTCCCGATGTTCTCTCGAATCCTGCACCGCCCGGCTTTCGCGATCGTCCTCTCGCTGATCCTGCTCTTCCTGGGCGGCATGGCGATCACGACGCTCCCCATTTCCCAGTTTCCCTCGGTCGCCCCGCCCCGCGTCATGGTCAGCATCGCCTATCCGGGAGCGAGCGCGAAGGTGCTCGAGGACACGGTCCTCATCCCGCTGGAGCGATCGATCAACGGCGTCCAGAACATGAAGTTCATGATCTCGGACGCCACCAGCGCCGGCGAGGCGACGATCCAGGTCGTCTTCTACCAGGGCACGGACCCGAATCAAGCGGTGGTGAACGTCCTCAACCGGGTCAACAAGGTCAGCACTCGCCTCCCCCCACTCGTCCAGAGGGAGGGGATCGTCGTCGAGCGCGTGCAGCCACAGATGCTCATGTACGTGAACCTCTTCAGCAAGAGCGACGACGCGGACATGAAGTTCCTCTTCAACTACGCGTGGGTGAACCTGCTTCCGGAGCTGCAGCGCGTACGCGGCGTCGCGAACGCCAAGATTCTCGGCACGCGCCAATACGCCATGCGTGTCTGGCTCAACCCCGACCGGATGCGCGCCTACTCGGTCTCGACGGAGCAGGTCATGAAGGCGCTCGAGGAACAGAGCGTGATCGGCTCGCCCGGGCGCCTCGGGCGCGCCTCCGGCAAGGTCTCCCAGTCTCTCGAGTACGTCCTCACGTACGAAGGCCGCTACAACACGCCGGAGCAGTACGAGAACATCATCCTCCGCGCGACCGAAGAGGGCGAGATTCTCCGGCTCAGAGACGTCGCCAGGGTCGAGCTCGGAAGCGAGTTCTACGACATCTACTCGAACCTCGACGGCAGTCCCTCCGCCGCGATCGTGCTCAAGCAGGGCTACGGCAGCAACGCCCGTGAGGTCATCGATCGAGTCAAGGAGAAGCTGGAGGACATCAAGCAGTCCTCGTTCCCGCCGGGCATGGACTACGAGATCAGCTACGACGTATCGAGCTTCCTGGATGCCTCCATCGACCAGGTCCTCCACACGCTCGTCGAAGCCTTCGTCCTCGTCGCCCTCGTCGTCTTTCTCTTCCTGGGAGACTGGCGATCGACGCTCATCCCGACGCTCGCCGTTCCCGTCTCTCTCGTCGGGACCTTCTTCTTCATCCAGCTCTTCGGCCTCAACATCAACCTGATCACGCTCTTCGCTCTGGTCCTCGCGATCGGAATCGTGGTCGACGACGCGATCGTCGTGGTCGAGGCGGTGCACGCGAAGATGCATGAAACGGACCTCTCCCCCTACCGCGCCACGCAGGCGGTCCTGCAAGAGATCGCCGGCGCCATCATCGCCATCACGCTGGTCATGACGGCGGTCTTCGTCCCCGTGACCTTCATGAGCGGGCCCGTCGGCGTGTTCTACCGACAGTTCTCGATCACGATGGCCACGGCGATCATCCTCTCGGGACTCGTCGCGCTCACCCTGACGCCCGTGCTGTGCGCGATGATCCTGAAGCGTCCGGGGGACGCCGCGAAAAGGGGTCCCCTGGCGCGCGCGCTCGCCGGATTCGACCGTCTCCTCGAGCGGATCACCGGGGGCTATGTCGGTTTGCTGCGCCGGATCGCGAGTCGACGTGCGATCACGTTCGGCATCCTCCTGGCCTGTGGCGTCAACATCTTCGCGCTGAGCGAGGCCCTACCGTCCGGCTTCATCCCGAACGAAGACCAGGGAATGATCTACGCGATCGTCCAGACCCCGCCGGGGTCGACGCTCGAACGGACCTACGCCAAATCCCGGGAGCTCCAGCAGATCGCCTCGAAGATCGAAGGAATCCGTTCCGTGTCGGCGCTCGCAGGCTACGAAGTCCTGACCGAGGGACGCGGATCGAACGCCGGCACGTGCCTGATCAACCTCGATCCCTGGTCCGAACGCCACCACACGGTCGAGGAGATCATCGAGGAGCTCGAAGAGAAGTCCCGCTCCATCGCGGGCGTCACGGTGGAGTTCTTCGGTCCACCCGCCGTTCCAGGCTACGGCGCCGCGGGCGGATTCGCCCTGCGACTCCTCGACAAGACCAACTCCGGCGACTACGACCGCCTGGGCAAAATCAACGAGTCGTTCATGGCGCGTCTGGGAGAACGCGAGGAGCTCCGCGGACTCTTCACGTTCTTCAACGCCGGATTCCCCCAGTACGAGCTCGTGATCGACAACCAGGCTGCGATGCAGAAGGGCGTATCGATCGGCGATGCGCTCGACAACCTGAACATCCTGATCGGGAGCACCTACGAGCAGGGCTTCGTCCGCTTCGGGCGCTTCTACAAGGTCTACGTCCAGTCGGAGCCAGAGTTCCGTCGCTTCCCGTCGGATCTCGACGAGCTCTTCGTATCGAACGAAGACGGAGAAATGGTCCCCTACTCGGCCTTCATGAAGCTGAAGAAGAAACAGGGCCTCAACGAGATCACCCGGTACAACGCCTACCCGTCGGCCGCGATCCAAGGGGCGCCCGCGAAAGGGTACAGCAGCGGCGACGCGATCCGCGCGGTTCGCGAAGTCGCCGAGGAGGTCTTGCCTCGCGGCTACGACATCGCGTGGGCGGGCCTCGCGTTCGACGAGGCGCGTCGAGGCAACGAAGCGGTGTCCATCTTCCTCGTCGTCCTCGTCTTCGTCTATCTCGTCCTCGTCGGACAGTACGAAAGCTTCATCCTGCCGCTCTCCGTGATCCTCGCGCTGCCGGTCGGACTCCTCGGGTCGTTCCTGCTCCTCCGGCTCATGGGCCTCGAGAACAACGTCTACGCCCAGGTCGGACTCGTCATGCTCGTCGGCCTGCTCGGCAAGAACGCGATCCTGATCGTCGAGTTCGCCATCCAGCGCCATCAGAGCGGCGCATCGATCCTCGACGCCGCGATCGAAGCCGCGCGGGTCCGCTTCCGGCCGATCCTCATGACCTCGCTCGCCTTCGTCGCGGGCATGATCCCCCTCGTGATCTCGAGCGGCGCCGGCGCCATCGGGAATCGAACCATCGGCGCCTCCTCGGCGGGCGGAATGCTCTTCGGCACCGCCCTCGGCGTCCTGGTCGTGCCCGGCCTCTTCTACGTCTTCGGCCGACTGAACGAGGGCCGCGAGCTGCTTCGGGACGAGAGCCACGAACCCCTGAGTGAGATTTTCGAAGGGAAGGGAGTCTGAGCATGGAGACGCGCAGAATCTGTCCGAAGGTCGTTCTCCTGCTCGCGATGACGCTGATCGTCGAGGGCTGCAGCGCGACCCGATCCATGTTCGACCCCGTCGACACGGAAGAAGCGGTCGCGAGCCTCGCGCTTCCCGAGACCTACGGGCAGCCGGACGGCGACGGCAATCTGGCGGAGATCGAGTGGAGGGACTTCTTCCGGTCCGAGCCGCTCGTCCAGCTGATCGACGACGCCCTGCGAAACAACCAGGAGCTCGCGATCCTGCTCGAGGAGATCGAAATCGCGCGGAACGAAGCGCGCAGCACGAGCGGCGAGTACCTGCCCTTCGTCCGCGTCCGGGGCGGCGCCGGGGTCCGCAAGGTCGGCGAGTTCACCCACCGCGGCGCGGTCGAAGAAGAACTCGAGCTCCGAGAGGACCGGGGGTTCGACACGTATCAGCCGGAGTACGGCGTCGCGGCCGAGATCTCCTGGGAGGTCGACATCTGGAAGAAGCTCCAGAACGCGAACAAGGCCGCCGCGCTCCGCTATCTGGCGACCGCGGAGGGGCGGCGATTCATGGTGACGCGACTCGTCGCCGAGATCGCTTCGTCCTACTACGAGCTGGTCGCCGTGAGCGAGCGTCAGCGTCTTCTGCAACAGATGCTCGACGTGCAGGAGGACGCGCTCGCTGCGGTTCGGCTGCAGAAGGAAGCCGGCGAGACGACGGAGCTCGCCGTTCGGCGTTTCGAAGCCGAGGTTCGAAAGAACCGGAGTGAGCTCGCGCTCGTCCGCCAGGCTGCCGTCGAGTCCGAGAACCGGCTCAACGTGCTCGCCGGACGGTATCCGCAACCCATCGAACGGGACCCGTCGCTTCTCGAATCGACGCCGGACGATCCCAGCCGCTTCGGTTCCCCCCGCGACCTGCTCGCGAATCGCCCGGACATCCGGCGCGCCGAGCTCGAGCTCGCGGCCAGCCGGTTCGACGTCAAGGTCGCCCGGGCACGGTTCTATCCGAAGCTCGACCTGTCCGCGGCGGTCGGATTCGAATCGCTCATCGGCTCGCTGCTCTTCTCGACCCCCGAGTCCCTGATCGTCGGCGTGGCCGGAGATCTGACGGCCCCGCTCTTCAACCGACGGGCGATCCAGGCCACCTTCGACTCGGCGAACGCGGCGCAGAGACGAGCGCTCCTCGAGTACCAGCGAACCGTCCTTCGGGCCTACGTCGAGGTCGTAAACCGGCTGGCGCTGATCCGCAACATCGCGGACAGCCTCCTGCTGAAGCAGATGCAGGTGGCCTCGCTCGACAGCTCCGTGGAGGTCGCTGGACGGCTCTTCAGATCCGCGCGGGCCGACTATACGGAGGTGCTGCTCACGCAAAGAGACGCGTTGGAGTCCCGACTCGAGCTCGTCGAGCTCCAGCAACGGCAGCTCGTCGCCTCGGTCGAGACCTACGTATCACTCGGTGGCGCGAGTTCGGCGAAGCCGCACGTCGAGTAGAGGGAAACGAGTCTCCCGGACGCCGCGTGCACGTTCCCGCCCCGTGACGCCGGCAGGGACCGCCTTCGGTTCCCGGAGCCGGCCCCATCTCAACCGTTCTGCGCGAAGAGCCGGTCGACCTCTCCGAAGCCGACGTCCTCGTTGTTGACGAAGAGGCCGTGGGTCTCGCGGTACTGGTAGTGGAGCTTCAGGCGCTCGATCCGCCAGGTGTCCCCCTCCTTGGCGAACTCCATGTCGTAGCGCCCGAAGCCTCGCATGATCGTGCGCCCGGTGATCGTCACCCAATCGTGGAGCTTGAAGCGGGCGCGCGCCGTCGTCTCGTCGACGATGTCCACCTCCTCGTTGTGGCCACCGTGCGAGAGCTCGATCGAACGGTCACGCTCCGGCGTCAGGAAACGAATCAGCTCGTCGCGCCCGTTCGCCCCCCCGAGAACACCGTAGTCCGCGACGACGTCCTCCGTGAAGCACTCGCGGAGCTCGTCGTCTCCGAGCTTGTCGTCGAGACATCGCCAGTAGCGATACATCGTCCGCTTGACGGCCTCGATGTCTTCCAGGATCTGCACCCGTCGCGCCAGCGCCGTCGAATCGGCCATGGTCCACTCCCTCCGGTCGGTTGGCTTCGTCGGGACGATAGACGTTTCGTCGCTCGTGCACGGTTCGCCGTGGCGGCTCGAAACGCCCGTGACGAAGGCACCGGCGCCCCTCGCTTCCGCCGCACCGAGGATCGCGCGCGGACACGGAGCCGCCTCTGGGACGACGGCCCCCGTGGAGCATCGCCCCGTCACCAGGCTCGAAGATCCTGCAAACACGGATTGCAGCCATTCCGTACCGCGGGTTAGCGTGCCCTCATGCCCCTCCCCTCCCCGCCCCGCCCCACCCGCTGTCCGCAGGACCGAGGGGCGGGTCCTCGACCGCGCCGACGAGATCGAGCACGCTCCAACGTGCTCGACCTTCGTCCGAAATCCCCGAGGAGATCCGCATGAGTGCCGAGAGTGAAGTGGAAGCGCTGCCCTTCGACCCGGACGCGCTTCGCCGGAAGTACGCGGAGGAGCGGGAGAAGCGCATCCGTGCCGACGCCAACGACCAGTACCGCGAGCTCGAGGGCGAGCTCGCCGGCTACCTCGATGACTCCTACGCCACCGAGAAGACCCCGCGCGCGCCGCTCCACGACGAGGTCCAGGTCGCGATCATCGGCGGCGGCTTCGGCGGGCTCCTGACCGGCGCGCGGCTTCGTGAGGCCGGCGTCCGGGACATCCGCTTCATCGACGCCGCCGGCGATTTCGGGGGCACCTGGTACTGGAACCGCTATCCGGGCATCGCCTGCGACATCGAAGCCTACATCTACATGCCGCTGCTCGAAGAGACCGGCTACATGCCCAGCCAGAAATACGCGACCGGCGCGGAGATCTTCGAGCATTGCCAGCGGATCGGAAAGCACTTCGACCTCTACCGCGACACGTGCTTCCAGACGCGGGTGACCGAGCTCCGCTGGGACGACGCCGCGGCCCGCTGGATCATTTCGACCGACCGCGGCGACCAGATGCGCGCCCACTTCGTCTGCATGGCGCTCGGCGTCTTGAACCACCCCAAGCTCCCCGGCATTCCGGGCATCGAGGACTTCGAGGGCCACTCCTTCCACACCAGTCGCTGGGACTACGCCTACACGGGCGGAAGCTCGGACGGAGGCCTCGAGGGACTTCGCGGGAAGCGCGTCGGGATCATCGGAACCGGCGCGACCGCGGTCCAATGCGTTCCCCACGTCGCCGAATCCGCCGAGCATCTCTACGTCTTCCAGCGAACCCCGTCCTCGATCG
>JAUIMK010000174.1 GCA_030432735.1 bacterium
GTAGCCGGCGCAACGGAGCTTCACGACCGCGGCGATGCCGGACATGCCGGCGCCGATGATCGCGATGCGCGGCGTTCGGCCGGCGCGGGCCCAGCCAGGATGGACGTCCGGGGAATCGATGCGGGTCGTGGGAATCGCGTGGGCCATGGGCGGGTCTCCGAAGCGCGGGCGGGATCGACTGGGCGCCCCACTATTGACGATGCGTAAATAGTAAATCCCACTATCGACGCTGCGTCAACAAATCGTCCCGCTCCCGCCCGAATCCCGCGAAGGAGGCCGAAAGCTCAGCGATTCCGGTAGATTGCGCTGGCCCAGACGCGGCCGATGCTGCGCCCGAGACGCTCCGCGGAGAAGGGCTCGGGGCGCCGCGCCTCGTCCGTCGCGACCGAGAGATTCATCAGGATCAGCGCGCGCGCCAGGGTCGGCGGGTCGGCGACGTCGCTCCGCCCCGCCTCGATCGCGCGACCGATGAACGCCTCCGTCTGGGCGACGTACCCTTCGACGACGCGCTCCCGCCACTGCTCGTAGGCCGCCCGACTCCGCCCGGCGGCCTGCTCCATCGCGCGCATGAGCGTGATGTGTTCGGCCCAGACGTCGAACATCCGGGTCAGCGCACCGACCGCCGCCCGCTCCGGCTCGTCCGTCTCCACGTCCCCGTCGAGCCAGTCGTCGACGGCGCTGCGGATCTCGCCCTCGACCCGCGCAAAGAGCGCGACGGCGACTTCGTCGACGCTCTTGAAGTAGTGGTAGAACGACGACCGCGTCATCCCGGTCCGTTCCATCAGCTGGTCGACGGAGACGCGCGCCCAGTCGTGATCGCGAAGCAGGGACTCGGCGGCCTCGAGGATCTCGGCGCGCGCGGCTTCGGGCGACCTTCTGACGCGTTTCGCGGGCACGGCGCGAGCGACCTCTCGCTCGGTTCGTGCGCACGGCGCGCTTCGCCGTCGACGAACCTCTCGGATCACGGTTCGGCAGCCTAGCACGGCGCGCGCTGAGGTAGGCTAGACGCTCCCCATCCGACGAGGAGCTTCCCGCCATGGCCGCGCCCGCCCGCGAATCCGCCCCCCGTACCGTCACCCGCTCCTGCCCGACCTGCGAAGCGAGCTGTGGTCTCAGAGTCGAGATCGACCCGGCCGCGCGAAGCGTGCTGCGCGTCGAGGGCGATCCCGAAGATCCGCGCTCGAAGGGCTACCTCTGCCCGAAAGCGCTCGCGATGAAGGAGATCTACGAGGATCCCGAGCGCTTGCGGAAGCCGGTCAAGAAGAACGCCGACGGGTCCTGGACCGAGATCGAGTGGGACGAAGCGATGGAGCTCGCCGTGTCGAAGCTCTCCGAGATCAAGGAGAAATACGGCAACGACGCGAACGGCTACTACATCGGCAATCCGACGGGGCACAACGTCGGCGCGCAGCTCTACATCCCGCCCTTCCTCGCGGGTCTCGAGACCCAGCGTTCCTTCTCTGCGGCGACGATGGACCAGCAGCCCCAGAACGTCGCGCTCCACACGATGCTCGGCGATCCCTGGCTCTTCCCCATCCCCGACCTCGACCGGACCGACTTCTTCGTCTGCATGGGCGGCAATCCGCTGGTCTCGCAGGGCAGCCTGATGTCGGGGCCGAACGCAAAGAAACGTCTCCAGGAAGTCGTCGCCCGCGGCCCCGGCGGCGAGGGCCGCGTCGTCGTGATCGATCCGCGCCGAACCGAGACCGCCGAGATCGCGACCGACCACGTCTTCATCAAGCCCGGGGCCGACGCCTACTTCCTCCTCTCGGTCTGCCAGGTCCTCTTCGCCGAGGGGCTCGCGAACCCGGGTCGCCTCGCCGACTTCACCGACGGCCTCGACACGATCGAGCGCGTCTGCGCCGACTACCCGCCGGAGCGCGTCGAAGCGGCGACCGGCATCGTGCCGGAGACCACGCGCCAGCTGGTCCGCGACTTCTGCGCCGCGAAGGGCGCCTGGTACGGCCGCATCGGCCTCTGTACCCAGGAGTTCGGCACCCTCGCCTCCTGGCTGATCTACGTCGTGAACGTGCTGACCGGTCGCCTCGACGCGGAGGGCGGAATGCTCTTCCCGCGCCCCGCCACCGGCCGCTCCGAGGCCGGGCGCCCGTGGGAGCCCTTCGCCCACGGTCGCTACCGGACCGTGAAACGCGGATCTCCGGAGGTCGACAACCAGCTGCCCTGCGGCCTGATGGCCGAAGAGATGGAAGAGGCGAGCGCCGGCGAGAAGCGCATGCGCGGCTTCGTCTGCGCGCTCGGCAATCCGGTGCTCTCCGCCCCGAACGGCGAGCGCCTGGCGAAGGCCCTCGAAGAGCTCGACTTCATGCTGTCCCTCGACATCTACATCAACGAGACGAGCCGACACGCGGACCTCATCATGCCGAGCACCGTCCAGCTCGAGCACGAGAACTACGACTTCCTCTTCGAGACGACGAGCGTCCGCAACTTCTCGCGCTGGAGCCCCGAGCTCTTCGCGCCGACCGAAGAGCAGCGGCACCAATGGCAGATCTACTGCGAGCTCGGTGCCCGCATGAACGGGGCGCCGTCCTGGGAAGTCGTCGACGACATGATGGTGAAGGGCATGCTCGCGATGATGGTCGGTCCGGGCACGGGCTGTCCGGAGATCACGCCGGAGCAGGCGTACGAACGGCTCCAGGACGAGCACGGACCGCTCCGGATGATCGAGTGCATGATCCGCGTCGGCCCCTATGGCGACAAGTTCGGCGCCAACCCGGACGGACTGAACCTCGAGAAGCTCCGCGCCGCCGACCACGGCATCGACCTCGGCCCGCTCGAGGCGAACCGGCTCCCCGAGTGCATGCCGATGGACCGCATCGACCTCTGCCCCGAGTACATCCTCGGCGATCTGCCCCGACTCGAAGCCGGACTCGCGGAGCGGAGCCGAGAAGACCGCATGGTCCTCGTCGGGAGGCGCCAGCTCCGCAACATGAACTCGTGGCTCCACAATCTCCCGGCCCTCGCCAAGGGTCGCAACCGCTGCACGCTCCTGATCCACCCCGACGACGCGGCCCGCCTCGGGATCGAGGACCGGAAGCACGCGCGGGTCTCGAGCCGGGTCGGCGAGATCGAGGTCGAGTGCGAGGTCAGCGACGAGATGATGCCGGGCGTCGTGAGCCTGCCCCACGGCTACGGCCACGCCCTCCCCGGCGTACGCCTCTCCGTCGCCCGGGACAAGCAGCCCGGCGCCTGCGCGAACTACCTGACGGACGAGTCGTCGATCGACGTCCTGTCGGCGACGCACGTCGCGAACGGGATCCCGGTCGAGGTGCGCGCCGCCTGACCACGCCGCGCGTCAGCTCGGGAGGTGCCCCTTGCCGGGCACGTGATTCACCTCGATCCGGATGCCGTCGGGATCCTCGAAGAGCAGCGAGTAGTAGCCGGGGGCGAACCCGTCTTCCCGGGGCGGGTGCACGATCGTCGCCCCGAGCCCCAGGACGACCTCGTGGATCTCGTCGACCTGTGCGCGTTCCCGCGCGCGCAGGCACAGGTGGTGGAGCCCGACGCGGCGCTGGTCGAAGGGCTCGCCCTTCCCCTCGTCCGACGGAGAGAGGGCGATCCCGGTCCGGCTGCCGATCCCGTAGAAGTAGTTGTCCGCGTCGATCAGGATCTTCATCTCGAAGAGCTCGAAGAGCGGCGCCCAGAACGCTCGCGCGCGCTGGAGATCGGACACGGTCAGCTGGACGTGGGCGATTCCGTTGAGCTGCATGGCGCCCTCCTACTGACGACCCATGAGGGACTGGACGTTCGCTTCGATCGTCGAGGCGAGCTTCTCGTAGGTCGGCGCATGGGCCATCCGCTTGTTGTTCCGGAAGGCCGGCTGCTTGAGGGTCGTCGCGAAGCGCGTCGCGACCTCGAGCGCCCGGGCTTCGAGTCGCTCGGCGGGAACGACCTCGTCGATCATCCCGCAATCCGCCGCGCCCTCCGGCGCATAGGGTTCGGACTGGACGATGACGCGATCGTAGTGACGCTTCGAGAGCGCCGCGCGCGCGAACTCGATCCCGAAATCCGGCAGCGTCATCCCGATCGCCGTCTCGTTCGCCTGATACTTGAACGAGCCCGCCGCGCCGATCCGGTAGTCGCAGACCATCGCCAGGAAGAGCCCCATCGCGACCGCGTGCCCGCCCACCGCCGCGACGATCGGCTTCGGGTGGTGGTAGACGGCCAGCGCGAGCTCGCCGCCGTTCGCGACCATCTCCGCCGCCGCCTCCGGCCCCTCGCCCATCGTCCCGAGATCGAATCCCGCCGAGAACATGCCCGGGCGGCCGGTGAGCACGACCGCGCTCGCGTCCTTCTCCGCGGCGTCGAGCGCGGCGAGCAGCTCGGTCGAGAGCGCGGTCGAGATCGCGTTCGGCTTGCCGTTGTCCATGCGCAGGACGCGAACGCCCTCGTCGTGGTCTTCGGTCTGGATCAAGGACATGGGAGACTCCTGGTGGATCGGGCGATCGAGGTCGAGGACGCGCGCCATCCTAGTCCGCCCCCGCTCGCCGTCGAGGACGCGGGGTCAGCGACCCGGCGTCCCGCGCGTCGCGTCCCCTACCCCTCGCGCTCGATCGAGAAGCGAAGCGTCGAGCCGCCGAGCTCGACCGCATCGCCTTCCCCGATCGCGTCCGTCGCAGCGAACGCGGACGCCAGGATCTCGCGCCCGACCAGCTGCGCATGCTCCTCGAGCGCGGCCCGCACCTCCGCGTCCTCGGAGGCCCAGCCGACGCGGACGCGGTCCGAGACCTCGAAGCCCTTGTCCTTGCGCACGTTGTTGAACAGGTTGATCGCGTCGCGCGCGATCCCCTCCCGGCGCAGCGCCGCGTCGAGCGCGGTGTCGAGGACGACGGTGTACTCCCCGTCGGTCGCCGTCGCCGCGTCGGCGGAGGCCTCGCGTTGCAGCAGCACGTCTTCGAGCGCGAGGGCTTCCCCGGCGACCTCGATCGTCTTCCCGGCCTCGAGCCGGGCGACCTCCTCGAAGCCCCAGGACGCGAGAACGGGCCCGATCTCCTTGAGCTTCGGTCCGCAGCGCTTCCCGAGCGTCTTGAAGTTCGGCTTGACCGTCACCGTCGCGAAGGCGCTCTCGTCCTCCTCGACCGCGACGCGCTTCACGTTCAGCTCGTCGGCGATGAGCGCGGACGCGGCCTCGACGTCGTCACGCACCGAGCGGTCCCGGTGGACGACCGTCAGCTCCCGCAGCGGCTGGCGGACCTTGATCCGATGATCCTCACGGACGCGGCGTCCGAGGGTCGCGATCGCGCGGACCGTCGCCATGCGCCGTTCGAGACCGGCGTCGATCAGCGTCGTGTCCGCCTGCGGAAAGTCGCACCAGTGGACGCTCGCGGGCGCGGCGGCGTCGACCGGGCGCAAGAGACGCTGATAGACCGCCTCCGTCAGGAAGGGCATGAAGGGGGCCAGGATCTTCGAGAAGGTGCCGAGCACCTCGAAGAGGGTCGCGAAGGCGTTCGTCTTGTCGCGATCGTCCTCGGTCTTCCAGAAGCGCGCGCGGGAGCGGCGGACGTACCAGTTCGTGAGGTCGTCGATGAACGAGACGAGCCGCGGGACGACCGTGTAGAGGCGGTAGGCCTCCATCTCGGCGTTCACGTCCCGGGCGAGACTCTGGAGGACGGACAGGATCCAGCGGTCGATGTCCGGGCGCTCGGCGACCGGGTCCGGCGTCCAGGTCCGCGGATCGTAGCCGTCGATCTCGGCGTAGGTCGTGAAGAACGAGAGCACGTTCCAGTACGGGAGCACGACGGTGCGCACGATCTCCTTGAGACCCGCCTCGTCGAAACGGAGCTCCTCCGCGCGCACGACCGGCGAGTCGATCATGTACGCACGCAGCGCGTCGGCACCGAAGGCGTCGAGGATCTCGTTCGGATCCGGGTAGTTCTTCCAGCGCTTCGACATCTTCTTGCCGTCCCGCGCCAGGATCAACCCGTTCACGATCACGTTCTCGTAGGGGCTCTTCTCGAAGAGCGAGGTGCCGAGGACCAGGAGCGTGTAGAACCAGCCGCGGGTCTGATCGAGCCCTTCGGCGATGAACTGCGCCGGGAAGAACTGGTCGAGCTCGTCGCCGCGTTCGAAGGGATAGTGCTGGCTCGCGTAGGGCATCGAGCCCGACTCGAACCAGCAGTCGAGCACCTCCGGCGTCCGCCGATAGGTCTTGCCGTCCCGCTCGATCTCGACCGCGTCGACGACGTGCTTGTGGAGGTCGTCCACGCGGACCCCGGAGAGCGCCTCGAGCTCGTCGATCGAGCCTACGCAGATCGTGTCCTCGGGATCCAGGGTGTTGACCCAGACCGGGATGCACGATCCCCAGAAGCGATTCCGGCTGATGTTCCAGTCGTTCGCGTCCTTCAGCCAGTTGCCGAAGCGGTTGCTCCCCACGCTCTTCGGGACCCAGCCGATCGTCTCGTTGTTCGCGACGAGATCGTCGCGAAGGTCTTCCACCTTCACGTACCAGGCTTCGATCGCGCGGTAGATGAGCGGTGTGTCGGTCCGCTCGCAGAAGGGGTAGCTGTGCTCGAGCACGTCCTGCTTGACGAGCTTGCCCTGGTCCTTGAGCGCCTTGATGATCGCCTTGTCCGCGTCCTTGCAGAACTGGCCCGCGAAGTCCGGCACCGCATCGTCGAACACGCCTTCCGCATCGAGCGGGTCCACCAGGCCGATGCCCGCCGCCCGACAGACCCGGAAGTCGTCCTCGCCGAAGGCCGGCGCCTGGTGGACGACGCCGGTGCCGTCTTCGGTCGTGACGTAGCCGTCCTCGAGTACGACGAACGCGCCCGGCTCCTCCGCGAAATAGGGAAAGAGCGGCTCGTAGCGGAGCCCGACCAGGTCACTCGCCGCAACCCGCGAGACGAGGCGATAGGTCTTGCCTTCCGCGCCCTCGCCTTCCCCCTTCGCCAGCGCCTTGCCGAGCTTCTTGTCGAAGGCCGCGAGGCGCGCTTCGGCGAAGACTTGCCAGTCCCCGCTCTCGAGATCCTCGACGACGGCGTAGCCGATCTCGGGTCCGACGCAGAGCCCGAGGTTCGCCGGCAGCGTCCAGGGCGTCGTCGTCCACGCCGTCATGAAGAGCGACTTCCCGTCGGGCAGCGCCGGGGCGACGCGGTCGACGCCCTCGGTCACGCGGAAGCGGACGGTGATCGCCGGGTCCTGGACGTCCTTGTAGTTCTGGTTCGCTTCGAAGTTCGAGAGCGGCGTCGCCAGCTTGCAGCTGTACGGCATGATCCGGTAGCTCTTGTAGACCCGACCCTTGTCCCAGAGCTGCTTGAAGACCCACCAGACCGACTCCATGAACGCGAGGTCCATGGTCTTGTAGTCGTTGTCGAAATCGACCCAGCGTCCCATCCGGGTGACCGTCTTGCGCCACTCCTCCACGTAGGTGTCGACCATCCGGCGGCACTGCTCGTTGAACACGTCGACGCCGCGCTCGAGGATCTCGCCGGTTCCGGCGAGGCCGAGGGCTTCCTGGGCGAGGGCCTCGATCGGGAGTCCGTGGCAGTCCCAACCGAAGCGTCGCTCGACGTGGTGGCCCCGCATGCTCCAGAAGCGCGGGACGATGTCCTTGATCGTGCCGGCCAGCAGATGCCCGTAGTGGGGCGTCCCCGTCGCGAAGGGCGGGCCGTCGTAGAAGACGAAGGAGGGCTGCCCTTCTCGGCGGCGGTTGCTCTCGTGGAAGGCGCCCGCCTCCTCCCAGAAGGCGAGGATCTCCCGTTCCATCGCCGAGAAATCGGTGCTGGCTTCGACGCGCTCGAAGACGCTCGCTCCGCCTCTTCCAGCAGGAGAAGAGGGGGAAGCGCCTTCCTGATCCTTCGACGCGCTCATCGCGGGAACCTCTGCGCGGGGTCCGCCGGGCTCGAGGCGAGCCGTCGGCGTCTCCGTCGCATGCCGGGTGGGAGGGCGGGGGGAGTATGCGGGCAATCGCTCGGGGCCTCAATCACCCACGGCGAATTCCAGCGGATCCGATCGAAGACGGGCCGAGTTGCCGGCATTTCGCTGTGCTAGAACCGCTTGACGCGCGGGGCCGGCCGAAGGACGGGCCACGCTCCGCGCGACCCCATCGGTTCAAAGGAGCCCAAGCATGGACCTCGGCGCCCTCCTGACAGGCACCAACCCCCTCTTCACCGACGTCGCCCTGCTGGTCGGCCGCGTCGCCATCGGTGTCTGCTTCATGTTCCACGCCTTCGGCAAGCTCGGCTGGATCGGCAGCGGCACGCTGGACGGGTTCGGCGCGTGGCTGGCCGACCTCGGCGTGCCGATGCCGCAGCTGCAGGCGCGGATGGCGATGCTCTCGGAGCTGGTGGGCGGCGCGCTCCTCGCTCTCGGTCTCGTGACGCGGCCGGCCTGTCTCGTTCTGATCGGCACGATGATCGTCGCCGGCGTGGTGGGCCATCGCGGCGCGGGCTACATGATCACGAACGATCCGCCCGGCGCCGAGTACACGATCAACCTCGCGGTGATCTGCGGCATGTTCCTGCTGCTCGGCCCCGGCGCGATTTCGCTCGACGCGATCGTGTTCGGCTGACGCCGAACAGGATCGCTTCGCGGACGCATTCCTATTGCGACCGGGTGGCGCATCGACGCCTTCGTCGCGCCCTGCCCCTACGGCGACGCCCATTCGTCCGGCCCCGATGCGCCCTCCGGAAGCCGGTTTGAACGGATGGCCGTCCTGCAGATGAGAGGATCTCCCGATGCCTGATGCGATCGTCGAACGCGACGGACACGTCATGACGATCACCATGAATCGCCCGGAGCGCTACAACGCGCTCTCGGGCGAGATGCTGATCCGGATGTACGACGCCTATCGCGAGGCGGACGCGGATCCCGACGTCCGCGTGATCATCGTGACCGGCGCCGAGGGCAACTTCTGCTCCGGCGCGGACCTGAAGGGCATGTCCGGCGACGCTGGGGACGGTGACGACGAGATCGACGTGCAGGCGCGGATGGCCGAGGACCCGGACATCCATTGGAAGGCGCTCTTCCGCGGCTACCGACCGAGCAAGCCGATCGTCGCCGCCGTCGAGGGCGTCGCGATCGCCGGCGGGACCGAGATCCTGCAGGCGATGGAGATCCGGGTCGCCGGCGAGAGCGCTCGCTTCGGCGTGTCCGAGGCGCGCTGGTCGCTCTACCCGATGGCGGGCTCCGCGGTCCGGCTGCCGCGCCAGATCCCCTACACCCAGGCGGCGGAGATCCTGCTGACCGCGAAGCACATCACGGCGAAGGAAGCCCTCGAGATCGGCTTGATCGGGCACGTCGTTCCGGACGGCCAGGCGCTCGCGAAGGCGCGCGAGATTGCGGAGGTCGTCGCGGGAAACGGCCCCCTCGCCGTCGCCGCCATCACGCGGACCCTGCACGAGACCGACGGCATGACCCTCGACGAGGCCCTCGCCTACGAGTTCGACTACGGCAACGCGGTCTTCGCCAGCGAAGACGCGAAGGAAGGACCGCTGGCCTTCGCGCAGAAGCGCAAGCCCGTCTTCAAGGGTCGGTAGCGCGCTGCCCTTCGTGAACGATCGCCGCGCCGGATCCCCGGACTATCTCTCGCGCTCGATCCCGTACCGGCTCGTGTAGTCGCTCCAGAGCTCGGCGAGTCCGTCGTAGCTCCAGCCGAAATCCGCCGGGTCGTAGACGTGCTTGCCGGCGTGGGTCTGGTGCTTCTCGGCGAGATAGGCCGTGATGCGGCGCTCGTGCAGCTCGTTCGGAGTCTCGCCGAAATGCGCGTAGATCCGGCGCATCGTCGCGAGCGGGTCCTTCATCATCTCGCCGTAGTGGACGTGCACGCACCAGCCCTCGTCCGCCTGCGCGTCGAACGCCATGCCGCGCGAGATCGCGTGCCGCAGCTTGCCGAGCCATTCCTCGCCGACCGCGAGGTGATCCAGCTTCCGCGCGAACACGCCCTGCATCGTCGAGTTGAGACTCGCGACGGAGGCCGTCACGGGACCCGGATCGCGGTGGGTCCAGATGAGTCGCGCGTCGGGATAGAACTCGAGGAGCGTCTCGATGTTCCAGAGATGGTTCGGCGTCTTGAGGCTCCAGGCCATCGTGGGCTTGGCGGATTGCAGCGCCTGGAGCGCCTTCTCGTGCCAGACGTAGGCGGGCCGCATGTCGCATTCCTGCAGCCACTTCCCGTAGCTCGGGACGTAGCCCTGGGTCTCCATCCCGAGGCACCGCAGGTCGAGCATCATGAGCGGGATGCACTCTTCCGCGAGCATCGCGCCGAAGGGATGCATCGCTCCGATCGCCGGGTTCAGCTCGAGGAGCTGCCCCATCGTCTTGTCCGACTCGGCGATCCGCGGG
>JAUIMK010000175.1 GCA_030432735.1 bacterium
CGCCGTCGTCGAAGGCCGCGGCCTCCCGTGCGATCCATTCGGCGACGAGCCGGATGCGGGGCACGTGCCGCGCGCTCTTGGCGCAGACGAGCCCGAATCGCGTCGGCGGCGGTGTGAAGCCCACGTCGATCGCCTCGAGGCCCGCCCGCGCGGCCCCGCGCTCGTCGAGGATCATCGCGCCGAGTCCGGCTGCGGCCGCCGCGCGTTGGACCAGGAAGTCGTCGGAAGTGAAGGCCGGCACGAAGTCGGGAATTGCCCGGGCGAGCATCGGGCGCGGGGGGACGTGCTCGAAGGGGCGCGCCCAGGTGATCCAGTCGAGCTCGGCGAGCGCCACGGCGCCCGACCGGCCTTCATCGGCGCGGCGCCGCGTGAGAGCGGCGACGTAGTCGGGCGAAGCGAAGACGCCCGCGCGGATCGTGCCCGACACGAGGGTCGTGAGCTCGGGCTCGCTCGCCGGGCGGGTGCGGATCGCGAGGTCCGCCTCGCCGCGCACGAGGTCGACGTGGCCTACGCTCGCGAGGATCTCGAGACGCAGGGCGGGGTGCTCCGCCTGGAGCGGGGCCGCCAGCGCGGCGAGGACGTCGACGGCGATCGCCGGGGGCGAGGCGATCCGCACGAGGCCCTCCGGCTCGGCTTCGGCGCCGCGCGCGATGCGGGAGAACTCGCCGGCCCAGCGGGCCATCTGCTCCGCGGCGGGCAGCAGCCGCTCCCCCGCCGCCGTCACCCGGGCGCCTTGCTGCGCGCGCTGGAAGAGCGCGACGCCGAGGCGCTCCTCGAGGAGGGCGATTCGCCGCGAGACCGTCGGCTGCCCGAGCCCGAGCCGCTTCGCGCCCCCGCTGATGCTGCCGGCCTCGACCACCGCCAGAAAGGTCTGGGCATCGTCCCAGGAAATATCCATATTTCGATGATTTTATCCGAATAATTGGGATTTCCATCCGATCGAGGATGTCCGAGAGTGTCGTGGCGCCTCCCGCGCGAGGAGAACGACATGATTCGCATCCACCGCTCCCCCTTCGCCGGCTGCCCCCGGGACGCCGCCGCCGCCCGGGTCCTCGTCCCCGTCGCCCTCTGGCTCGCCGCCCTGGGCGCGACCGTCCTCCAGACCGGCTGCACCGCCAGCAGCCTACCGACCGAGCGCGCCGACCTCGGCCGTCCGGTGTCCGCCGCGGCGCTCGAGCGCGCGCTCGAGCAGCCGGGCCCGATCGCGTTCGAACGCATCGTGGTCGCGGACTGGGTCGTCGATCGCGGTGGGCTGATCAACCTCGACCATCCCGAAGCGGAGCGGCAGGGGATCGAAGCGGGGCCCGAGCCGATCGAGATCTACCTCTACGTGTTGCGGCATCCGACCCGCGGAACCTGGCTCGTCGATTCGGGCGTCGCGGAGGTCTTCCGGGCGGAAGAGAGGGCGCCGCAGGTGAGCGCGCTCGTCGGCGCGGTCATGGGGACCGATGCGCTCGACGTCCACGTCTCGACGGCAGAGTGGCTCGAGACGCAGCCGCGACCGCCCGCCGGCGTATTCCTCACGCACAGCCACATGGATCACGTGATGGGTCTGCCCGACGTGCCGGCGAGCGTGCCCGTCTTCGTCGGCCTCGGCGAGGCGCGCGGCCGCTCGTTCCTGAATCTCTTCACCCGGGGCACGATCGATCGGCTGATCGCGCGCGACGGGGCGCTGCAGGAGCTCGACTTCCCGCCCGTGGCCGACGGAGACGAACGCTCGATCCTCGACGTCTTCGGCGACGGCTCGCTCTTCGCGATCCACTCGCCCGGTCACACGCCGGGATCGACGGCGTTCCTCGTGCGCACCCCACACGGTCCGAAGCTGCTCGTCGGCGACACCTGCCATACCGCCTGGGGCTGGCGGAACGGCGTCGAGCCGGGCTCGTTCACCGCCGACCACGAAGCGAACGCCACGAGCCTCGCATGGCTGCGCCGACTCGCGGCGGATCATCCCGCGATCGACGTCCACCTCGGCCACCAGCGCCTCTCGCGCTGAAGCCGCGTTCGCGCGAGACGCCCGGATCCGGCAGGAAGAGCGCTTCCTGGGCCGTCTTTACAGCCTTCTCGCACCCTGGAACCATGGAGGGCCCCCGAGCGAGGAGCACGCCATGGCCCACGACCTCCTGATCCGAAACGGCACCGTCGTCGACGGTACCGGCCGTCCCGGGGAGCGCGCGGACGTCGCGATCTCCGACGGACGGATCACCGCGGTCGGGCGCCTCGCCGGCGAAGCCGCGAACGAGACGATCGATGCCGAAGGCCACGTCGTCGCCCCGGGCTTCATCGACGGTCACACCCACATGGACGCTCAGGTCTACTGGGATCCGCTCGGGACCTGCTCGTCCTACCACGGCATCACGAGCGTCGTCATGGGCAACTGTGGCTTCACCCTCGCGCCTTCGCGCGCCGACGCCCGGGAGCTCGTCGTGCGCAACCTCGAGCGCGCCGAGGACATCTCGCCGGAGGCGATGGCGGAGGGGATCCGCTGGGGCTTCGAGACCTACGCCGAGTATCTCGACGCGATCGACGCCCTGCCGAAGGGCATCAACTACGCGGGCTACGTCGGGCATTCGGCGCTGCGTACCTACGCGATGGGGGAGCGCGCCTTCGAAGAAGAAGCGACCGAAGACGACGTCGCGGCGATGCAGCGGGAGCTCGCGGCGGGCATGGCGGCGGGGGCGATGGGCTTCACGACGTCGCGCACGCTGAACCACCGGACCTCCGACGATCGGCCGGTCGCGAGCCGGCTCGCGAGCTGGGAGGAGGTCCGCGCCCTGGTCGGCGTGGCGGGGAACGCCGGCGGCCTCTTCGAGATCACGAACGAGGACGCACCGGTCGAGGACCCCGGGGCGCAGCCGGAGTACTTCGGCCGGATGGAGGCCCTCGCGAAGGAGAGCGGGGCGACCATCATGTTCGGCGTCGGATGCAGCCGGCACGCGCCGGACAACTGGCGCCCCTGGATGGGGCTCATCGATCGCGTCTCGGACGGCGGCGGACGCATGTTCGCCCAGGTCCACTCCCGCCCCTTCAACATCATCCTCAACTTCGAGGGACAGCTTCCCTACGACGGGCTGCCGGCCTGGAAGGCGCTCCGCGCCCGGTCCCGGGCCGAGCAGATCGCGGCGCTCCGGGATCCGGTGACCCGCGCGCAGCTCGTCCACGAGGCGCATCACGGCGAGTACGGCCTCGCGGTCGGCGCCGAGGCGCGCAAGCCCGACTACGACTGGGTGCTCGTGATGGGAGATCCGCTCGGGCCCCACGAGCGGGTGGGTGATCTCGCGAAGGCGCGCGGAGTCGATCCGGTCGAGCTGATGATCGACCTCGCCCTCGAGAGCGACCTGAAGCAGAACTTCCTGCAGCCCTTCGCGAACGAGATCGAAGAGCACGTGCTCTCGCTGATGAAGCACCCGCGTTCTCTCGTCACCTTCTCGGACGCCGGTGCCCACGTGTCGCAGATCTCGGACTGCTCGATCGCCACGCATCTGCTCGGCTACTGGGTTCGGCAGCAGCAGGCGGTGACCCTCGAGGAGGCGGTGTCGATGCTGACCGCGCAGCCGGCGACGGCGTTCGGCTTCTCCGACCGCGGCCGGGTCGCGGAGGGCGGGATCGCGGATCTCGCGATCTTCGACCCGGAGACCGTCGCGCCCGGGGTCCCGCGGATCGAGCACGACCTGCCGGGCGGCGCGAGGCGCCTGGTCCAGGAAGCGACCGGCTTCCTCGCCACGGTCGTGGCGGGAGAGGTGCTGCTCCGAGAGGGGCGGCACACCGGCGCGCTGCCCGGTCGGATTCTCCGCCGGGGCGCCGCGGCCCGTTAGGCGGAGGAGGGCGGGATATGCGATTCGACGCGAAGCCGCTGCCGGGCGGGATCGGCGCCGAAGTGACCGGGCTCGACCTCGATCGACCGCTCGACGACGCGACCGTCCGGGCGTTGAACGACGTATGGCTCGAGCACGCGATCGTGCTCTTTCGCGGAATGGGCACCTCGAACGAACGCCACCTGCGACTCTCTCGCGCGTTCGGGGAGCTCGAGGTCCATCCGATCGAGAGCATCCGGCTCGAAGGCGCGCCGGAGATCATCCGTCTCGCCCAGAAGGCGGACGACACGGATCAGATGACCTATCGCTTCGCCGGCGAGGAGATCGTCGGCCGGATCCCCTATCACACGGATCTCGTCTACACGACGACCCCGAACCGCGGGGCGATCCTGCGCATGGTCGAGAAGCCGGCGGTCGGCGGCGAGACCGGCTGGATCGACACGGCGGCCGCCTACGATGCCCTCGACGACGCGACGAAGGCGCGGATCGACGGGCTCGAGGCGCGCTTCGATTTCGTCTGGAACCTCGAGGAGATGCGCTTCGGGAAGCCCGAGGGCGTGACCCTCGTCGACCAGGGCAGCGTTCCCTATCCGGAGTTCCCCGACGTCGCGCATCCGATCGTCTGGGTCCATCCGCTGAGCGGCCGGAAGTCGCTGTCCCTCTCGACGGTGCATCTGATCGACGTGGTCGGCCTGCCGCGGGAAGAGGGCGATCCGATCCTCGAGCGCCTGGTCGAACACACCCTCGGCGGTCGCTTCGACTACGTCCACGACTGGGAGGAGGGCGACATGGTGCTCTGGGACAACTGGCGCACGATGCACACCGCCCTCGGTGCTCCGCCGGGCCACGACCGCGTCGTCCACCGGACCACCATGAAGGGCGAGCACCAGACCGGGCGTCTGCTCTAGGCTGGGACGAAGCCGGAGCGCACGCGCTTCCCCGAACGAAACGAGGAGTCCCGAGAGATGGGTCAGCAGGAAGAAGAGAACAAGCAGCTCGCGCGGGAGATGATCGATGCGCTCACCCGCGCCGACGTCGACTGGGTCAAGAAGAACTACGCCGACGACTTCCGGATCTGGGTGACCGGGTCGCTTCCGTTCAGCGGCGAAGGCGACAAGGAGAGCGCGATCGCGGGCATGCCGGCGGTCCTCGATCTCTTTCCGAAGGGACTCACCTTCACGATCGATCGCATGATCGCCGAGGGGGACTCCGTTGCGATCGAGGCGCACAGCGACGGCACGACCTTCCGCGGCGATACGTACGCGCAGAAGTACCACTTCGTCATGCGGGCCCGGGACGGGCAGATCACCGAGTGGAAGGAGTACATGGACACGGAGCACGCCCGGAAGGTGCTGGTCGGCGAGTAGTCGGGGAGGGATTCGCATGCGTGTGATTCGCGTCGACGACGAGCCCGAGTACGGGGTCGCACTCGGGAGCATCCTCGTCAGCCTGCTCGAGCCCGCGCCGGGGAAGGCGCGCGACTTCAATCGCTGGTACGAGCGGGACCACTTCTACGCCGGTTGCATGACCGGCGAGCATTTCTTCGCCGGGAAGCGCTTCGTCGCGACCCGCGACCTGAAGGCGCTGCGCTACCCCGCGTCGTCGCCGCAGGTGCCGGATACCTCGATCGGTTCGTTCCTCGCGCTCTACTGGATGGAGCGCGGCTTCCACCAGAAGGCCGAGGACTGGTCCCTCGAACGCGTTCTCTGGCTCTACGAGCACGACCGCATGGGCGGGGACGCGAAGCGGCGCGCGGTGCACGCGAGCTTCTACGCTCATCGCTTCGCCGTGACGAGGGAAGACGACGGAATCCCGCCGGAGGTCGCCCTCGACCACCCCTTCCCGGGGATCGTGTTGATGCTGACCGAGCGGCCGGCGGGGGTCACGCGCGACGCGCGCGAAGCCTGGCTCCTCGACGAGCACCTGCCGCGCACGATGCCGGGGTCGAGCGCCGCGCTCTGCCTCTCGCTCGACCTGATCCAGCTGCCGGAGACCTCGCCCGCCTACGTCCCCCCCGACGAGGGGGCCGACCGGCGAAGCCTCGAGATCTACTTCCTCGATCGGACGCCCGACGCGGTCTGGCAGGACGAGTTCGCGGGCTTCGGCTCTGCCCAGGAAGCGGCGGGCATGGGCCGGGTCTCGATGGCCGCGGGCTTCGTCCCGACGCTGCCCGGGACCGATCGTTATGTCGACGAAGTCTGATCCGGCGCGCGCGCGGGCGCGTCGCTTGCGCCCGGAAGACGCGCTGCCTGCCGGTGGTTCCCGCTCGCAGAAGCGGTAACGTCGAAGCTGCGAGACGCACCGTCTCGTAACTCCATCTCCGCTCCATGCGTGCGCCCTCGACCGTTTCGGCGGGGAGCCGCCGAAGGGAGAAGCGACTTGGCTCCGGCCTCGCGCCGCATAGGACACGAACGCCCCGACTCGCGCCGCGCGGGACCGATCGCACTCTTCGTGCTCGTCGCGTCCCTCGTCTGCGGATCGACGTTCGTCGCCTCGGCCGAGGGGCGGTCGTCCTCCGAGGCCGCGACGACATCGGACGCGTCCCCCCCGCCCGCGGACCTCGAGTGCGATCGAGGACAGAATCCGAAGGTCCATGCCGTCTTGGTCGACGAGGCGCCCGAGATCGACGGACGCCTCGACGATCCGGTCTGGGCCCGGGCGCACGTGGTCCGGGAGCTCACGCAGGTCGAGCCGATCTTCTGTACGCCGTCGAGCTTCCGGAGCGAGATCCGGATCGTCACCGACGGCGACAAGCTCTACCTCTCGATTCGCGCCTACGACCCCGACCCGGAGAAGATCGTCGCGAATCGGATGGGGCGGAGCGACATCTTCTTCTACGACGACAACTTCACCGTGCTGCTCGACACGTTCCACGACCGGCAGAACGGGTTCTTCTTCCAGGTGAATCCGAACGGCGGACGCCGCGACGGAACGTTCGTGCGGGACGTCTTCGAGGAGAACTGGGACGGGATCTGGTACGCGGCCGCGCGGATCGACGCGGGGGGGTGGACCGCAGAGATGGAGATCCCGTTCAAGACGCTGCCCTTCCGTCCCGGCGCCGACGACTGGGGCCTCCAGATGTTCCGGCGCGTGCGGCGCTACAACGAGGAGAACCGCTGGGCGGATCCCTCCCGTCAGCGGGGCGGGATCAACATCAGCCGCGCCGGCACCCTCACGGGCATGGCCGTCGCGAAGCAGGGGCTCGGTCTCGACGTCGTTCCGACCTTCTCTGCCGGCGCGAACATCGATCAGCAGGGCGACGACAGCACCGCGACGATGCGCGACTACGACCTCCACGCGGAGGCGCGGATCGAGCCGAGCTTCGACGCCTTCTATCGCGTGACGCCGGGGCTGCTCGTCTCCGCGACCGCGAACACGGACTTCGCGCAGACCGAGATCGACGATGCCCAGATCAACCTCAATCGCTTCGATCTCTTCTTTCCGGAGAAGCGCGAGTTCTTCCTGCGCGACACCGGCATCTTCCAGTTCGCCGACCTCGAGGGCTCCGACGGAATCCTGCCCTTCTTCTCAAGACGCATCGGCCTCCAGAGCAATCCCCGCGCCCCCCGGCTGGCCCGCCAGGCCCTCGCGCGCGGCCCACGCGACGTTCGCCTGCTCGGCGGCGGGCGGCTGACCGGGCGCGCGGGCCGCTTCAACATCGGCTTCATCGACATCCAGCAGGACCGGAACTTCCAGAGTGATCCGCCCAACGGAACGGGGACGACCGCGGACCTCGGTGGCGAGAACCTCGCCGTCGCCCGGGTCTCGGCCAACGTGCTCGAGGAATCGAACGTCGGCGTGCTGCTCACGCACGGCGACCCCGAATCCCAGCGGGAGAACCTGCTGGCCGGCGCCGACTTCAACTATCGGAGCAGCCGGCTCGTCCCGAATCGTTTCGTGTCCGGGAACCTCTGGATCCAGCAGGACTTCTCGGGAAGACAGTACGGGCGCCGCGAATCGGCCTGGGGCGCGACGCTCTCGTACCCGAACGACAAGGTGAACTGGGAGCTCCGCTTTCGGGACGTGGGGAAGAACTTCGACCCGGCGCTCGGCTTCGTGAACCGGCGTGACCTTCGGCGCTACGACGCGACCTACCGCTATCGCTGGCGCAATCAGGAGAGCCTGATCCGGACCTGGGACATCAGCCTGGACGGAGACCTCACGACGGACCGGAACGACCAGGTCGAGACCGCGAACCTCTTCGTCCCGTTCAAGGTCACGAGCCAGGTCGACGACTCGGTCGAGCTGCTCTTCTACTACTCCTACGACGCGCCGAAGAACGCCTTCTACATCGCCGACCACATCGGGATCCTGCCCGGTCGCTACCACGGCATGTCGGGCATCTTCCGCCTCGAGAGCAGCCAGCATCGGAAGGTCCGGATCCGCTACCAGACCGGCTTCGGGGAGCTGTTCGGGGGGCTCGGGCTAAGGACCGCGCCGCTGATCGAGTGGCGCCCGTCGAAGTATTTCCTGCTCTCCCTGGAGTACGACCGCCGACAGTTCTGGGGAATCAAGTCCTGCTACGGGCTCGTCGACGACGTCTTCGGCTCGCGCAACTGCGTCAACGCCACGCCGAGCGCCGACGTCGAGAAGCGGCAGTTCACGATCCAGCTCGCGCGCGCCCGCTTCCAGGTCAACTTCACCCCGGACATCCTGTGGATCACGGTCGTCCAGTACGACAACGCGACCGAATCCGCACAGTTCCAGACGCGTCTGCGCTGGATCGTCGAGCCGGGGCGCGAGTTCTTCGTCGTCGTCGGACAGAATCTCGACGCGAAGCCGGGGGATCTGCGAGTGCGGGAGACGCAGCCGGCGGCGAAGGTCCGCTGGACGTTCCGCTTCTAGCTGGACGTGGACCGGAAATATCCCCTGGCACCGTTCGTGCGATGTCAGGGGGCATGACGCATCCCACACGTTTCCGCCGCCCGCCCTTCTGCCCAAACCCGACCTGCGATTCCCATGCGAATCCAGCCACTTGGTGCTTCATCAAGAAGGGCTTCTATCGCCGTGATCGCGCGCCGAAGAGGATCCAGAAGTACCGCTGTTCTCATTGTGGGCGCTACTTCAGTTCACAGACGTTCTCCACCGCCTATTGGCTGAAACGACCCGATCTCCTCGAGCCCACCTTCCATCGCCTGGTCTCCTGCTCGGGCTTCCGCCAGGTCGCCCGTGAGTTCGGCGTCTCCCACTCGACGATCCGGAGTCTTTCAGACCGGCTCGGCCGACATTGCCTGCTCTTCCATGAGAAGGTGAGACCGAGGACGTGTCCGGGTGAGCCCCTCGTACTGGACGGCTTCCGCACGTTCGAGCACAGCCAGTACTGGCCCATGGATCTGAACCTGGTCGTCGGGACTTCGCTCTTCGTCTATGGATTCAACGACGCGGAGCTCCGGAGAAGCGGCACGATGCGGCCGTCTCAGGCGGTGAAGCGGGAGCTGCTCGAGAGGAAGTATGGGCGGCCGGACGCGCAGGCGACCCAGAAGCAGGTCGAGGAGCTCCTGAGGCGCGTGGTTCCGCCGCGAGGGGTGGTCGAGCTCCGCTCCGACGAGCACCCCTCGTACCCAAGAGCGCTGAAACGGTTGAAGGACCGGACGTTCGTCCATGCACGGACATCGTCGAAGGAGGCGCGGACGACGAGCAATCCGCTGTTCCCGGTGAATCTGTCCGACATGCTCTTGCGTCACTCGAGTGCGAATCACAAGCGGGAGACGATCGCGTTCTCGAAGCGGCGACAGTCGGCGCTATACCGGCTGGCGATTTGGACGGTGTGGAGGAACTACATGAAGGATCGGTCGGAGAACCGAAGAGTAGGGCCGCCGGCGAAGGTGCTGGGCCTGGTACCGCGTGCGCTCAGCGTTTCAGAGATCCTCGCGGAGCGACTCTTTCCGGATCGCGCAAAGCTCTCCGGCTGGCTCTCGGATTGCTATTTCGGGCGGATCACGACGCGGGCGATCGAGCGATGCAGCCGACACGAGCGGGTGTTCGCCAAATAGCTCAAGCCGCAGCTCGACGGGTAGACGGGTGCTCGGAGGTTCACTTCACCCGATCGGGTGAAATTTCGAGTCCACGACCTAGAAGTTGAAGCGGAGGCCGGTAAACGCCTCATGCGCCCCATACTCGTACTCGAAGCGCTGCTGGTTCCCCGACTCGCTCCCGATCACGTCGAACTCGAGGGACGCGATGTAGCGGTAGCCGAGCACGATCTCGGCGTACTCGGAGAGCGGGTAGTTCAGGCCGCCCATGAAGTTGTAGACCATGGTGCTGTCCGTATCGTCGATCTGGAGGGGCGTCGTCGGGTCGACGTTCTCGGCGTCGATGCGCGGCATGCCCCAGCCGATGCCGAGGCCGAGCCAGGGCGTCACGGGCACGTCGTAGTCGCTCAGGTCGAAGTCGTAGTAGGCGTTGTACATGACGCTCAGGAGCGACATCTCCGAGTTCTTCGCGTTCGAGTTCTCGCCC
>JAUIMK010000176.1 GCA_030432735.1 bacterium
CCCGAAATTGGTGACCCCGAAGACGTCGCCGTCGCGGGTGAACACCGCCGTCGTGAGGGCGTTCACCGGGAGCGCGTCGGACACGATCCAGTCCCCGTCGCGATTCGGCGGGAGGTCGACGGTCCACTTGGAGCGCCCGTCCGCGTGGAAGGCGAAGAGCTGGTTGCAGTCGCCGATGTAGACGTCACCCGCGGCGTCGACGATCGGGCTCGACAGGATCGCGCAGGGGTCGACGCCCGTCCCGGGATCGGACCACGGCGGCGCGCTCCAGAGCGATTCCCCTTCCCGGTCGAAGGCGTGGAGGTTCGATGCACCGACGCCCTGCCCCGTGGTCACGAAGAAGGTCCCGCCGTCCGGCGTGAAGGTGGGCGCCGTCAGGATCGCGGCGCCCTCGAGCAGATGGCGATCGACGCGATCGCCCCGGAGATCCGCCTCCGGCACGAATTTCCGGTTCGCGGGACTCCGGTGGAGCGTCGACCAGCCGCCCTCCGCGTACACCCCGCCGATCGGTGCCCGCGCGAGCGCCGACGGCGCGGCTGCGTCGCCGTCCGTCGAAGCCGACGCCGGCACCGGCATCCACAGACTCGCCGCGAGGGTCGCGATGGCCCCCCGAATCGAAAGCCGTCCCACCACTCGACCCTCCTCGCCCCGCCTCCGAACGCGGGTCGGGAGCATAGGCGACCGGCTCAGCGGTCGAGGCGCTCGATCGTCCCCCGGCTGCCGTCCAACACGACCCGCTCTCCGGTCCGCAGGATCTCGGTGGCGTTGCCCGTGTTCAGCACGGCCGGGAGTCCGTACTCCCGCGCCACCACCGCGCTCCCGACGTCCGTCACGAGCCCGCCGATCACCGCGAAATAGGGCGTCCAGCCCACGTCCGTGATCGGCGCGACCAGGATCTCGCCCGGTTTCAGGGATTCCGCTTCTTCGAGGGTCTTCACGACGCGCACCCGCCCCTCGACGCGCCCCCGCCCGACCGGCTTCCCCACGACGAGCTTCTCGTCCTGACCCGAGAGGTCGATCGGCTGCGGCTGGGGATGGCCGACGACGACTTCCGGGAAGCGAAGCGTCTCCTGATAGGCGAGCGCCTCCCGGCGACCGACCGCTTCGTCCCGAAGCGGATGCCCGGGCGCCGAGGCCGCGACGACCTCGATCTCCTCGTGGAGCAGGAAGTAGATCGCATCAACGTCCGGCAGACGCTCCTCCTCCACGAGCTGGACCGCGAGGTCGCGATAGGCGCGCTTCAGGAGCGCCGTCGTCGCGACGAGCAGCGACTTCGTGCGCTCGCGGTTGCGGACCGCCGCGTGGGCGAGGAACTGGAAGCGATCGAAGCGCGCGGCGCCGGGCGGCCGCTCGGCGGGCTCGGACACCGACTCCCGCCTGCGATCGCCGTCGAGTCGTCCCCGCACCTGCGACTGCAGCGAGCGCAGGATCGGCGTCGGGTCCGCCCTCCATTCGGGCTGCCGGATGTCGAGCTCCCGGAGGCTGCGATGGCCGTGGCGCTCCAGGTACGCGCGGTAGCGAAGGCCCGCCGCGCCGGAGTCCGGTCCCGAGAGCCACGCGCGGGCGGCGTCGAGAGACGCGGCCGCGAAGGTCGCCGCGGCCCCGGGCGCGTCGACGATCGCCTCGAGCACGCGCTCGGCGCCGACCGCGATGTCGGCGCTCTCGACGTCGGTCGCCCCGGCAAGGACCGACGCGACGATCGCGTGGTGCTCGTCCGTCGGCTCGTCGCGACCGGCGAGGATCTGCAGCAGGATCGGCGAGAGCGCACCGGCGGTCGAAGAGACCACGAGGTGGAGCTTGTAGGCCTCGAAGAGATCGGGCATGCGCGCGTCGATCGCCCGCCAGGACGCGAGGGCGTTCGCGCCGGACGGAATCGGCCCCTTCCGGACGAGCGCCTCCATCCGCCGGATGCGCGGACCCGGCCGGAGCATCGCCGCGATCTGACGCAGGAGCCGCGGAATCCGCTGCCGGAGCGGCGCCGGCGGCGGCTCGACGATCTCCGGCACGATCCGACCGCAGAGCGCCAGGCTCTGCTGATCCGCCGTTCCGCCGCTCACCCCGGACGCGAAGCGCACCCCTTCGCTCATGTTGATGAAGAGGTGGCCATGGGACATCGCGACGTAGGGCTCCGCCGGATAGTGACTCCGCGGCATCCGGAGATCGTCCTTGATGCGCTGCCAGCCTTCGTCGATGCCCCGCGCGCAGGTCGAGTACGTGAGGGGAGAGACCGCCCCGGGCATCATCTCGCCGACGTTGCAGCGCGTGTGCACGTCCGTCGCGAAGCGGAGCGGCGTGTCGAGCGCCTGCGGGTCGACGCCGAGTGTCGTGATCGGGCGCGCCTGCAGCCACCAGAGCGTGCCCGCCCGGTCGATCGACCACTCGAGGTCGAGCGGCGTGCCGGCGGCTTCCTCCGCCCCGATCGCCTCCTCGGCGATCGCCCGCCGCTCGTCCGCCGCGAGGACCGGCTGGTCCCCCGCCGTCTGGGACGCCTCGAAGGTCGCCTCGCGACGCAGGAACTCCTCGTGATCCGGGCTCGCGGTGCCCGAGACGAGGGCCTCTCCCAGACCGGCGACCGCGTCGATCACGAGCCGGTTGCGACGATGGGTGACCGGGCAGACCGTGAAGCAGACGCCCGACGCGCGCGCGTCGACCATCCGCTGGACGACCAGGGACATCACCGCGTCGCCTGCCCCCGCGGCCTCGTCCTGCGCCTCGCGATAGGCGCGGGCCCGTGCATCGTCCGCGGACCGCAGACACGTCCCGATCGCGGCGACGAGCGCGGCCTCCCCCTCGACGTCGAGCACCGTCTCGTACTGCCCCGCGAAGGAAGCCTCCGCCCCGTCCTCCCCGATCGCCGACGACCGCACGGCGAGCCGCCCCGACCCGAACCGCTCGAGCAGCGCCCGCGCGCAGCGCGTCCACTCGTCCGCGGCGGACGCGTCCGACGTCACCTTCGCCGCGAGCCCGACGACGGCGACCGCGTCCGGAACCCGCAGCCCCATCGCCCTCAGCCGCGCGAGCCCCTCCGCCTTGCCACCGACGGGCGCGCCCGCGATCGCATCGAGCTCGACGAGTTGGAAAGAGGAAGGCAACCGGAATCCGAACGGAAGACAGGGGGTGGGGGCCGCGGGAGTATGCCAAAGCGCGGGAACGTGCGACGACCGGCATCGCCTGCGCGAACGCCCGGCACCGGTGAGCCGGATCACCCTTCGCGAACGCGCGGCGCCGATTCCTCGGAGACCACCCGCTACGACCGGCGCGGACCGGTTCGGAGATCTCCGTGGCGACGCCCCTGCGCCCCGTGCGCCCTCGCGAGTACCAGCTGCTGACCGACGCGCATCGCGCCCGTACGAAGGGCAAGGCGCGGGCGGCGATCCGACTCTACCGACGGATCCTCGTCGAGAACCCGTCGAACCTCGAGGTCGCGCTCCGCGTCGCGCCGATGCTCGCCCTCGCCGGCGAGCCCTTCGAGGCGTGGCAGCTCTACCGCCGCGCCGCGATGGAGTACGCGCGCGCGCGGCAGTACACGGAGTGTCTCGCGGTCTATCGCGAGGCCTGCCGCTTCGTTCCCGGCGAGTTCGAGGCCTGGCGGCTCTGCGCGGAGCTGCAGCTCAAGATGAAGCGGCCCGAAGGCGCGTTCGAGACGCTGATCGAGGGCCGGATGCACTTCGGCGGACCGCATCAGCGCGGCCCCGCGATCGCGCTCCTCACGCGAGCACGGGAGATCGAGCCCTGGGACGACGACCTGCTGATCGATCTCGCATCGCTCTACGCCGCGAGCGACCAGCCGGAGCTCGCCCTCGAGCTGCTCTCGACCCTCGCGCTTCGCGTCGACGGCTCGATGCTCCGCCGCGTGCGCGCGCTCCAGCTCCGCCTGACCGGCGCCCCCCGTTATGTCTGGCTCTGGCTCCGGACCTTCGGACGAAGCGAGTCCCTCCCGCCGATCGTCGAGCGGGACTTCGAGCCCCTCGCCGAATCCGCGGCGGAGGTGATCGAGTCCCCGCCGCGGCTGCGCCGGATCTCTTCCGCCTGAGCGAGGCCCGCGGCTCGCGAAGGCGGCGTCAGGCCGGCCGCGCTCCGTCCCACCGATTCCAGTGGGTCACCTCGTCGGCGCCCTTGCGCTTCGCGGGGCGAAGGACCGCCCCCTTCGTCCAGGCGACCGGCAGCAGGATCGTCTGCGTCACGTCCGGCGGGATCCCGAGCGCCTCCGCGACGCGCTCCTCCTCGCCGACGAGCAGCGTCGTCCAGGTCGTCCCCAGCCCCGAGGCCCGGAGCGCGAGCATGAGCGACCACGCGGCGGGCAGCACCGAGCCGTAGAACGCGACCTGCATCGCGGTGTTCGCCGGCTCCGGCCGACCGAGCGAGCAAACGAGGATCAGCGCGGGCATGCGCTCGAGATTCTCGGCGAGGCCCACGTAGGTCGGTCGCTCGCTCGGAAGCGGAGCGCCCTGCATCGAATCCGGGAGCCTGTCCGCGAAGCGGTCGGCCAGGCGAGCCATGCTCTCGCGGTAGAGCTCGGCGACCCGACGCTTGGGCTCGGGCTCCGTCAGCACGAGGAAGCGCCAGGCCTCCCGGTTCAGACCGGTCGGGGCCTGGACCGCCGCGTCGATGCAGCGCTCGATCAGCGCCGGCGCGACGGGGCGATCGAAGTCGAGTCGCCGGCGCACCGACCTCGCCGTCGAGACGACCTCGAAGAAGTCGTCGCTCGCGGTGCCTGCGCCGCCGCCCTTCCCTGCTCCCGCGTCCATCCCGACTCCTCGCCCCGGGCGTTGCTCCGAGCCCGGAGAGTAGGCGATGCTCGTCGTTCCAGGAGGAGCCGACCCGAGATGACCGCGCGCATCCGATCGATCGACTACGAGCACGACGGACAGGCCCTGCGTGGCGAGCTGGCCTGGGACGATCGGTGGACCGAGCCGCGGCCGTGCGTCGTCGTCGTGCACGACGCCATGAAGAGCACGCAGGGCTTCGAAGAGGAGCGCGCCGTCACCCTCGCCGGAATGGGCTACGCGGGCTTCGCCCTCGACGTCTACGGTGCGGACGTGACGGGGAAGGACGAAGCGGACGCCTATCGACTGATGACGCCCTTCCGGAACGATCGCCTGCATCTCCAGGCGCGGCTGCGGGCCGGACTCGAAGCGGCCGCGGCGCTGCCCGAGGTCGACGCAGATCGCATGGCGGCGATCGGCTACTGCTTCGGCGGATCGTGCGTGCTCGACCTCGCGCGCATGGACGCGGCGCTCGCCGGCGTGGCGAGCTTCCACGGGCTGCTCGACGCCCCCGAGCTGCCGGCGGGCAGCGATGCCCTCGCCGGACCGATCGCGCCGAAGGTCCTCGTCCTGCACGGCTGGGACGACCCCTACGTCCCGCCCGAGGCGATCCCGCGCTTCGCGGCGGAGATGACCGCACGGAACGCCGACTGGCAGCTCGTCGCCTACGGCCACACCCTCCACGCCTTCACCAACGCCCGCTACCACGAGCCCGGCGGTGCCGCGCTCTATTCGCCCTCCGCGAATCGCCGATCGTGGCAGGTGCTCGGTGATTTCCTCGACGAGCTCTTCGGCAACTGATCCGGCGGGACCTCTTCGCACCGCCATCCGGCGAGCCCCGCCCTCACCGCCTAGACTGAGCCCATGTCCGATCTCGGCCCCGACGACCTCGTCTTCAACACGACCAACATCCTGAGCGGCGGCGTTCGCGAGATCGTCGCCGCCGCCGTCGCGGGCGACTATCGCGGCCTCACGATCTGGCCCTCGGACGTGGCGCGCGCCGAGGACGAGGGGCTCTCCCTCGCCGACGTGAAGACGTTCATCCACGATCACGGTCTGGTCGTCACGGACGTCGACTGTCTGCTCGGCTGGACGCCGCAGGCGCTGCCGAAGCCGGGGGAAGCGATGGTCGAGATCGTTCCGACGGAGCGCTTCCTCGAGATCGCGGAGGCGCTCGATGCGGACGCGATCAACGTCGCCCAGGGCTTCGGGAGCGAGCTCGATCTGGACCGCGCCGCCGAGGACCTCGCGGCGATCGCCCGGCGCGCCGGCGAACACGGACGGAACGTGAACTTCGAGTTCCTGCCCTGGTGCGGCGTGCCCGACGTCACGACCTGCCTCGACCTCCTCGAACGGACGGGCTGTCCGAACACGACGATCATGTTCGACAGCTGGCACTGGTTCCGCGGCGCCCGGGATCTCGAGGCGCTCGAGAAGATCCCCGGCGCGCGAATCGGCAGCACCCAGTGGAACGATGCGCCGGAGACGCCGAGCGAGAACCTGATGGTGGAGGCGATGGAGGCGCGACTCCTGCCGGGCGACGGAGACATTCCGCTCGTCGACCTCGTGCGGGCGCTCGACGCGATCGGGTCGACCGCGCCGATGGGCGTGGAAGTGATCCAGAAGGATCACGAATCGATGCCGCCGGAGGAGGTCGGGCGGCGGACGGCGGACGCGATGCGCGCGGTCCTGCGCGAAGCGCGAGGAGCCGGCGAATGAGCGGCGAGACGAACGCGCTGGCCGCCGCCCCGGAGACCTGGCATCTAGAAGACTACGCGGCAGCGCTCGCGGAAGGGCGTCGCCTCGAGGGCGGCCGCTACGTCGTGACCGAGGAGGAGATCCTCGAGTTCGGCCGCCGCTTCGATCCGCAGCCGATGCACACGGACCCGGTCGCCGCGAAGGAGGGCCCCTTCGGCGGCCTGGTCGCCCCGGGCTGCCTCACCTTCGCAATCCGGAACGCCCTCTACAACCAGCTGCCCGTCCGCGCCGCGCTCTTCGCCGGACTCGGCCTGGACCAGATGCTCCTGCCGAACCCGGTCCGCCCCGGCGACGTCCTCGGCCTCGAGGTCGAGGTCCTCGAGGCGCGACGCTCGAAGTCGCGCCCCGAGACCGGCATCGTGCAGACGCGCCAGACGGTCGTGAACCAGGAGGGCGAGACCGTCCTCTCGATGGAAGCCAGGATGATCGTCCGCGCGCGCGAAGCGCGTTAGGCGCGGGTCGCGCCGTCGCCGCCCGCCATCTCGAAATCGGCGAAGTCGAAGCCCGGAGCGACGACGCATCCGACGAGGGCGTAGCCGGCGCTGCCGTCGAGGGCCCTCGCGGTCTGCCATTGGCCGGCCGGCACGACGACCTGGAGGCTCGCCTCCGCCCCCTGCCCGAGGATCCTCCGCCCGCGGAGCGCGACCGCGGCTTCGGTCGTTTCGCCGATCCCGAGCTCGACGGGATCCCCCTGGTGGTGGAGCCAGAGCTCCTCGGAGCGTACGCGATGGAGCGCGGAGCGGGCGCCGGTCGGCAGCAGGAAGAGGATCGACGTCATCGCCGCGCGCGGCCCCGGGTACCCGCCGGGCAGCGCCTCCGCCGCGAGCTCGACCGGCGAACGCCAGGTCTCGCGATAGAAGCCGCCCTCGGGATGGGGCGCGAGCCCGAGCCGTTCGACGAGCGCGCGGACCGGAGGCGCGAGGGACGCGAGGGAATCGCTCATGCGGCCTGGTAGCGGCCGCGTTCGACCTCGCGGGCCTCGCCTCGCTCGAGCATGCGAGCGAGGTGGAGCTCGGCGCTGCGGCGCTCGACCGGGTCGGCGATCGGCGTCTGCGCCGTCGGCCGGTAGACGAAGCGATGCGCGACCATCTCTTCGACGGAGCGCGGCTCCGCCAGGAACTCGAGCATCGCGCCGTGACGGCGATCGATCACGCCCGCGAAGCCGTCGAGTCGCGCCAGGAAATCCGCCCGCCCCTCGATCACGCCCTTCTGGTGGAAGGTCACGTACCAGGCGGCGTCTTCGTCGCGCACGCAGCGCAGGCTCTCTTCGAACTGGTCGAGGTCGCTCCAGGCATCGCCGTAGTAGGGACCGAAGCCGGTCAGGTCGATGTCGGCGAGGAAGAACACGTCGCCTTCGATCCGGAAGCCGCTGTGGCCGCGAGTATGCCCGGGAAGGTGGACGGCCTCGATCGTCAGGCCCCCGAGGTCGAATCGCTCGCCCCCCGCGAAGCCCCGGGCGTCCGGCCGGGGCTCGAAGTGGAACTCGTCGACGACGATCCGGCGGAAGTCGTCTTCGATCCGGGAATCCGGAAATCCATAGATCCCCATCAGCCCGTCGAGGCTCTGGATCCCCACGAGATCTGCTTCGTGGATGTGGACCCGCGCCTCGGGAAAGAGGCGGTTGCCGCACATGTGGTCTTCGTGGGCGTGGCTGTGGAGGAGCGCGTCCACCTTCGCCGGTGCACCGCCCTTCGATGCGACCGTCACGGACGGATCGACCAGAAAGGTCTCGCTCGCGCCTCGGACGAGCAGCGAGTTTCCGTTCGGGTACGCGCCGCCGGCCTCGCCGACGAGCACGCTGACCCGATCCGTCAGCCGGCGCTCCTGATCGCCCCACGCCACCGTCATGACCGGAGGCTAACCGGCCCCGCCCGGCGAGGCGACGCACCCCGGGTCGGCGCGGGCGCGATCGGGCTGCTCCCGGCACGGGGATTCGGGTCCCGAGAGTCGCGTGCCCGTGCCGACCCGAACGGGATCCGTTCCCGGCGAAAAAATGACCTTCGGACGCAAATGAACGGGCACGGGCCGGCGGCGGGGGATCACACAACTTCCCGAAACCGATGGGAGTCCAGTACGCCATGCGTGCGATCGAAAGCGAAATCGAAGCCAGCGACCCGAAGACGACCCGACCGAGCCCGGACCGGAGGCGCCTCGAGGATCCCGACGCGGAGCTCGTCGAGCGCTGCCAGGCCGGTGGCCCCGATGCCGCGCTTGCCTTCTCGCTCCTCGTCGAGCGCCACGCGGCCCGGATCAAGGGGCGAGCGACGCGCATCCTCGGCGACGAGAGCGAGGCGGAGGACGTCGTCCAGGAAGTCTTCGTGAACGTCCACCGTTTCCTCCACCGATACCGCCCGGACCGCCCCTTCTCCCACTGGCTGTCCGTCGTGACCCTCAACGCCTGCCGCATCGAGCTGCGCCGGCGCGCCGGCCGCGACCGCCGCCACGAGGCCTACCGGCTCGACCCGGCGCGACCGAGCGAGGCGCACCTCGACACCGACCCGCTCCTCCGCGAGTGGATCGAGACCGCCCTCGACGCGCTCCCCTCCGTGACGCGGAAGGCGATCCTGCTGCGCGTCCTCGAAGGTCTCGGCTACCGCGCGATCGCCGAACGACTCGGCCTCTCGGAGCCGGCGACGAAGATGCGCGTGCTGCGCGGCCTCAAGGAGCTGCGTGAACGCTATGCGGACGCCGACGGGGACGGCGATCGGCTCGCGGATCGACTGCGCAAGGTCGCCGCGGCCTGACGCGACGCGAGCGCGACGTCAGTTCGCAGGATCGCCCGGCGCCGCCTCGCAGGGCCGGTCGAGCCGTTCGAACACGTCGCAGACCTTCGGCATCGAACGCCCCGAAGCCCCCGCGCCCGCCGCGCGGAAGAGCTCGCCGCGGGCGCGCTTCGGATCCCCGGTCGCGCTCGTCAGCACCGCGAGGGAGCCCGTCACGTGGGCCGCCGCGAGGCTCGTTCCGTTCCCGAACGCGAACGCGTTTCCCGGCACCGTCGACAGCACGTCGACGCCCGGTGCCATCAGCTCGACCCAGGGACCGCGATTGCTCGATGCGAAGAGTCGGCCGTCGCGGTCGACCGCGCCCACCCCGATCACCGAGGGATAGGCCGCGGGATAGCGGCGATCACTCGTCCCCTCGTTCCCGGCGGCGGCGACGACGACGGCCCCGAGCTCCTCGAGCCGCGCCACGCCCCGCTCGAGCAGCGGGTTCGGCGGCCCGGAGAGGGAGAGATTCACGATCTGCGCCTCGACGTTCCAGGCCTGGTCGAGGCCCTGCAGCAGGTCGTAGATCGTGCAGCGCCCCCCCGCGCCCGCCGTCGGACGGCAGACCGGGATCGAGACCACCGAAGCACCGGGGGCGACGCCGGCGATGCCGAAGCCGTTGTCCTCGATCGCGTTGATCACGCCCGCCATCAGCGTGCCGTGCACACCGATCTCCATCTCGGGCCCGGACTCGAGCGGAACGACCCGCGCGGCGGAGAGGTCGCGGTGCTCGGTCTCGGGGGCGGAGTCGAGGAGCGCGACGGTCACGCCTTCGCCGGTCGAGACCATCCGGGCGTCGCGCACGCCGGTCACCGCGAGCCCGTATTGCAGGCTCGCGTAGGGATCCGGTTCGGGCGCGGGAGGCTCGAGCGTCTCGATCCCGGCGGCCGCGCTCGCGTAGACGTCGTTCGGCACGAGGGCGCTGCCGTCAGGCAGGACCGCGACGAGCCGTTCGATCGGC
>JAUIMK010000518.1 GCA_030432735.1 bacterium
CCTCCAGGACACCGACGAGTTCATCCGCGTGCTCCACCTGAACGTACTCAGCACCATGCTCTGCGTGAAGCACTCGGTCCCCTACATGGTGAAGGCGGGCGGCGGCTCCTTCGTCGGGATGTCCTCCATCGCCGGCCAGGTCACCCACCCCTATTTCGGCGCCTACTGCGTCGGCAAGGCGGGCATCGAGCAGATGATGATGAACGCCGCCGACGAGTTCGGTCCGAGCCACATCCGATTCAACTCGATCCGCCCCGGCTTCATCGCGACCGAGATCATGGAAGGCGTCCCGCGCGACTCCGCGGTCTATCAGTCCTACATCGAGAACACGCCCATGGACGGCGTCGGGGAGTCGGAAGACGTGGCCCACCTCGCCCGCTACCTGATCGGCCGGGAGTCCCGCTGGGTGACGGGATGCTCGATCAACGTCGACGGTGGCCACGCGCTGCGCCGGGGTCCGAACTTCGGCAGCTTCATCGAGCCGGCGATCGGCGCCGACGCGATGATCGGCCATCCGCCGAAGGGCTGATCCGAGCGACGCGGACATGGAGAGCGCCGAGCCCAGGATCTTCTTCGAGGACATCGAGGTCGGCAGCGAGCAGACGAGCGGATGGTTCGACGTCGAGCGCGACGAGGTCATCGCCTTCGCCGCGCGCTGGGACCCGTACCCCCACCACCTCACGGACGAGGGGGCGGCTGCGTCGATCTTCGGCCGCATCGCGGCCTGCGCGCCGCACATCTTCGCGATCTCGGCGCGGCTCTCCCACGACCTGCCGGGCCCCCTCGCCATGACGGCGGGGCTCGGCGGCGATGGGCTCCACCTGCTCGCACCGGTCTACGCGGGCACGCGCGTCCGGCTCACCCGGCGCTTCGTCGCGGCCCGAGCGTCGAAGTCCCGGCCGGACGTCGGCATCGTGACGATCGAGGACCGCTTGTCGGACCCGGAGGGCACGCTGCTCTTCCGGACCTCGGGGTCGATGCTCGTCGCGAAACGGGCGGCCTGAAGCTCGACTTTCGCGCGGCACTCAGGGATCTATCCTCGAAGCCTCGAACCGCGCTGGCTCTCCGGCCGGCGAACGCGAGGTAGTCCATGGCCGCTCCCGCCCTCTCCGAATCCCTCTCGATCATCGACGTCGACGCGCACATCACCGAGCCCCACGACCTCTGGACCTCCCGGGCCCCGGCGGCACTCAAGGGTCGCGTCCCCCACGTGGAGGGCGAAGGCATGGACCGCCGCTGGATCGTCGACGGGGTCGAGATCGCGACGACGAACCCGGCCTCGGTGATCGGAAAGGACGGAAGGAAGTCCCGCGGAACCGAGTTCTTCGGCTGGCAGATCGAGGACGTGCACGAAGCCTCCTGGGACATGGGGCAGCGCGTCGCGCTCCTCGACCAGTTCGGCCTCTACGCTCAGATCCTCTACCCGAACGTCGCCGGCTTCGGCAGCGAGCGCTTCATGAAGGTCGAGGACGACGAGCTCCGACTCACCTGCGCCCGGATCTACAACGAGGCGATGGGCGAGATCCAGGCGGAGAGCGACGAGCGCCTGCTCCCGATGGCGCTCATGCCCTGGTGGAACATCGACCAGAGCATCGAGGAGGTCCAGCGCGCCAAGGAGATGGGCCTCCGCGGCATCGTCATGTGCAGCGATCCCGACTCGATCGGGCTCCCGGATCTGGGCGCCGACGCGTGGATCCCCTTCTGGGAGGCCTGCAACGAGTCGGACATGGCGATCAACTTCCACATCGGCGCGAGCGAGACCTCGTTCAACATGTTCGGACGCGCGGCGTGGGAATCGAACGGCATGCGCCGGCGCCTGGCCCTCGGCTCCGCGGCACTCTTCGTCGAGAACTCCCGCGTCATGTCGAACATGATCTACAGCGGGATC
>JAUIMK010000519.1 GCA_030432735.1 bacterium
CGTGGGCATCAATGCGGACCGTGCCGCCGTCGACGACCCCGAGCTGCTGCTCGAATGCATCGAGAAGAGCATGGGCGAGCTGCTCTCCACGTACGACGAGGAGTAGGGATCGAATCCGATCCACTCGTCGGCATCTTCGAAAGGAATCGAAAATGGCTGCACGCAAGAAGGCCGCCCGCAAGGCGGCGAAGAAGAAGACGACGTCGCGCGCTCGCGGCGGCGCCGGCGCGATCGACGATGCGCTCTCCAGTCTCGAGAAGGAGATCCCGCGCCTGATCCGCCAGCTGCGCAAGAATCTCCGCGACCTCGAGAAGCAGGCGGAGCGTGCGCGCAAGGACGGGGAGAAGCGCTGGCGGGATGCCGAGAAGCAGTTCCGGTCGGACGCCGACGAGCTCCGCAAGAAGATCGAGGATCTCGTCGGGATGTCGGGTCGCGGGAAGTCGAAGAAGAAGACGGCGCGGAAGAAGGCGGCCCGGAAGTCCACGCGGAAGGCCGCCAAGCGGTCGACCCGAAAGTCCGCGGCGAAGCGGGCGACGCGCCCCTAGGTCGAGAGGCCGGAGCGGGGATCGTCCGTCCGGATTCCCGCCCGGTCCGTCGCCGCTAGACCATCCGGATGCGCGGCTCGCGCGCGTGGACGAGGAGCGCCTCGCGTTCGTCGCCGTCCGCCGGGTGGACGCCGTAGCCGAAGGCCAGCCCGATCCGTACGGGCTGGTTCAGGCTCTCGTCTTTCGAGACGACGTCGGCGACGGCGCGGGCCAGCTCGAAGACGCGCTCGCCGGGCGTGCGTCCCGGCTCCGGCATCAGGACCGCGAACTCGTCGCGATCGATGCGGGCGAGCACGTCGAACTCGCGCAGATGGGTCTGGAGCGCCTCGGCGAGCAGCCGGATCACGCGGCCGACGTGCGCGGCGCCGGCCTCGGCGGTGATCTCCGCGCGGTTCTCGAGCTTGCAGATGCAGACGGCGAGGGCGTCCTCGCGTCCCGCCGCCCGAGCGATCTCTTCGGCGAGGCGCTTGTCGAGATAGGAGGCGTTGGGCAGCCCTGTCTCGTCGTCGAAGTTCCGGTTCTGCCGGCTCTCGCGATGACTCATCGCATGGTCGAGCGCCCGCTCGACGTAGGAGACGAAGCGGCCGAAGACCTGCAGGTCCTCGTCGTCGAAGCGGCTCGCGAAGAAGCGGTCGAGGGCGACCTTGTCGTAGACGGCGATCGATCCGATGACGTCCCCGTTCCGCTTGAGCGGCGCGGAGAGGACGGAGCGCATCTCGTCGACGTGCTCGGAGAGCTTCGGGTCGAGGCTGGCGTCCTGCGTGAGGTGGGCCGTGCGGCGTCGGATGGCCTCGACGGTGACCGCCTTGTCGAGACGGAAGAGGGCTTCCTGCGAGGCGCCGTCGGCCGCGCCGAAATAGGACCGGATCGAATAGCGCCGCGTGGTCGGGTCCTGGAGGCGCAGGATCGCGTGGTCGGCCTCGAGGATCATCGACGCCGACGACGTGGCGAGCCGCGCGACCTCGTTGGGCTCGGTGCAGGAGAGCATCCGGATCGAGGTCTCGTTGATCGCGTTGATGCGCTCGGCCTGACTGGCCATGCGCGCTTCCTTGTCGCTCGCGGCGATCGTGTCGGCGGCGGCGGCGGCGATCTCCTGCCAGCTCTCGAGGGTGCCGCGATTCTGCTCGCCCTTCGTGCCGGACTGGATCGAGAGCAGGCCGACGAGATGACTGCCGGCGAGGAGGGGCAGCGCCGCGTACCCGATGCGTCCGTCCTCGTGTCGCAGGACCGAGGCCCGCTGGTTTCGGATGGCGTCTCCGTCGACGCCGGCGCCGGGCTCGAGTCGGTACTCGCCACCGAAGCCGCCACCGGTGAGGGAGGTCGCGACCATGCGGAGGCCGCC
>JAUIMK010000520.1 GCA_030432735.1 bacterium
CTTTTCGAGCAGCGCCTCGTAGCGGTTGCGGAGCTGATCCCGGTAGCTCGGCTTCGTCGGGATGAGGAACTCGTCGTTGCGGATGCCGGCGAGGACCGGCGCGACGGCTTCGGAGGGCGGCATCCCGGTATCCAGCTGCTTCTGGAGGAACTCGCGGACGACGGCGCCGTCCGGGGTCTCGTCCGTCCCGAACGTGCTCGGCCGGACGCGGGCGGTCTGCGCGATGCCCGTGTCGAAGGACGAGGGCGTGAGGACCGAGGCGCCGATCTTCGAGCCGACCGCGGCGAGATCCAGGGCGAGGGACTCGGTCAGCGAGAACGCGGCGCACTTCGAGACGACATAGGGCCCCGAGGTCGCGCCGGCGACGAAGGCGGCGACGGAGGCGGTGTTCACGACGTGGCCCGGCGTGCCCTGGGCGATCATGCGCGGAACGAAGAACTTGATGCCGTGGATGATCCCGAAGACGTTCACGCCGAAGGTCCAGTGCCAGTCCTCGAGGCTGCGCTCCCAGGCGAGGCCGCCCTGGAAGACGCCGGCGTTGTTCACGAGCAGATCCACCTGCCCGAACTGCTCGAAGGCGCCGTCCGCGAGCGCGGCCACTTCGTCGGGCTTCGAGACGTCCGTGGCGACGGCGAGGGCGGCGCCACCGATCGCCTCCGCGGTGGCCTTCGCGTTCGCGGCGTCGATGTCCGAACAAACGACGCGCATTCCCTCCGCGGCGAATCCCTCGGCGAGGGCCCGGCCGATCCCGCTGCCCGCGCCGGTCACGACCGCCACGCGGCCTTCGAATTCCGTCAACATCGTGCTCTCCTCGTCTGCCGGCGGCGCTCGTTCCGCGGCCGGGGCGATCGATCCTAGGGAATCCCGCGCGGCGGCGTCAGCGACGCCGGAGGGGACCCCGCCCGCGTCGCCCGGCGCTCCCGCCGGTGCGCGATACCCTCTCCGCATGTGTGATTCCCTGGTCGCGCGCGGGCCCCGGACCGCCGACGGCGCGACGCTCTTCGCGAAGAACAGCGATCGCCGCGGCCGCGAGGCGCAGCCCTTCGTGCAGTTCCCCGCCGCCTATCATCCGCGGGGCGCCCGCGTGCGGTGCACGCACGTCGAGATCGACCAGGTCGCCGAGACCTACCGCGTGATGGGGCACTCCCCCGAGTGGTGCTGGGGCTTCGAGCACGGGGTGAACGAGCACGGCGTCGCGATCGGCAACCACGCCACCTGGTCGCGGGAGCCCCTCGAGCCGCAGCCCGGGCTGATCGGGATGGATCTCGTTCGGCTTGGCCTCGAACGGGGACGCGATGCACGGGAAGCCCTCGAGGTGATCGCGTCGCTGCTCGAGACCCACGGCCAGGGGGGCCCGTCGTTCGGGGCGAGCGGTGACGACGGCTATCAGAACAGCTTCGTCCTCGCCGACGGACGCTCCGCCTGGGTGCTCGAGACGACCGCGCGGGGTTGGGCCGCCCGCGCCGTCGAGGGCGCGGGGCTGACCAACGCGCTGACCCTCGGACGCGAGTGGCAGATCGGCTCCCGGGACCTCGAGCGCCGCGCGCTGCAGCAGGGGTTCTGGGAGCGCGACGGTCGCCTCGACTTCAAGGCCGCGTACGGGATCGAGGGCTGGCCTTCCTTCCTGACGGCGCGGCGTCAGGAGGCGAGTACGCGCTGCCTCGGCGGGCCGGCGCTCACGCTGGGCGCCATGAAGAGCTGGCTGCGCGATCACGGCGGGCAGGCCTTGCCGCCGGCGGCCGACCGGGAGACGGAGGACGCGGGCCGCTACAGCGTCTGCATGCACGCGGATCCGATGTCGATGACGACGGCGAGCATGGTCGCGCGCCTGCCCGAGGAGATCGGGCCGCGGCCCTGGCCGGTGTGGATCTCCTTCGCGACGCCCTG
>JAUIMK010000177.1 GCA_030432735.1 bacterium
CTTCTTCAGCATCGCCGCCCGCGCCGACGCCGGCGTGTCCCCGCTCCGCATCCCGACGCGGATCTCCGGCGGCGCCCCCCCCATCGACCGCGCGACGTCCCCGATCTCGGCCAGCGGCGTCTCGAGATTCTGCTGGATGTCCGCCGCCAACGCCTTCAGCGGCGACACGTAGAGGACCTCGACCCCCTGCGGCCGTTCCGCCGCCGCCCGCCGCGTCCGCGGCAGAGGCGGCCCTCCGTCGAGCCGGAAAGGCACCTCGTCGTCCCCCCCCGAACCCTCTGCTCCGCCCCGGCCTGTCCTCGCGCCCTCCCGGGCGCGAAAGAAGAAGTCGTCGATGCAGACGAGGAAGGCCGCGAGGGTCTTGCCCGTCCCGGTCGGCGCCGCGATCAGCGTGTCTTCCCGCCGGCGGATGGCGGGCCAGCCCGCCGCCTGGGGCTCCGACGGCCCTTGCGGAAAGCGCCCCTCGAACCAACGACGCACCGCCGGGTGGAAGTCGGCGAGCGGATCCGCCCCCGCCATCGCCATCGCCGCCCCCGCGCGCTCCTCCATCGTCGGCGGCCGGTGGGCCGACGGCGTGGGCTCGGGTCGCGGATCGTTCGCCTCCGTGCCCATGCTCCCCCCTCGTCATCGACCGGAAGAGCCAATCTAGCGGCGCTGCCCGAGAGACGAAAGCGAGGCGAAAGGTTTTCGAGTCGGGCGTCGCGTGCGCGCGGCGGGTCGCTACGCCGAAGCGTCGCGCGCCAGGGCATCGCGCGAAGGCGGGCGCTTTCCGGTCAGCATGTCCCGGAGACGCTCGGCGGTGATCGGGGCGAGGAGGACGCCGTTGCGTCCGTGACCCGCGGCGACGAAGAGATCCTCGACGTCGGTCGCGCCGACCCGGGGCCACCGGTTCGCCTCGACCGGTCGCAGTCCCGCCCAGGCCCGCTCGAAGGTGGCGGAAGCGAGCGACGGGAAGAGCGCCCGGGCGCGGTCGAGGAGCCGGGCGACCCCCTCGGCGGTGACCCGGCGATCGAAGCCGACCCGCTCTTCGGTCGCCCCGACGATCCAGGACCCGTCCCGCTTCGGCACGCAGTACACGTCCGCCCCGTAGACGATGCCGCGCACCGCCGGCAGCGGCGGCTGCAGCGCGAGGATCTGTCCGCGCACGGGCTCGATCCGCGGCAGTCCATCCGCGCCGAGGACCGGCTCGAGGAGCGCCGTCGTCCAGGGGCCGGCCGCGACCACGACCCGTCCCGCCCGACGCAGTCCCGAATGGGTCTCGACGCCGACGACGCGTCGTCCTTCGGTCCGGAGCCGGAGGACCGCCACCCCCTCTTCGATCTCGACGCCGCGGGTGCGGAGCGCGGCCGCGGTCGCCCGGGAGAGCAGAGGAGGCCTCAAGTGACACTCGAGGGGTGAGAAGAAAGCCCCCGGAATCCCGCGCGCGAGACCAGGGAGGGCCACTTCGAGATCCCCGCCGTGGCACCACTCGATCGCGCCCGCCCGGGGCCCGATCCGGTCGAAGCCCGCCTGCGCTGCGCGGCGCTCCCGGCCGTCCGCGACCGGACGCCAGAGTCCCGACCGCACGAGCTCGGGATCGATCCCGGTCTCCTCGCGCAGCCGGTGACACAGGGACTCGAAGCGGGCGAGGCTCTCGAGTCCCAGATGGACCAGCGGGTTCGTCCCCGGATCCCCGGCCTCGTGGACGAGGGCCTCGCTGAGCGGCGCGAGCATGCCGGCGGCGGCGCCGGAGGCCGCGCCCGCGACCCGGTCCATTTCGAGCACGCGAACCGTCATCCCTTCCCGCGCGAGGGCGTCCGCGACGGAGAGCCCGATGATCCCGGCGCCGACGACGAGGACGTCGTCGATCACGACCCGGGCGTCCCGTGATGCCCGGCGTGGGTCCCGGCCGCCGGGGCGGCGCTCGTCCCGGTCGCCGTCGACTTCGCGGCGCCGGATGGCGGTGCTTCGGCGGGCGTCTCGGCGAGGGTCGAGAGCGCGTCGAGCAGCACCCCGCTGCGCGCGTCTTCGAGCGTGTACCGCTCCATCACGCGGCCGCCCTTCACGACGAAGAGGATCAGCGTGTGGTCGATCGTCCCGTCCGGCTTGCGGAGCGAGCCCACGCCCCATTTCCGGACAAGCGCCTCCATCGCCGGGCGCTCCCCGGTCAGGAACGACCAGCGATCGAGGTCCGCCCCCCGCTCGGTCGCGTAGCGCCGGAGCACGTCCGGGGTGTCGACCTCGGGGTCGAGGGAGAACGAGAGGAAGTGGATGCGCTCGCGCAACGCTTCGGGAATCGAGCGCTGGAGCGCCACGAGGCTGGTCGTCTGGATCGGACACGGACCGGGGCACTCGGTGTAGACGAAGTCGACCAGCGCGACGCGGTCCGCGAAGTCCGCGTCGCTCACGCGTCGGCCGGCCTGGTCGGTCAGCTCGAAGGCGGGCACCGGGCTCGTACGGACCAGGGCGTCGCCGAGTCGCCGCCAGCCCTCCTCGAAGGGCGCCTCGCCCACGACCTCGAAGGACTCGACCTCGTAGCTGCGCCCGGTGAAGCGCATGTCGAACTCGATCACCTGTCCCGTCGCCAGCCCGTTCAGGACCTCTTCGTCGGGGACCGCGAAGTTCATCGTCATCGCCGGCATCAGCCCCGGAACGTCTTCGTGATCGATCAGGACCTGCGCGCGCTCGACGTCGACGTCTTCCACGATCCCGCGTGCGGGGTAGACGCCCGGGCCGCCCTCCTCGTCGGAGCAGCCGAGGACGAGGAGCAGGATCGGCGCCATCAGGACCGCGATCGCCGACGACACGAGACCGGCTGGCTTCATCAATACACCCACTGCCAGCCGGCCCGGAACGTCCAGTCGCGTTCGAGCTGCGGACCGTCGAGGTCCTGGTAGACCGGGATGCCGACCTCGACGCCGAGTCGCTGACCGGCGAGGGCCGGGATCTCCAGGCTGAGCCCCGGCGCCAGGGCGAACAGCATCCCGTCGTGGAGCTCCGGGTCCTCCGAGGGATCGACCACCGGCTGAAGATCCCGATCGAACCCCTCGATCTCGTTCTGCTTTTCCCAGTCCGCCCGAAGCGAGGCACTCAGCCCACCGAGCACGCGGACGACGCCCCAGAGCCGGCCCGTGAAGCGCGAGCCCGCGCGCCAGTCGCGCCCGTTCCGCCCGACCGGATGGCGCCCGACGACCTGCCCGCCCCAGGACACCCGGTCGAGCTCCCCCTTGTAGGTCCAGCCCCATTCGAGATCGACGCTTCCGTTCCCCGGCTGGGCGCGGTAGGGCAAGGGCCGCCCCTCCGCGCTGCGCCGGATGGATCCCGTCGGTACGTCGAGCCCGACGTGGACCTGGGAGCTCTCGAAGCCCTTGCGGATGAAGGGCACGACGAGGGAGAAGCCCACGTCGCCGAGCCCTTCGGCCTGGTGCTGTCGACGCACCATCGACGTCAGATCGAAGCGCTCGTACTCGTTCTGCACGAAGGGAATCTCGAGCACGAGCGTGACCCGGGGATGCGGTGCGTAGGCGACGGACACGGTGTGCATCGTGGCATCGAGGGCGCGCGCCGTCTCGGGGAAGCCGAGCGCGCGGACCTGGTCCGGCGTCAGGTGATCGTCGCCGGTGCGCAGCCCGGCGTAGCGGATCCGCTCGAAGCGATAGCCGACGCGCACCCGCTTGCCTTCGAGGGTCTCGGCGAGGCGTGCCCCCAGTGGCGGCGGGGGCGGTCCGTAGGCGGACGCGGGGGCCGGCGGCGAGGACTCGCCTTCGGCCTCGGAGGCCTCCTCCGCGAGGGCACCGAACGCGACGCCGCCGATCAGGAGCGAGACGAGCAGGGAGCGGCAACGCCGCATCACGCCGGGAACGCGCCCGCGCGGCGGGATCGGCGGGGGCGCAGTGGCGATCGGGTCCAGCGACACGAGCGCAAGCTAGAGAAAGGCCCTGCCCCGAGCAACGGGATGCACGCCGTCGCGGGCGCGCTCCGGGATCGGTTCGGGTCGCGAATCAGTCCGCGCGGGCAGCGCGAAGGAAGCCCGCCTCGAGATCCGCCAGGTCGGTGCGGTAGGCGCGGCGCGCGGCCCGGTCGAAGCTGCGCGCGCGGAGGACCGCCTTCCAGAAACGAACCAGGTCCCCCTCGCCGTAGGTCGAGACGAGGTGATCGATGAAGGCGTAGGACTGGAGATAGGCGACGCGGGCGGCGTCGGGGCCGAGATGGCCGAGGCTCGGTGTGCCGAGGTCGCGCAGCGAGAAGAGCTGCCCGGACCGCGCGAGCTGCCCGAGCACCGCACGTTCGCGTCCGCCGAGCGAGCGCTTTCCCAGGGCCCGGGCCTCGAACCACTCCGCGATCCCCTCGTTCATCCAGGCGGGCAGCGCGAAGCGCGGCGCTTCCGCGTCGAAGGCGGCATGGACGAGCTCGTGATGGAGGACCCGGACGAGCCCCGGTGTGATCCGCGTGTCCCCGCGGATGTGGATCGCCCCACCGTAGAAGCCCGCCGCGGGAAAACGGAACAGGTGTCGGTACTGCGCATCGAAGAGCTCGGGATCCCAGACGTAGACGACGAGCTTTCGCTCGGGCCGCAGGCCCAGGATCTGGTCGAGCCGATCGAAGGCGGCCTCGAGCTCGGCCAGGAGATCCTGCTCGAACTTGCGCGATCCGTAGAGGCCGGCGCTCTCGTCGATGTCGACGTCCTGGAAGAGCGTGAAGTGGAACGAGTCCCGGCGCGCGAAGTCACCGTCCGCGCCTCGGTCCCCGACCGCGGACGCGAGCGCCGGAAGCAGCATCGAGACGAGCACGATTCCCACCGCGACGCGCCGAGCGCACCGCTCCGATCCACACGCGCTCCGATCCATCTACGCCTCCGCCGGGACTCCCGGCACACCGCGGCCTCCAGGCGAGCCCGGCCGGGCTCCGTCGATCGTTGGAAGCGCGGCCGCGCCGATCGGTTCCGGCCCGGGGAACGATACCCGAAGGCTAGAGGCCCGAAGCGCCGCCGGTGAAGAACGCGAGCGCAGCGCGGCCCGCCGAGGCCATGAACTTGTTGAAGCGCCGGGTCCGGTCGGCGGCCTTCTGCAGAAAGGTCCGCTCTGCGCCGTATTCCGGACAGAGGTCGGCGCGGCGATGCCAGAGGCGCTCGATCTGGTCGTTCGTGGCCTGCTCCCAGCCGCGGTTGCCGCGCGCGATCGCCATCGGCAGGACCGTCTCCTCGAAGTGCTCGATCTGCTTGGTGAGCCGACGACACTCGCCGCGGTAGCGCCCGCTCTCGCTCGCCAGCCGCCGCTCGCCGTCGGCGAGGGCCACCGGGGCCGCGAGGAGCGCCAGGAGCAGGGGCCCGACGATCCAGAGGCGGGATTGCGTGTCCGCGGAGTGGAGCTTCATGGTCGCTGCATCGGCGACTCACCCGGCGCACTGAAGCCGGGCCGTCCGCCTCGCCGACGGAATCGGGGCTTCCCGAGGGGCCCCTTCGCGATCAGAGACGCTCGGAGAGTGCCAGGGCCTGCCGACGCGCCAGCGCCATCCCGGTGAACATCGGGTTCACCGAGGGGCATTGGGGAAAGATCCCGGTGTCCGCGATGTAGAGGTTCTCGAGGTCGTGGGCGCGCCCGTCCTCGTCGACGACGCCGCGGGTCGGATCGCCGTGCATGCGGGTCGTACAGAAGACGTGGTTGCCGCCCATGACGAGCCCCGACGGCTTCACCGCCGGCGAGTCGAGGATCGCCGCCTCCTCGACGGTGTGGATCACGTCGGCGATCCCGCCGACGCCGGGCAGGATCTTGCGGGCGCCGGCGGCGAAGAAGATCCGGGCGATCACGTGCAGCGCCCGGCGCAGGATCTGCGCGTCGTCCGGATGCAGCCGCCACTCGAGGACGGGCTCGAGGCTGCGGAAGCGTTTGCGCACCCGGCCGAGGGAGCGGTTGGCGCTGGCGATCGCGTCGAAGACGGCGATCTGGGGCAGCTCGGCGAGGCGCGCCTGCAGATCCGCCCCGATTCCCGGGAAGCGGATCGCGAGGAGCGGCGGCGGCGCCCAGAGCGTCTCGAGCTTGAAGCCCTCGTCGAGGAACGCGAGGGACTGGACGCCCTGGGTCGCGCCGAACTGGGAATCGATCGCCTCGGGAAACACGCCGGCGATCGCGACGCCGGGATGGAACTGCAGATTGCGTCCGACCTGCCCCGAGGCGTTCGCGAGGTCACCGCTGTGTTGGAGCAGGACCGGCGTCGCCGTACAGCCCGCCGCGAGCACGACCGCCTTCGCCTCGATCCGGAACGTGTGACTGCGGCCCGACGCCCGACCGTGGGAGAACGGCGCGACCACCTGACCGGAGACGCCGGTCACCCGACGACCGCTGCGGCGGATCTCCTGGACCTGCACGCTCGTGAACACGCGCGCGCCGGCGGCCAACGCCGCCGGCACGTAGCTCACGTCCATGCTCTGCTTGGCCCGGCTGCGGCAGCCGGTGAAGCACTCGCCGCTGCCGCGGCAATGGCGCACGTTGCGCTCGATCGGCTCGGAGTCGATGCCGAGGGCGTCGCAGCCCTCCCGGAAGAGCAGGTTCCGCTTGCCCTGGACGGCGTCCGGCGTCGGCGCGATGCCCAGGAAACCGGCGATCGCATCGAAGTGCGGGTCGAGGTTCGCCCGATCCGTGCGCTCGAGGTCGTAGCGCGAGGACCAGCGCTCGAAGACCGGGTCCGGCGGCCGCACGCAGATCGCGGAGTTGACCAGGGAGCCACCGCCGAGGGCGACCGCCTGCATCGTCGGCATCGTCGTGCCCCGCGTCATCCGGAGCCCCCCCTCCCGCATCGTCCGGGTCATCGAGAGGTTCCCGTCGAGCTCGAAGTCGCGCGTCGTGAAGGGCGGCCCCTCCTCGAGCAGGACCACGTCGTGCCCCGCCGCGGCGAGCTCGTAGGCGGCGACCGACCCCGAAGGCCCCGACCCGACCACGACCACGTCGCATTTCTCCTCGAACGCGCGGTCGTACTGAGCGAAGACCCGCACCCGCTCACGAGCACCGTCGAGCTGCGCCGCCGAGAGCGGGCTCATGCGTCCCCCCTCCCCGATCGCGCAGCACGCGCGTAGGCGCGGTGGCGCGGCCCCTGCGGATCGAGCGGGCCCCGCGCCGCGGGATCCGTCCGATCGCTCGCCGTGAACGCGATCGAGCTCGGCAACGCCCCGACCCGGGGAAAGAGCACCTCTGCGTCACTCACCACGGGCTCGATCTCGAAGGGCGCGAGCCCGAGCCCGCTCAGGTTGCCGGGGTGGCCGAGGTAGGCGAGCACGAAGACCGAGCGCAGGGCCGTGAAGAGGAGCCGGAACCCGCTTCGGCGGTGGCGGGCCAGTCGTTCGAGCAGGTTCACCCGCGCGGCGGCGGAGAGGCTCGAGAAGCGTCGGCGTCCGCCGGGCTCGTGACCGGGCATGAAGAGGGTCAGGTGCTCGACGACATGGAAGAGCAGTCGGATCTGCACGCGCTGGGTCCGGGGGAGCGCCGCGAGGTGCCGGTCGACCACCTGGGCGAGCTGGGCCTCCGCGCCGGAGACCGCCATGCCGCCACCGGCCGGGAAGAGGACCTCCGCCACCGCGTGGACGAAGGCCGCCTCGCCCCGGTGCAGGACCGCGAGGCCGGCGGGCGCGGGGGCGTATCCGGCGAAGCCTCGTCGGTGGACGAAGACCGCGAAGCCCGCAGCGAGCACGACGAGGAGGAGACCCGTGAGCACGGTCGAACCATAACCGAAGGCGGCAGGGGGGCGAAGTGATCGCCGCGCGATGCACGCTCGGTGCGCTCGAATCGCGCGGGAAGCGCGTGGTTCTCCCGACGCTTCGCGGGACCCCGTTCGGCCGGCGCGTTCAGCTCGGCTCGGTGAGTCCGTGCACCCAGGCGTAGGCGGCGTTGTCGAGCGCCTGCAGCGAAGCGAAGTCGAGATCACGCCGTTCGAGCTCCGGCTCGAACTTCGCGACGTCTCCGGCCTCGACGGCGATCGCCATCGAGAGGAGTCGCCCGAGGTCGCCCTCGTGATGGGTGAGCGCGCGTTCGACCTCGGCCGAGAGACGAAGCTCGGTGACGAGGCCCTCGATCGGGCGACCGAGGAGTGCATCCGCCAGAGAGAGCATCCCGACCAGGAACGCACGCTCGGGATCGCTGCCGTCTTCGCCGCGCCCCGCGCCGTGGCCGACGACGAGCTCCATCAGGCGGCCGCGATGTGCCGCCGTCGCCAGGAGCGGCGAGCGCAGATCCGCCTCCTGCCCCTGGGCGTAGAGCAGGATCGCGACCCAGCGGGCGAGCTGCTGGAGTCCGAGGTGGCGGACCGCCGCCTCGATCGTATCCAGGCGCACGCGGGCGGCACGGCCCGCGGTGTTCACGATCCGCAGGAGATTGAGGCCGAGCTTCGCGTCCTGCTTGAAGGTCTCGACGATCGTGGTCGTCTCCACCCCCGCGCTGATCTGCTGGAGCAGCTTGACCAGCATCGTCTTCGTCGCGTCCATGTCGGCGCCTTCGAGCACGATCGGCTTCGCGAAGAAGTAGCCCTGGAAGAAGTCGAAGCCGAGCTTATGGCAGGCGTCGAACTCCTCCGCGGTCTCGACCTTCTCGGCGAGGATTTGCACGCCCTCCGCTCGCAGGCTCCGGGCGAGCTTGCGCAGCTCCTTCCGCGGGACCGCCGGCAGGTCCACCTTCACGACGGAGGCCCAGGGCAACAGACTCTCGCGCGGGTCGTCGACGACCCAGTCGTCGAGGGCGAGCGTGAAGCCCGCGTCGTGGAGCTCGCGACAGCGTGCCTGCACGTCCTCCGTAGGCTCGACGTCCTCGAGGATCTCGAACACGACGCGATCCCGGGGCAGCGCCTCGATCGACTCGGACAGGAAGACCTCGCGGGTCACGTTGAAGAAGCCGCGGGCGCGTCCGAGGACCGCCTCCATGCCGAGGGCCGCGAACGTATTCACCATCACCCGAACGGCGGCACGACCCACCTCGTCGAAGTCGGCGACCTTCGCTTCGGCGGAGCTTCGAAAGAGAAGCTCGTAGGCGACGACCCGCTGCTCACGGTCGACGATGGGCTGACGACCGACGAAGGTTCCCTGACTCACTGAATACCCCGATGGGTGACCGACCGCTCGAACGCGCAACGACGTCCGCCGCGTCACACTCCCATCGACCGTCGCCCGGCCCGGTTGAGGAGGGGGAATGCCCTCCGGCCGAATGGGCCCCCGGCTCCCGGGTTCGACCGGAGAGCGGCTCGGGCTTCCCCCCGATCGACCGCGCGATCCGTGCCGACGCGCGGTCCCCGCTGGCGCGCGGTCCCCGTGTTAGGATCCGCGACATGCGGATCGGCGTCGTCGGCGACACCCACGATCGGATGGGAAACGTGGAGCGGATCGTCGGCCTCTTCGCCGAGGCCGGCGTCGAGCGGATCGTGCACACCGGCGACATCACGATGCCCACCGTCCTCGACCGCTTCGCGCGTCTGGACCGCCCGCTCTCCGGCGTCTACGGGAACAACGACGACGCGACCCGCCCGCTGCTGGCCGAGCACGCGCGCGCCTTCGGGATCGATCTCGCCACGCCGCCGCGGGTCCTCGAATGGGCGGAGCGCCGCATCCTCGTCGTGCACGATCCCGAGCTGCAGGACCTCTCCCATCCGGACGCCACCCAGGGCATCGACCTCGTCCTCCACGGGCACACCCATCGCCATCGCCACGAGTGGCAGAACGAGACCCTCTTCTTCAATCCCGGCGAGTGCGCGGGCTCCCTGGCCGGGCGCAACGCGGTCGGCCTCGTCGACCTCGCCTCCCTCGACGTGCGTCTGCTCCGATTCTGAGCCGAGCGCCCCCGACGCCGTCGTCGCGCCACGGAAGCCCCATGAGCTGGAAACCCGAAGTCGACGAGATCGAAGCGCGCCGCGTCGCGGCCCGCGAGATGGGCGGCCCCGAGGCCGTCGCCCGCCAGCACGAGCGCGGACGGCTGACCGTGCGCGAGCGCGTCGCGGCCCTCGTCGACGAAGGCAGCCTCGAAGAGCAGGCGCCGATCGCCGGAGAGACCGAGCTCGACGAGCAGGGAGAGCCGGTCGCCTTCCACCCGGCCAACTATCTCCTGGGCCTGGCCGAGCTCGAC
>JAUIMK010000521.1 GCA_030432735.1 bacterium
TCTTCGTTTCGACGACCTTCGCCGCTTCCACCGGCATCGCCGCGGATCGCTCGCTGATCCTCGCGACCACCACGAGCGTGCGGGACTCGGGACTCCTCGACGACCTGCTCCCCGCCTTCACCGAGAGGAGCGGGATCGAGGTGCGCGTGATCGCCGTCGGAACCGGCGCCGCCCTCCGCATGGGCCGCGAAGGAAACGCCGACCTCCTCCTCACGCATGCGCCCGCCGCGGAGCAGGCCCTCGTCGACGAGGGCATCGTCAGGCGACGCACGCCCTTCATGGAGAACTTCTTCGTGCTCGCGGGGCCCGCGGAAGACCCGGCGGGCGTCGCTGAAGCGTCCTCCCCCGAAGAAGCGGTGAAGCGGATCGCCGCCGCGCGTGCGGGCTTCGTCAGCCGCTCGGACGATTCGGGCACGCACAAGCGCGAGAAGGCGCTCTTCGAGGCCGCCGGCCTCGACCCCGACGCGGACTGGGACGGACTCGTTCGGACCGGGAGCGGCATGGGCCTCTCGCTCCAGGTCGCGGGGCAACGCCGCACCTACGTCCTGAGCGACATCGGAACCTTCCTCGCGTTCCAGAAGCGCGTCGACCTCGTCGTCCTGTCGAAGCCCGGACCTTCGCTGCGCAACGTCTACTCCCTCCTCCAGCTCGACGCCGAGCGATTCGAACGCCCCCTCCACACCGCCGAGGCAGAAGCCCTCGAGGCCTATCTGCTCGACCCGGAGGTCCAGGCGCGGATCGGCGGCTTCGGCGTCCGGAAGTTCGGGCGCTCTCTCTTCACGCCGCTGCACGCGCTGGCCGACGGGTCCTAGGCGGACGCCGTGGGCGCCGAGTGGCAGGCAGGACCGGTCGCGGAGATCACCTTCCGCACGCTCTTCGTCTGCGGCTCGGCGCTCGTGCTCGCGCTCTCGATCGGCGTCCCGATCGGCATCGTCCTCGGCACGCGCCGCTTCTTCTCCCGCGCGATGGTGATCACGTCCGTCAACGCCGGCATGGGCGCGCCGCCGGTCGTCGTCGGTCTGGTCGGCGCGATCCTGCTCGCGCGCAGCGGTCCCTTCGGCGAATGGAACCTCCTCTACACGCCCTGGGCGATGATCCTGACGTCGACGGCGATCGCGTTGCCGCTCGTGATCGGATTGACCCTCGCCGCGGTCGGCTCGCTCGACGAGGAGTGGGACCTCCAGGTTCGAACGCTCGGCCTCTCCCGCGGCTGGCGGATCTGGCTGCTGGTGCGGGAGATCCGGATGGGGCTGCTGGCCGCGGTGATCGCCGCGCTCGGCGGGATCCTCTCCGAGGTCGGAGCGGTCAACATGGTCGGCGGGAACATCGCCGGCGAGACCCGCGTCCTCACGACCGCGATCATGATGCACACCAGCATGGGCGAGTTCGAGATCGCCCTCGATCTCGCGGGCGTGCTCGTCGCGCTGATGCTCGTGATCGCGCTCCTGCTCACCTGGCTGCAGCTGTCGGGAAGGGCCCGGTGAGCATCGCGCTCTCCGTGCGCGATCTCGTCTGCACGCGCGGCCGCGGGCGGAGCCGTTTCGAGCTCCGCGTCGACGCCCTCGACCTCCACGCCGGCGAGGTGCTCGTCCTCCTGGGCCCCAACGGCGCCGGCAAGAGCACCCTCCTTCGCGCCCTCGCCGGGCTCGACCGAAGCGCGCGCCCCGGCGCCGTCCGCGCCGGAGAAGGGCCCGTCACCCTCGTCTTCCAGCGCCCGACCGCCCTCTCGGGCACGGTCGAAGGCAACGTCCGCGCGGCCCTGCTCGGCAAGGGCGTGCCGGAGCCCGAACGCCGCGAGCGGGTCCGCCGCGCTCTCCACCGTTTCGACATCGCGCCCCTCGCCGAGCACGATGCGCGCACCCTCTCCGGCGGCGAGCTGCGC
>JAUIMK010000178.1 GCA_030432735.1 bacterium
CCTCGAAGACGCGGGCCACACGCCGGGCCGCTTCGATGGGCAGATCGGGCTCTTCGGCGGCTGCGGCATGGGCAGCTACTTCTACTTCAACGTCTGCAGCCACCGCGACCTGATCGACGACGTCGGTCTCTTCCTCCTGCGCCATACCGGCAACGACAAGGACTTCCTCGCGACGCGCGTTTCCTACGTCCTCGACCTCAAGGGACCGAGCGTCAACATCCAGACCGCCTGCTCGACGTCCCTCGTCGCGACGCACTACGCGTGTCAGAGCCTGTTGACCGGGGAGTGCGATCTCGCGCTGGCGGGCGGGATCACGATCCAGTTCCCGACCGAGACCGGCTACGTCTACAAGGACGGGGAGATCCTCTCGCCCGACGGCCATTGCCACGCCTTCGATCACCGCGCCCAGGGCACCGTGCTCACCAGCGGCGGCGGCGTCGTCTCGCTGCGCCGGCTCGAGGACGCGATCGAGGACGGGGATCCCATCTACGCCGTGATCAAGGGATCCGCCGTCAACAACGACGGCGGTCAGAAGGTCGGCTACCTGGCGCCTTCGGTGGACGGCCAGGCCGCGGCGATGACCGAGGCCTACTCCCTGGCGGACGTGGATCCGGCGACCATCGGCATGATCGAGTGCCATGGGACGGGGACCTACATGGGCGACCCGATCGAGGTCGCCGCGCTCACCCAGGCCTTCCGCAACCAGGACAGCGAGGGCGCGGAAGAGAACCAGTTCTGTCGGATCGGTTCGGTCAAGACGAACATCGGCCATCTCGACACCGCCGCCGGCGTCGTCGGCCTCATGAAGGCGGCGCTCGCGCTGCATCACGAAGAGATGCCGCCGACCATCAACTACGAGGCACCGAACCCGGAGATCGGCTTCGAGCGTACGCCCTTCGTGGTGAACGACGCGCTGACCGCGTGGCCGTCGGGGCAGGGCGTGCGCCGCGCCGCGATCAACTCCCTCGGCGTCGGCGGCACGAACGCCCACGTGATCCTCGAGGAGTGGAAGGGGCGCGACGAGACGCCGAGCGCGACGGAGCCCGAGCGGGTCCTCTTCCAGTTCGCGGCGAAGAGCAGCAAGGCCCTCGACGGCGCGTGCCGCAAGTTCGCGCGCTATCTCGACGACGAGGCCGGCATCCCGCTGGCGGACGTCGCATGGAGCCTCCAGCAGACCCGCGAGGCCTTCGACCTGCGACGCGTCGTCGTCGCGAAGGACCGCGCGGAATCGGTCGAGCTGCTCGAGGGGCTCGATCCCCGGCGCGTCTTCACGCACTCGGTCTCCGAGTCGCGGCCGAGCCTGGCCTTCATGTTCTCGGGCGGCGGCAGCCAGTACCCGGGCATGGCGCGCGATCTCCATGCGACCGAGCCGGTCTTCCGGGAGCACGTCGACCGCGGCCTGCGGCTCTATCAGGAGAAGACCGCGGTGGATCTGCGGGCGCTCGTGCTCTGCGAGCCGGGGTCCGAGTCCGAGGTGGAGGCGCCGCTGACCGCGGCGGTCCGCCAGCTGCCGGCGGTGTTCATCATCGAGTACGCGATGGTGCAGCTCTGGAAGAGCTTCTGCATCGAGCCCGACGTCATGATCGGGCACTCGATGGGCGAGAACGTGGCCGCCTGCGTGGCGGGCGTCATCAGCTACGAGGCGTGCCTCGATTGGATGATCATCCGCGGCAAGCTCTTCGACACGACCGAGCCCGGCGGGATGATCGCGGTCTCGCTTCCGGAGGACGACCTGCGGCCCTTCCTCGAGGACCGCTGCGACCTGGCGAGCGTGAACGCACCGTCGCTCACGGTCGCCTCGGGAGGCGTCGAGCAGATCGATGCGCTCGAGAAGCGCCTCGACGAGGCCGAGATCGACTATCAGCGGGTCGCCATCAACATCGCGGCGCACTCGCGGCTGCTGGATCCGATCCTCGACGAGTTCCACGCGTTCATCCTCGGCCTCGACCTCCAGAAGCCGTCGATCCCGTTCATCTCGAACCGCACGGGCAAGCCGATCACCGACGAGCAGGCGACCGACCCGCAGTACTGGGTGGACCATCTCCGTCACGAGGTCCGCTTCTCCGAGGGCCTCGCCCACATCCTCGAGACGCCGGGGCGCGTCCTGCTCGAGGTCGGGCCGGGGCAGACGCTCTCTTCGTTCGCGCGCCAGCAGCCGTCGACGGAGCCCGTCAACATCGTGTCCTCGATCCGCCACAAGGCGGACAACAGCAGCGACGCCGACTTCTTCCTCACGGCCCTCGGTCGGTTGTGGGCCTCGGGCGTCGACATCGATCTGGCGCAGCTCTACGACGGGCAGGCGCGCCGTCGGGTCCGTCTCCCCACCTATGCCTGGAACCACCAGAGCTACTTCATCGACCGGATCGAGCCGACGGTCGAAGCCGTCGACAGCGGGCGGCCCGAACGGATCGAGGATCTGGCGGACTGGGGCGCGGTGCCGACCTGGCATCCGTCCGCGGTCGATCCGCGGCGGCTCGAGGAGAAATCCACCTGGCTCCTCTTCATGGACCGGGTCGGGATCGGACGTCGACTCCGGGAGCGTCTCGAGGCGGCGGGGCACACGGTGGCCTGCGTGTTCGAGGGCGATGCCTTCCGCAAGCGGAGCGAGCTCGAGTACTCGCTTTCCCCCGAGCTCGGACGCGAGGGCTACAACGCGCTCGTGAAGGACCTGGCCGCGTCGGGACACGCGCCCTCGCGCATCGTGCACCTGTGGCTGGCGACGGAGGGCGAGCATTTCCGTCCGGGGTCGAGCTTCTTCCACGAGAATCTCCAGAACGGCTTCTGGAGCCTCTACTTCCTCGCGAAGGCGCTCGGCGACGAGAACCTGCCGGGGGAGGTGGGGATCTCGGTCGTGTCGACGGGCCTGCAGGCGCTCGAAGGCGACGACGGACCGCTCTACCCCGAGAAGGCGACGGTCCTCGGGCCGGCCCTCGTGATTCCGCGCGAGCTCCCGGGCGTCCGGTGCAAGTCGATCGACGTGTCGCTGCCGGCGCGCGGGACGGCGGCCCTACTGAGCCGCTTCGGTCTCGGAGGGGCCTCGGGCGCCCGTCCGGAGGACCTCGACGCGCTCGCCGGGACGCTGGAGGCCGAGGTGCTCGCCCCGGCGGAGACCGAGGTCGTCGCGCTGCGCGGCAGGGATCGCTTCGTGCGACGCTTCGAGCCCAGGGCGCTGCCGGCGCGGCACGACGAGCGCCTCGAGGCGCTTCGGGAGGGCGGGGTCTACCTGCTCACCGGCGGCCTCGGTGGCCTCGGCCTCACCCTTGCGGATCGCCTCGCGCGCGAGGTGCCGAACGCCCGGCTGGCGCTGCTCGGTCGGACGCCGCTGCCGCCGCGGGACCAGTGGGACGCGGTGCTCGCCGGCGATACGGGGACGGCCGCCGAGGCGCGGACGATCCGCCGGATCCGCACGATCGAGGAGTCCGGCGCCACCGTCGAGGTGGTGACCGGAGACGTCACCCGGCTCGACGACATGCGCCGGGGACTCGAGCAGATCCGGGAGCGCTTCGGACCCCTCGACGGGATCTTCCACGTCGCCGGCGTCGTGGCCGACGAGCTGATCCAGCTGAAGGCGGACGCGGACATCGAGCGGGTCTTCGGACCGAAGGTCCACGGCACCGAGGTCCTCGACTCGTTGCTGGAGGAATCGGGGGCGAAGCTCCTGGTCCTCTACTCGTCGACGAGCGCGCTGACCGCACCGACGGGGCAGGTGGACTACGTCGCGGCGAACGCGTTCCTCGACGCCTTCGCGCAGAGCCGCAAGGACCATCCGGTCCGGACCGTCGCGATCAACTGGGGCATCTGGAACGAGGTCGGTCTCGCGGCGCGATCGCTGACCGCGGACGCGGACGAGACGGAAGCGACCGTGTCCACGGCGGTCCAGCACCCGCTCTTCGAGACCCGAGAACGGGACAGCCACGGACGCACCGGTTTCCACAAGAGCTATTCGCCCCAGCGCGATTGGATCCTCGACGAGCACCGGACGAAGAACGGCGAGGCGCTCTTCCCGGGCGCCGGCTATCCCGAACTCGCGCGGGCCGCCCTCGCGGAGTACGGCGAGACCGGCGGATTCGACATCCACGATCTCTACTTCCTGCGGCCGCTCTACGTGCCCGACGGCGAGGTCCGCGACGTGCGGGTCCAGCTCGAGCCGACGGATGCCGGCTACAAGTTCGGCGTGCGCACGCGACTGCGGATCGACGGGCGATCCGCCTGGGTGCTGTCGGCGGAAGCCAGCCTGGAGCTCGGTGAGGCCGAGGCGCCGGAGTCGATCGACCTCGCGGCGATCGACGCGCGCTGCCAGAAGGATCGGTCGAGCGTCAACCCGCTCGGCCACCGGACCGGTCAGGACAATCACGTCCGCTTCGGCCCCCGCTGGCGCGTGCTGCGGCAGGTGCTCTACGGCGAGGGGGAAGCGCTCGCCCATCTCGAGCTCGCCGAGGCCTACGCCGACGAGGTCGAAGAGTTCGCGCTCCATCCGGCGCTGCTCGATCTCGCGACCGGCTATGCCATGGACCTGATCGAGGGATACGACCCGGAGGAGTCGCTCTGGGTGCCGGTGTCCTACGGGCAGATCCGCGTGCACGGCCCGCTCGCCGGCAAGATCAGCAGCTGGGTCCGGATCCGGGACGACATCGAGGACAAGCGCAACTTCGCGAGCTTCGACGTGACGATCGCCGACGCGCACGGCCGGGTCCTCTTCGAGGCGGTCGACTTCACGATCAAGCGCGTCGAGGAGGCCGTCGACTTCTCCGAGACCGTCGATCCGAAGACGAGCGACGTCGAGTTCGAAGCCAACCCGGCGCTCCCCGACGAGGACGACCTCTCGCCGGCGGAGCTGCAGCTGCGACGGAACTACGAGGCCGGCATCCTGCCCGAAGAGGGAACGGAGGCGCTCTTCCGGGTCCTCGCGTCCGGAATGGGGCCGCAGGTCGTGATCAGCTCCATCGATCTCGAGACGCTCCGCAAGCAGGCCGAGGACGTGGTCGTCGACTCGAGCGGCGGCGGTGCGCGCTTCGAGCGGCCGGATCTCGACAGCGAGTACGTCGAGCCGCGAGACGAGATCGAGAAGACGCTGGTCGCGCTCTGGGAAGAGCTGCTCGGCGTGGAGGGGCTGGGCGTCCAGGACAGCTTCTTCGATCTCGGCGGGCATTCGCTGATCGCGGTGCGCTTCTTCACGAAGATCAAGAAGACCTATCGCGTCGACTTCCCGATCTCGGTGCTCTTCGAGGCCCCGACGATCGAGGGCTGCGCGGCGCTGATCCGCGATTCGATCGGCGCCGAAGGGGAGGGCGGAGCCGGCTCCGACAAGGCGACGACGGCCGTCCCGAAGACGCGCTTCAAGCACCTGGTCGCGATGGATTCCGGCGCGGAGGCCGGAAAGCCGCCGTTCTTCCTGGTGGCCGGCATGTTCGGCAACGTCCTGAATCTCCGGCACCTCGCGTCCCTGGTCGGCACGGATCGTCCGTTCTACGGGCTCCAGGCGCGCGGGCTCTACGGCGGCGAGGAGCCGCACACCACCTTCGAGGAGATGGCGGCGGCCTACATCGACGAGATCCGCCAGGTCCAGCCCCACGGCCCCTACACGATCGGCGGCTTCTCCGGCGGCGGCATCACGGCATTCGAGATGGCCCACCAGCTGAAGGACGCCGGCGAGGAGGTGTCGATGCTGCTGATGCTCGACTCGCTGCTTCCCGTCGAGCCCGAGATCACCGCCCTCGACCGGATCCGCGTGCAGCTACTGCGGCTCAAGCAGCGCGGCCCGAGGTACCTCTTCGAATGGGCGCGCAACCGTGCGAAGTGGCAGTGGGAGCAGATCCAGGCGCGGATCGGCGACGAGGAGCCTCCGCCGCCGGAGGACGAGTTCCACAACGCGGCGATCGAGGCGGCCTTCCGCGCGGCGCTGCCGATCTATCCGATGCGCCACTACGCGGGCCACGTCCATCTCTTCCGCCCGAAGCAGGATCACGCCTACGTCCTCGGCGAGGGCAGGATCATGAACAGCGAGAAGCGTTGGGTCTTCCCGGACAACGGCTGGGGCCAGTGGGTCGACGGGATCGAGGTCAGCGAGATGCCCGGCGACCACGACAGCATGGTGCTCGAGCCGAACGTGCGGGTGATGGCCGCTCGGCTGCGCGAGGTGCTCCACAGCATCGAACAGAGCGGTCCGCGGTCCGGCGACGTCGACTGACCTGTCCTGCGCCGGTGCGGCCGGCCGCGCGGCCGCGTGCAGGCGATCGGCACTTTCGTCCCGATCCGCGACCTTCGGGGTCACGGAGGGGAGGCGGCCGGGCACTCCTCCCCGGGATACGGTGTCGAAGAATGCCGCAAACCCGGGCACTTCGGCCGACACGCTACACTCGAGTCAGCACCTCGTGGGAGACTCCCAGCATGGGCGAGATTTCGGAAGCCCTCTTCAGGGCCCGACAGGAGGAGGGCGAGCGACCGAAGCCGCCGGCCCCGGAGGGGAGAGCCCCGCGGAAGCACGCGCCGCTCTACGACCCGCCGTCCGAGGATCCTGCTCGCCTCCGCGAGGTCCCGCGCCACGAGATCGGCAGCCTGCGGAGCGACGAGGCGCCGCCCGCGGCCGCACCGGATCCGTCGGCCCCGCCGGCGGCCTCGCCCTCGACCGAGGCGCACTATCTCGCGATCCGAGACGACCGCGAGATGGGCTGGCTCTACCGCATGTGCTCCGTCGAGCCCGACAGCGCCGACGCGGTGCGCTTCCGCCATTTCGCCGTGCGCTTGCGCGCGATCCTCGACGAGGCCCGGCGTCCTTCGGTCCTGATCACCAGCGCGATCCAGGGCGAGGGCAAGACCACGGTCTCGATCAACACGGCCCTCGCCCTCGCGTCGATCGCGCCGGAGGTCCGGGTCGCGCTCGTGGATCTCGACCTCCGTCGCGGTCGCGTGGCGCGGGAGCTCGGCTCCTCGTCGCCGGCCGGGGTCGAGGACGTCCTCGCCGGCAAAGCCACCCTCGAGGACGTGACGGTCCAGACGAGCGCCGGGCGACTCGACATCATTCCCTCTTCGCGGACCAACCCGAACGCGCACTCGCTTCTCGGCGCGACCGCCGCCGGCTTCTTCGAAGAGCTCCACGCCCGCTACGACTACGTGATCTGCGACGGACCGCCGGTCCTTCCGGTGCCGGATTCGCCGCTGATCTCGAAGCACGTCGGCGGCTGCCTGGCCGTCGTCGCCAGCGGTCGGACACGCCACTCGGCCTTCCGAGACCTGACGGAGCTGATTCCGCGGGAGCGGTGGTTCGGGGTCTTCATGAACGAGAGCACCTCGGTCTCGAGCAAGGATCGCTACGGCTACCGCAGCAACTACGCCGCGGACCCCGCGGACGTCGCCGAGTACGAGGCGTTGCGGACGGAGCAGAAGGCCGCGTCCCGATCGGAGGCCTCCGGTGAGTGACGAGGCGTACTACGACGAGAGCGGCGACGAGGCGGGGGCGCTTCCCGGGTTCGTGACCGATCCGATCGGCGTGTTGCGACGGCGCTGGCTGCCGATGCTGCTGATCATCGTGCTCGGGACGGCGGGCAGCATCGCCTACGTGAAGACCCGCGTGCCGGAATACCAGGCGCGGGCCACGGTCCTCGTCGCGAGCCAGCGGATCTCCCAGCAGCTGATCGCGAGCACCGTCGAGACGAACCAGCTCGAGAAGGTGAGCGCCATCCTCGGCGAGATCTACTCCCGGCGGACGCTCTCGGAGCTGATCGAGACTCACGGGCTCTTCCTGAACGCGGAGTCCGAACGTCCGCTGACGCTCGAGGAGAAGGCGGCGATGCTACGCGGCCTGATCCTGATCCGGCCGGATCGCAGCAACCAGGCGAACAACGACAGCCAGAGCAGCGCCACGGTCTTCGAGGTCCTCGTGACCTACGGCGATCCCGTGAAGGCCGCCGCCGTCGCGAACGATCTCGCGACCCGCTTCACCGACATCCATCTCCGCGATCGGAGTCGACAGGCGCGGATCACGACGGAGTTCCTGCGGCGCGAGCTGCGCAAGAACGAGGAAGAGCTCGCCGCGCAGGAGCGGGCGATCACCAGCTTCAAGCAGGCGCATCGCGGTTCGCTGCCCAGCGAACTCGGCCCGGCCCAGGGACGGCTCGACCGGCTGCAGAGCCAGCGCCAGTCCCTCGCGCTCCAGATCGCGAGCGTCGAGAGCCGTCTGGCCACGCTCGCCTCGACCGGGTCCGACGTCCAGCCGGATTCGCCGGAGGCGCTGCTCCGGGATCTGCGCGGGCGCTACAAGGAGCAGCTCTCGCTCTACACCCAGGACCATCCGAACGTCGTGAGCCTGCGCAATCAGATCGAGATGCTCGAGGCCCGTGTCGCCGAGAACCAGTCGGGGGCGGTCGCGACGACGCGCTCGCCGGTGGCCGACGCCGCGCGGATCGAGCTCGCGGCGCTCCGGAGCCAGCTGGCGGAGGCCTCGGCGGAGATCGATCGTCTCGACGCGCTGGTGGCGTTGGTGCCCCAGCACCAGGAAGAGCTCGCCGCGCTCGAGCAGCGGGCCGAGATCCTGCGCGAGAACCACCGCGAGTTCCTGCGCAAGGTGAACCAGGCGGAGCTCTCCGAGGCCGTCGAGTCGGCGCAGCAGGGCGAGCGCGCGAGCGTGCTCGACGCCGCCGTGCCGCCGTGGGAGCCGACGTCGTCGCCGCTCAAGGTCGTGGCGGTCCTGCTGGTCGGGACCTTCGGGCTGGCGGGCAGCATCGCGGTGCTCCTCGAGCTGGTCGACGCGGTCGTCGTGTCCGAGGCGGAGATCGAGCGGCGGTACCGCATGCCGGTGCTCGGCTCGGTCTCGAAGATGGCCTGAGGAACGCCGGCTTGGGCGCGGGATCATCGGACGAGGCGAAGGCCGCGCCCGGCACCTCTCTCTGGCTCGGACTCGCCTGGGCCGTCGCGTTCTCGCCGGTCCTGATGGACTCGCTCCGGCATCTGCTGGCGGAGCCCTGGGCGCGGGGGGCGCTGATCTTTCCCTGGCTCGTCTTCGTCGCGGCGCGGGTGGATCGACCGGTCGCGGCACCGCCCTTCGGCCGTCGCGTCGTCGCGCTCGCCCTCGGCCTGGCCCTCGTCCTGCAGCTCGCGGCGATTGCGGGCGACGCCGTTCGGATCGCGCGGGCCGGCGTCGTCCTGGCGGCCGCGGTCGCGCTCTGGGGAAGCGGGACGGTCGGACCGCGCACGGCGATCCTGGCGCTCTGGATGCTGCCCGTTCCGAGCTTCCTGGTCGACGCGGCGAGCCCGTTCCTCGAGACCACGGTGGCGCGCGCCGCGGCGCTCTGGCCCGGCCTGTCGCTCGCCGGGCCGATGGGCGACGCGGGGGGCGCGGGCGCGATGGGAGGCGCTGGTCCCGCGTTGATCACCGCGGCCGGCCCGATCGACCTGGCGCCGATCGACGGCGGTCTCGTGCTCGCCATCGGACTGGCGGGTGTCCAGTGGGCGCGGGCCGTGCTCGGCGGGGCGTCGCTCGCCGGCTGCGTTCGCGCGGCCCTGGTCGGGACGATTCTGGCGCTCCCGCTGCAGATCCTCGTTCTGGTCGGCGTCGGGGCGATGGTCGCGTCGGGAGCGGCTCCGATCGAGCTCGCGCGGCCGACGCTCGACCAGGTGGGCTGGGTGCTCGTCGTCGCGAGCGGCTGCGTCGTGCCGATCCTCTCGCACCCCGGCGCGGGAGCGGAGCGCCGGCGCGGCGAGCGGGGATCGCTCCCGTGTTGAGCCGGCGGACCGAACGCGGCGTGCTGATCGGGGTGCTCCTGCTCGTGGGCGCGCTCTCCTGGGGGCTGACCCTGCGGCCGGTGGCGGATTCCGACCCGACGCGGTTCGCTTCGCTGCCCGGCACGCTGAACGGCTGGCAGTCGGTCGACCTCGAGATCGAGGAGAGCGTCTCCGAGATGCTCGCGGCCGATCACAACGTCCAGCGCGCCTATCTCCACCCCCATCGCTACGTCGTGT
>JAUIMK010000179.1 GCA_030432735.1 bacterium
GACCCGATCAAGGACGACCTCCTCGAGCGGATGGCCCCGAACGCCAAGGCCCTCGAAGAAGAAGGCTTCACCGTCGAGTGCCACGTCGTCGACGGCGAAGCCGCCGACGCGATCCCCGCCTTCGCCGAGAAGGTCGAGGCTCAGGCGATCGTGCTGAGCACGCAGGGCCACTCGGCGGTCGTGAATGCGCTCCTCGGCCGGACGGCGCAGCGGATCGTGCAGAAGGCACCGTGCCCGACGCTGACGGTGCGTGCGCGGGTCTAGGGGGACGTCACGAGCGGATCTGCGGGCGGCGGGCGGTCCTCGACGATCGGCGCGCCCGGGCAACTAGGTCGGACGTTCGCCATGGGTACGCTAAGCCAGATGTAGCTCGACGCCTGGGGGAGTCATGCGAACTGAACAACGATTCCGGCTCGATCTCGCTGTTTGCTCGGCACTTGCGCTCGTCGCCCTCAGCTGCGGGACCGATCGCGATGCGTCCGAGGAGCACCTGTCCAGCGGCGTGATGCTCGTGATGAGCAACGCCGCCGACCCCCAAGACGACGACGAGTTCAACCGCTGGTACGACGAACACGTCCGCGAAGTGCTCGAGGTGCCCGGGGTGGTCTCTGCAACCCGGTACCTCCTCACGGAGGAACAGCTGCCTGGCGGCGACTGGCCGGCTCGCCGCTATCTCGTGATCTACGAGCTCCGCAGCGAGGACATCGATGCGGTAAGGGAGCGAGTTCTCGCCACCTCGGACTCGCGAAGCCATAGCAGCTCCCTCGAGATGGACCCGCTGCCGATTACGTCGATCTACCGTCAGATTCGAGAGACGGTCACCCGCTGAACTCGCGGGCGATTCGGAGATCAACCGGCGTCGCGAGCACCCCCTCGATCAGGGAGGCGTCGAGCGCGACGCGCGGGCCCGAGCGTCGGCTCAGAAGTCCTCGTAGTAGACGCTCAGCGGCTCCTGCGCGAGGTGCTTCGTGAAATGCCCCCAGCCGCCCGCCTCCGCCACCCCTCGCTGATAGGTCTCGTGGGCCGCGCGCGAGGACCAGCCTTCGATCAGCGTGAAGGTGGTCGGATCGTCGAGGGCACGACAGATCCGCAGCGACTCGCAGCCCTCCACCTCCGGCAGGTACGACTTCACCTCCTCGAGCGTCCGCTCGATCTCGGCGAGCGACTCGGGCCTTGCGACCAGCGTGACGAGCAGCGTGATGGACATGGGCGCCTCCCGGTGTAGGGCACCATCCTACGCGCCCGCCCCGCCGCCCCGCAACGAAGGTGCCGCTCCCCATGCCGTGCGAGACCGCGCGCGGCCGTCGTCAAAGGCGCGCAGTGCTCAAACAAGCAACGGCCCCGGGCTATGCACCCGGGGCCGCTCAGAAATCTGGAGCGCGAGACCGGGTTCGAACCGGCGACCCTCAGCTTGGGAAGCTGATGCTCTACCAACTGAGCTACTCGCGCATCCGGAACCACGTTAGCAGATCCGGCCCCGCGTCGAGCTAGCCCGGGCGCCCTACTCCTCGAGGAGCTCCACGAACGCGTCCTCGATCCCTTCGCCGTCGCCCTCTTCGAGGGGCGAGAGCTCGGCCTCGAGGATCTCCGCCTGGGCGAGCAGCTCCGCGGCGCCGGCGGGCTCCGCTGCCGCCGCGTCGCGAACCGGCGGATCGACGGGGTACTGGGTGACCGACGGCGGCTCGGTATCGAACTCCAGTGACGCGGGCGCCGCGTCGGCGACGGGCGTTCCGAGCGGCGTCGCCGCCACGGGGGCCGCCGCGTCTTGGAGCGCGTCGGCGAGTCCTTCGTCGAGGTCGAGGGTCGGGGCCATCGCCGGGGCCGCCATCTCGGGCGCCAGCTCGAAGTCGCTGCCGGCGTCGAGGTCGAGGGCGGGAGCGGGCGGCGCCATCGGTGCGCCGGTGGCATCGTCCGGGATCGCGCCTGCCGCCGGCACCTCGGCGACGGCCGGGGCCGGCGGAACCGGCGCCGCGGACAGCGCGCTGTAGGTCGTTCCGGGATCCGGACCGATCCCGAGATCCGCGGCCGCGCGCTCGACGTCCGTGGCGTCGATCGCGTTGCGTCCCGCCAGGTAGGCCTCGAAGAGCGCGTTGTCGGCGAGCGTGTTCAGCAGGCGCGGGCGACCGCGTCCGAACTTGAAGAGCGCGTCGATCGCCGCCGCGGGGAGGATCGTCGCGTTCCCGCCGACCGCGTCGAGGCGGTGGCTCAGGTACGCGGTCGCGTTGGCCATGTCGAGGGGCTGGAGCCGGACGCGCACGTCGACCCGCGGCACGATGCTCGAATCGTTCTGGACCAGACGATCGAGCTCCGGAGAGCCGACGAAGAGCATCGAGATCAGCCGGCGGTCCTCGTACTCCAGGTTCAGCAGGCCGCTCAGCTCCGCGAAGACCTCGGGCGTCATGAGCTGGGCATCGTCGATCATGAGCACGGCGTGGCGACCGTCCTCGCGAACGATCGCGAGCTGTTCGTAGATCTGCGAGAGGAGTCCTGCCCTGTCTTCGGCGGGCGCCTCGCAGCCGAGCTGGCGAGCGAAGCGTTGGAGGATGCTCTTCGCGTCGGCGGCGCCCGGCAGCATCACGAGCAGGGCCGCTTCGAAGACTTCCTCCTCGAGGGCATCGAGGACGCGGCGCGCGAGGAGCGTCTTCCCCATCCCACCGTCTCCGGTCAGGAGCGTGAGGCCCTTGTGCTGCCGCAGTCCGCGTTCGACGCGGCGCTGGGCGTCGAGGTGACTCCCGCTCTCGAAGAAGAAGCGCAGATCCGGCTCGTTGCTGAAGGGATCCTGGGTCAGACCGAAGTGCTGGAGATGTTCCACGGGTTCCTCGCGCTTCCGGCTCCGGGCGCGCCCGGTCCGTCGATCACGTCTCGCTCGTCCGACGCCGGGCGCTAGACGAAGGAGATCTTCTTGCGACCGCCCTTGCGCGGGACGGTCTGCGTGTCTTCGTTGTTGGGCTGATCCTCGTCGGCCTCACCGCCGCTCGCGGCCGGTACGTCGCCCGAGACGAAATCCGCTTCGTGGAGGTCCGCTTCGGCTTCGCTCACGACGTCGTCGAAGGACTCGAAGGCCTCCGCTCCCGCGGCCACCGCGACGCCGGCATCGCCCCCTTCGTCGTCCGCGTCTTCCTCGAAGAGCTCGTCGAAGGACTCGAACGCCTCGCCGGGCTCACCGAGCGAGGGCGAGGTCACCTGCCCCGCTTCGAGGCTCGCGAGCCGCTCCGCAGCGCCGGGGAACCCGGGCTCGAGCTCGATCACCCGGCGCAGGCTCGTGCAGGCACGGTCCTGGTCTCCCGCGCCCTCTTCCGCGATCGACAGGTCGAAGTAGACCCCCGCCATGCGATCTTCGGGCAGGTCCGGGAGTGCGAGGGCCTGCTCGAGATGGCTGACCGCGTCCTCGAATCGCCCGAGATCGCGGGCGCAGAGGCCCATCAGGTAGAGGCTGTCGAAGCGGCGCTGGGTCGAATCGAGACAGAACCGGAACTCGCCGATCGCGTCCTCGAAGAGCCCCATCTCGCGGTAGGCGATGCCGAGGTCGTAGCGGGTATCGATGTCACCTTCGTCGAGCGTCGCGGTCACGCCCTTCTTGAAGTCCGAGAAGATCGACTCGAACCCGTCCTCGACGGTCGACAGGACACCGCTCTGGTCGTTGGGATCTGCCGCCTCGGGCTCGTCGTCGGTCAGGACGTCCGCCAGCGCCTCGCGCAGGTCGAAGGATTCCCCGTCGTCGGTCGCCGCCGGCGCCTCCGCCGCGTCCATGCCCGTGTGGGCCGCCACGACGCCCCCTTCGGCCTCGCCGACGTCGTCCGCGTCGTCCGCATCGTCGACGTCCAGGTCCACCTCGACGTCCGCGTCGAGCGCCAACCCATCCGCGTCGTCCGACGCGTCGGCGATCGTGGCTTCGGCCTCGCCTTCGGCGACGTCGCTCGCGAGGTCGAGGGCTGGACCGGTCGTGTCGTCGTCCGCCGCCGCCTCGATCTCGTCGTCGTCCTCGTCGAAGTCGACCTCGACCTCGAACTCGTCGTCGTCATCGAAACGCGCGGTGATCTCGAGATCGGAGACACCCGGCTTCGCGCCGGGCCGACCGGAGTCGGTCGCGTCGTCCGGTGCCTCGCCGCTCGCCGTGGCGATCTCGCCGAGACGCAGCATCGCGGCCGGATGGTTCGGAACCCGTTCGAGGATCCGCTCGAGGAGGCCGCGAGCCTCGTCGTGCATCTCCTGGGCGATGTAGAACTCCGCCTCTTCGAGCTCCTCGGCGATCTTCGCGGCCGTCGTCGTGCTCTCACCGGCAGTCGAAGCGCTCGGCGGCGACGTCAGCTCGTCCGCGTCGAAATCGAACTCGACCGAGACCTCGTCGTCCTCCTCGCTCGCGTCCGCGGCGACGACCTGCTCCTCGTCCCCGAGGCCGAGATCGTCGGAATCGAGCTCGATCTCGAACTCGTCCTCGTCGACCCGGAGCGCGTCGTCGTCGCCCTCGAAGTCGGGCTGCGTGACCTCCACGACCGGTGCCTTCGGCTCCGCTGCCGCTTCGACGGGCGGCGTGTCGAACGTCGCCGAGTCCTCGTCGAGCTGGATCTCGAAGTCGTCGTCCTCCGCGCCGAAGTCGAAGCCGGTCTGGGTCTCGCTGTGTTCGACGTCGCCGATCGCCGTGTCGAGGTTCAGGTCGACCTCGACGTCGAGGTCGAGATCGATGGCCGGCGCATCGAGGTCGTCGGTCGCCTCATCGAGCTCGAGGACCGGAGGCTCCTCGGGCGCCGGAGCGGTCCCCGGCGCGATGTCCTCGATCGCGTCGGCCATGCCGGGATCGAGGGCCGCGATCCGGTCCTTGAGGGCGGCCAGCGCCTCGGCATCGCCCTGCGCGCGGATCTGCTCCGCCGCCTTCATCCAGGCCTGCACCGCCTCGGATTGCTGTCCGTCGTCGGCGTAGGCTTCGCCGAGCTTCTCGAGGGCGGCGCGATGGCCCGGGTCCTGGGCGAGGATGCCGCGGAGGCTCGCGATCGCCTGGTCGCGCTTTCCGTAGCGGAGATAGACGCTCGCTTCCGCGAGCAGCTGATCGGGATCCCCTTCCGGGAGCGGAGCCTCCACTTCCGGCTCGGGCGCGGCCTCGGGCTGCGCCGCGGGCTCGCTCTCCGGCGCCTCGTCGGTTCCGAGGTCGAGGAGCGGTTCGTCCCCGAGCTCGAGCGCCGGCTCGCCGCCGAGATCCCCTGCCTCGGCGTCGAGGGCCAGGAAGGGCTCGCCGTCGTCGAGGAGCTCGTCATCTCCGAGATCCGGCTCCTCGACCTCGGACACGTCGACGGCCAGTCGAGAGCTCGAGCCGACCTCGTCGACGGGCAGGCGCTGCATCAGCTCCCGCGCCCTCTCCTCGTCGCCGCGTTCGCGGAAGATCTTCGCGAGGCCGCGCGTCGCGTCGGCGAGCTTCGCGTCGTCGCCCATCTGGGCGTAGAGGTCCATCAGGAGCTCGAATTGCGGTGCCCCGGCTTCGACGTTCAGCGCACGCACCGCGAGCGGCTCGGCGCGATCGAGATCGCCCGACAGCATGAACTGACGGACCAGCGCGGTGATCGCCTCGACCTTGTCGGGCTTCACCTCGAGCAGTCGCTCGAGTACGGTCACGAGCTGCTCGCGGTCGTCCTGACTCTCGAGCTCCGCGACGACCGCCTCGTACTCGGCGACCGCCTCGGACTCCATGCCTTCCTGGCGGAGCAGCTCCGCGACCTTGAGACGACTCGTCGTGTTGGTCGGGTCGAGCGCCGCCATCTGCCGGAGCAGATCGAGGGCCTCGGACTTGCGGCCCTCCTTGTGGTAGCCGTCGGCTGCGGTCTGCAGCGCGGCGACCGCTTCCGAGTCGAGGCCCATGCGCTGGTAGAGCTCGGAGAGCGAGACGTAGGCGCCGTAGTTCTTCGGATCGAGGTTCAGGATCTGCTTGAAGACGGCAACCGCGCGCGCGTCGAAGCCATCCTGGCGGTACTGCTGGGCGACCTTCCCGTACTGGGCGATCGCCTCTTCGTTCTGCCCCCAACGGCGATAGGCGTCGCCGACCTCGAGCAACAGCTTCGCGTCGCGCGGGTCTTCCTTGAGGAGCTTGTTGTACTCCTTCAGCGCCTTCGCCTTCGCGCCCTTGTGCGCGTGCTTGCGCGCAGCGTCCAGTACTTTTCGTTTGTTGAGCGCCAATGAACCCTCAGCACGGCGGGGAATCGAGCACGAGAACGCCGTCCGTCAGCGTGACGGCGGTCCTCTTCTTCCCCTATCGGCCACCCGGACGCCCCCTTGAGACGCATGTGTGGGGGTAGAGCGACGCCCGTGGGGCCGACGGCCGAGCCCCTCCCGGCCGGTCCGCCGTCGCCTCGGGGCGAGCCGATCCCGGCCGAATCCCCGTCCCGGGTCGCCCTCGGCGAGCGCCCGCAGCCGGCGGATCAGTACCCCGGCGAGCGCCCGCAGCCGGCGGATCAGTACCCCGGCGAGCGCCCGCAGCCGGCGGATCAGCCGTTCAGTCGGAGCGCCAGCGCTTCCAGCGCGAAGCGGTAGCCGTCGGCTCCGAGGCCACAGATCACTCCGATCGCGACCGGCGAGACGAAGGACTCTCGGCGGAACGCTTCCCGGGCGTGCACGTTCGAGAGGTGCACCTCGACGACCGGCAACTCGACGGCAGCCAACGCGTCACGGAGCGCGACGCTTGTGTGGGTGAAGCCGCCGGGATTGATCACGATCCCCGCCGCATCGCCCATCGCGTCCTGGATGCGGTCGATCAGCACGCCTTCGTGGTTCGACTGGAAGGTCTCCACCTCGACGCCGAGCTCCTTCGCCGCGGCTTCGAGGGAGGCGTCGATGTCGGCGAGCGTCTGGGTCCCGTAGACGTCGGGCTCACGACGACCGAGGAGGTTCAGGTTCGGCCCGTGGAGAACGAGAATCTTGGTCGCGGATCGCGTCATCGTCGTCCCCTCTTCGAGCCTCTTCCGCGGGATCCTGCCGCCGCGCGCGGCCTCGCCCTCGCCGGGGCGAGCGACGAGCTCAGAGCTCGGCGCGGACGTCGATCGCGTACCGGCGGATGAGGTAGCGCGCCTTGCCGAGATTGCCATCCGGCGACAACGCGAGCACGAGCACGAGGTCGTCGTCGATCGTGTGGAAGACGAGGTGGACACGATCCAGGGAGATCACGGCCTCGCGCATGTTGCCCGTGGCGAGTGAATCGGACGCCTTGGTCACGTCCGTCAGGATCCGACCGAACTCGATCCCCGCCGTCGTGACGTCGCCTTCCAGCGGGTCGCCAGGCGGCGGATCGCTCGCCTCGACCTGGGCGATGGCGATGCCATCGAGGCCCATCAACGCCGCGCCGAAGCCGCCGCCACAATCGTCCACGATCGTCTGCAGAATCTGCTCGAAACTCATTTCGTCCCCTCCCCTCGTCGGGCGAGCGTCACCGCGCTCTTCCCGCTCGGAGGTTGTCGAGCCATCGCTCGAGGGTCGTGATCACGTGCGCGCGTGTCGGGCGACCGCCCTCCGCGTCGAGAGCCGCCTCGTCCTTCGCCTGGAGCGGCGCCGAAACGGCGCGCGGCGGCTCGGGGGCGATCGGCTCGGGCCAGATCGGCGCTTCCGCCCACGCCGCGTCGGTCTCGATTCCGGCGTTCGTGTCGACCTCTGCGCCCGAAACGGTCCCGGCGTCCACCGCGGCAGCGACCTCGTCGCCCGCGTCGTAGGCCACCCCATCGAGCTCCGCGAGCCCGAACGGCTCGTCCATGAGGACCCGCTCGGCGACGTCGTTGACGCCGTGCATCTCGTCGGTCTGGGCCTCGGCTTCGGCGAAGGCCCGTTCGAGCTCGTCGTATTCGATCGGCGATGCGAGCGCGGCCGCCGCGCTCGGCGGGTCGGACGCACGCGAAGCAGCGGCGGCCTCCCCCCCCCGAGCGGATTTCGTCTCGATCGACTCGAGCGAGGTCGCTGCCTCGACGGGCGTCGCGGGTACGAGCAGGTCCTCCTCGAGGGCCTCCACGGCATCCACGACGAGGTCGTCATCGTGGGCTGCGCGCTCGGATTCTTCTTCCTCGCCGGCTTCCCGCTCGGGCGCAGCGGCTCGCGGATCGAGGGAGGCGAGACCCGACTCCGCAGCCCAGTCGTCGAGGGTCGCCTCGAGGATCTCGCGGGCTTCCACGCCCTCGTCGCCGGGAAGCTTCGCGAGCGCGAGCACCAGCCGCGCGGGCCATTCCTTCCCCTCGCCGAGCGCCGCCAGCGCGAGCGGGATGCGCCCGGCCCGGCGATCGCGTTCGGCGGCCGCGATTCGCTCCAGGCGATCGCGGCGGGTCCATGCGGATACTTCGAGCTCCACGCTGTCCGGCCCCCCTCCGGTTCGATTCGACCGATCCGTCCCTGCGTCTCAGGCGCGCCAACCGGCCGGGAGGATCTCCCGAGGTGTCAGCGCCACCGTGCTGGATTTCCCAATGCCTTCCAGCACGACGAAGTGGATCTTGCCGCCTTGCTTCTTCTTATCGACGGCAATCGCAGATAGATAAGCAGATCGCGGGCGATTCGGGACCCGGGTGGGAAGGCCGGCACGCTCGAGCACCGCCTGCAGCCGCGCGCGCGTGCCAGCGGGGGCAAAACCCAACTCTTCGGAGCGCTGCGCCGCGAAAACCATGCCGATCGCGACGGCCTCCCCGTGGAGGATGCCCCGGTACCGGGCGTGCTTCTCGATCGCGTGACCGAGCGTGTGGCCGAAGTTGAGCAGCTTTCGCAGGCCGCCCTCGCGCTCGTCCCGCTCGACGACCTCGCCCTTGATCGCACAGGACCGCTCCAGCGCGGGCAGGACGACCTTCGGATCGAGGTCGAGGAACGCCTCGATCCGGGGCTCGAGCCAGTCGAAGAGCGACGCGTCCCAGATCGCCGCGTGCTTGATCAGCTCCGCCGCACCGGCCGCGCGCTCGCGCCGTGGCAGCGAACGCAGGGTCGCCATGTCGAGGAAGACGCCCTTCGGCTGATGGAAGGCGCCGACGAGGTTCTTCCCCTGCGCGAGGTTCACGCCGGTCTTTCCCCCGATCGAGGCATCGACCATCGCGAGCACCGTGGTCGGCACCTGCACGAACGGGATCCCACGCAGGAAGCTCGCCGCGGCGAAGCCGCCGAGATCCCCGGCGACGCCCCCTCCGAGGGTCACGACCCCCGAGCTCCGATCCATCCCGTGCTCGAGGAAGCGGTCGTAGAGCAGGCCGAGCTGCTTCAGGTTCTTCGTCGCGTCGCCGTCCGGGACGACGATCCGGTCGACCTTCGCGCCACGCGCAGCGAGTCCCTTCGTGAGCAGCGGCGCATAGCGTCGCGCGACGCTCGGGACCGTCACGATTGCGACGCGCTCCGCGCCGAGCTTGTCCGCGGCGCGCCGGCCGATGGTCTCGAGCCAATCGTCCCCGAGCTCGACGTCGTAGCTGCGCTCGCCCAGGGCGACGTGCACCGTCGCGCGGACGCGCCCGCGCCCGCGGAGCCGGCCGGCTCCCCGCGTCGCGCGTGCCTTGATGTTCTGCGTCGCCTTCCTGGCGGCCATGTCCGTCTGGTTCCTGTCTTCTTCGTCCGGGGTCAGAGCGCGTGCATCCTCGCCACGATCTCGTCGACGACGGCCTCGGGAGCGTTCGTCGCGTCGACGCGGATGGCGGCGCGGGCATAATAGGGCTTCCGGTCCTCGAGGAGTCGTTCGAGCTTCTCCCGCTGCTCCGCCGGGTCGAGGCCGGCCAGCAGCGGCCGGCTCTCCGCATCGCCGATCCGCTCGAGGATCGTCGCCGGGTCGGCCTCGAGCCAGACGACGGTGCCCCGCTCGATCAGGTGGTCCGCGGCGCCGGGCTGGACGATCGCGCCGCCGCCCAAAGCCACGACCGCGGCCTCCCGACTCGCCGCCTCGATCGCCGCCCGCTCGCGCTCGCGGAAGCCCGCCTCGCCTTCCCGCGCGAAGATCTCGGCGACGCTCGCCCCGGCGGCGCG
>JAUIMK010000180.1 GCA_030432735.1 bacterium
GATCGGGAGGCCGGCATCGCGGGTCGCCGCCCAGACCGGGTCCCAGTGCTGGTGGGCGAGCGGCGGCTGACCGAAGGTCTCGGGCCGGCTGCCGAAGAGCACCGCCCGGTGGCCCTTCGCCGCGGACCGCTCGATCTCCTTCACGCAGAGGTCGACGTCCCAGAAGGGAAGCGCCATCACCGGAAGCAGCCGGTTGAGATCGGCGCTCGACCAGTCGACCAGGAAGTCGTTGTAGGCCTGGACGCATTCGAGCATCAGCTCGGGCTCGCCGAGTCGGAGGAAGCCCCCGGAGCCGAAGCCGCCGAGATTCGGATAGAGGACCATCGCGTAGATGTCTTCTTCGTCCATCAGCTTGAGCCTCGCCTGCGCGTCGTAGGACGCGGCCGGGATCGAGTCGTAGCCGAGCGGCGCGTTCGGGTAGGTGTCGTCGTGACCCGCGAAGGTGTAGAAGCCCGGTCCGCCGGCGGGCTCGTCGCCGATGAACCAGACGTCGCGCCCTTCGATCTGCCGGATGTGCGGCACCTTGTTGCCCCACTTGCTGGAGACGCGGTCGGTCCAGACGTCGGCGGGCTCGGTGATGTGGGTATCGACGTCGATCACCTTGTACTTGCTGAAGAGGCGGTCGCTCATGTGGGTCTCCTGTGCGTGGATGACGGGACGCGCGGACTCTACCAGCCAACGCAGCCCCGAGAAGGACGGGCGAATGCTAAGGGAAGCGCGCGGACGGGGCCACGGCGAAAGCTGCGCTGGATCTGCGTACCCGATCGCCCGACGTATAATCCCGGTGTATCGAGTAGAGAGGAACGAACGGATGCGCGCGCGCCTTCCGCGAATCGACTTCGGCCGGGCCGACGGGCTCTGGATTCCGCGTTGGCCACAGCTGGCCCACCGGCTGAACGGCGCGTCGCTCTTGCTGCCCCATCTCGAGCCCTATCTGATCCGGGTCATGAAGCAGGCGCGGCCGATCCTCGCCGACGCGGCGCCAGGACTCCTCGCCGACGTCGACGTCTTCAACCGTCAGGAGGCGAACCACTACCGGGTCCATGCCGCGTACAACCGCGCGCTCTTCGAGCAGTACCCGGGACTCGAGGCCTTCGACGCCGAGATCAAGGCGGACTTCGAACGTTTCCTCTCCGAGGAGAGCCTCGAATGGAATCTCGCCTACTGCGAGGGCTTCGAGTGCTCCGGACTGATCTCGTCGGAGTTCTTCCTGCAGGAGATCGACGATGCCCTCGAAGGCGCCGACCCGGCCGTTCGCGAGCTCTGGTCCTGGCATCTCGCCGAAGAGTTCGAGCACCGAAACGTGACCCACGACGTCCTCCACGCCGTCGCCCCGGGCTGGCTCCACCGCCTGCGTGGCTTCCGAGCCTTCGGCGCCCACCTGCAGAGCTTCACCGATCGCGTCCGGGACCACCTGATGGCGATCGATCGCGAGCGCGGACGGATCGAGGACGCCGTTCTCGAGGCGGCTCGATCCTTCGAACGACGCGAGCGGCGCTTCTATGCGCCTCGGATCGCGAAGATCCTGATGCCCTGGTACTCGCCTCATGCGAGACGGGTCCAGCCGGCGACGCGTCGCGTACTCGACGCGTACGTCGATGCGGCACCTGGTACGCCAAGAAGAGGAAACGCGACCCCATGAAGATCGACTACACCGGCAAGACGATCGCCGTCACCGGCGCCGGCGGCTCGATCGGCCGCGCGAGCGCGATCCTCTTCGCCTCGCTCGGCGGCTCGGTCCTCGTCACGGACATCGACGAGGTGCGCCTTCGGGAGACGACCGAGACGATCGAGAAGGACGGGGGAGACGTCGCGTCCCTGGTCTGCGATGTGACCGACCCGGACCAGGCGGCGGCGGTCGTCCGGACGACCGTCGAGCGCTTCGGCGGGATCGACGTGCTCTACAACAATGCCGGCGGCTCCTTCCCGACCCCGATGGAGGAGATCGACCGGAAGGAGCACGCCCGACTCCGGGCGCTCAACTTCGACGCCGTGTACCACGCGACGATGGAGGCGCTCCCGATCATGGTGGCGGCGGGAGGCGGTGTGGTGCTGTCGACGACGAGCGGCGCCGGCACGGGCGCGGTCAAGGGACTCGCGACCTATGGCGCCGCGAAGGCGGCGCTCAACAGCTTCATGCGCAGCGTCGCGATCGAGTACGGCACCCGCGGCATCCGCGCCAACGCGATCGCCCCGTCCGCGGCGACGATCGGGATGACCGCGTGGCTCGAGACCCTGCCGGGCGGGGTCCAGGGCTTCGCGGAGAGACAGCCGATGGGCCGGATCGGCACGCCCGAGGACATCGCGAACGTCGCCGTCTTCCTCGCCTCGGACTACGCCGGCTTCGTGAACGGCGTCGTGCTGCCGGTCGATGGCGGGATCGAGGCGATGCTGCCGACGCCCACCGACTGATTCGCGCCACACCGGGCGCCGCCCAAGGCGCACGACGCGAACGCCGTTCCGGTCGTCGACCCGGAATCGCGGATGAAAGAACCAGCGGCGCAGGCGCGCGACGAGGAGCGAAGGCGATCCCATGGCTGATGCATCGACGATCCCTTCCCGTGCCATCCAGCGGATCCGCGACGCGATCGAACGCGCGAGCGAGACCGGACGGCGGAACATGAACGCGATGTGCCTCGCGACCGTCGCCCCGAGCGGCGCCCCCTCGGTCCGCCACGTCCTGCTCCGATCGATCGACGAGCAGGGGCTTCGCTTCTTCACCGATGTGCGGAGCGAGAAGGCCCGCGACCTCGACCGCAATCCGCAGGCGAGCGTCTGCTTCTACTGGGAACCGATCGAGGAGCAGGCCCGGATCGATGGAGCCGTCGCGCGGCTGAGCGAAGCCGAGGTCGCCGACGATTTCGCGACGCGTCCACGGGCGGGGCAGGTCATGATCCACGCGTCGCCACAGTCGCAGCCCATCGAATCCCTCGACGCGCTCAGGCAGGCGGCGTCGCGCGCCGACGCGACCCTGCCCGATCCGGTCCCCTGCCCGCGCGAGTGGATCGGGTTCCGGCTCGAGCCCCGCCGGATCGAGCACTGGCAGGGAAGCCGCGACCGCGTCCACACGCGCAGGGTCTGCTGGCGCGACGGCGACGGGTGGCACGAGACGCTCCTGGCGCCCTGAGGACCGCCCGCGGCCTCACCGGAGCTGGCCGAGCACGTCCTCCCCGAACGCCTGCAGGCTCTCGATCGGATTGCCCTTCACGATCGCGGGAACCGGAACGACGAGCCGTCCGACGCCGAGCTCCGCATAGCGCTCGACGTCGCTCAGATCGTCCGGCTTCGGGAACCACATCGCCGTGACCTCGATCTCCGAGCGGGCGCGCCCCGCTTCCGCACAGGCCTCGTCGAGCTGCCCGAGCATCGGCTCGAGCTGGCCCGGACTGGCGGTCGGCGCGAACCATCCGTTGCCGTAGCGGGCCACGCGCTCGAAGGCCTTGCCCTTCGTACCGCCGATCACGACCGGGAAGGGATCCTGGACCGGCGTGGGGTGGCTCTTGAAGCCCGTCCAGTCGAGGAACTCGCTCTGGTGCTCGACGACGTCGCCGGACCAGACCTTGCGCATCGCTCGAAGGTAGTCGTCGAAGCGGGCGCCGCGACGTTCGAAAGGCGTTCCGCAGGCTCGGAACTCCTCCCGCAGCCAGCCGATCCCGAGGCCGAGCTCGAAGCGGCCGCCGGACACGAAGTCGAGGCTCGCCGCCTGCTTCGCGACGTAGAGCGGGTTCGCCTGCGAGAGGATGTTCACGCCCGTCCCCAGCCGGATCGTCTTCGTCGCGGCCGCGATCGCGCTCAGGGCGATCAGGGGATCCACGAAGTTCGCTTCCGGGTCGACGCCCATCTTGCCGTCGGCGCTGTAGGGGTACTTCGATTCGTAGTCGACCGGGATGATCACGTGCTCGAAGGTCCAGATCGACTCGAAGCCGACCTCCTCGGCCAGCCGCGCCAGGCCGATCATCATCTCGCCGTTGGGCGAGCCGATGTTCGCGGGAATGAGTCCGATCTTCATGCCGTCTCCTCCAGTGGGGATCTCGGGGCCGACCCGCGTGGTGCCCACGCGTCGGGTCCGCCGCCGAGGTGGCTCGCTCGCCCGGGAATCGACGCGCGTCGCATAACACGGCCGCGCCCCGGCGATCGACCTCGGAGTCGCTTGCTTTTGGCAGAGCCTATGCCAGATTCTCGGCGCAGCAACCGACGGCCGCCGCCGAGGCCCGCGCCGCGGTGAGGAGCCCCGCACGATGAACCGCCTCGCCCGCCTCGGCCTCGTGACCTTCGCCGCCCTCCTCGTCCTCGGCGGGCTCGCCTGGCTGAATCGGGCCGCGCTCGTGCTCGGCGCGGTCTCGATCGCTTCGCAGCGAAGCTACGAAGTCGGCCCGCCCCGAGACGTCGAATGGCAGACCGGCTCGGACCCGGAGGGCCGCGCGCCAGCGGATCGCCCGCCGAACATCGTCCTGATCCTGGCCGACGACCTCGGCTGGAACGACCTCGGCTTCGCCGGCGGCGGCGTCGCGAACGGAACCGTCCCGACGCCCAACATCGATTCGATCGCGGCGGACGGCGCCCTCTTCACGAACGGCTACGCCGCGAACGCGACCTGCGCGCCGTCCCGCGCCGCGCTCCTGTCCGGCCGCTACGCCACGCGCTTCGGCTTCGAGTTCACGCCGACGCCGCCCGGCATGACCCGTCTGACGAAGCTCGCCGGTGCCAGCGTGCAGCGGACCCGCCTGCGCGACCGGATCGACCACGACGTCGAGGTCGACCGCCCCTATGCCGCGCTCGGCATGCCCGCTTCGGAGATCAGCCTCGCCGAGCTGCTCGCGACCCGCGGCTACCACAACGTCCACATCGGCAAGTGGCACCTCGGCCGCACGAACGGCATGGCGCCCCACGAGCAGGGCTTCGACGAGAGCCTGCTCATGACGAGCGGGCTCTACCTGCCCGAGGACGATCCCGGCGTCGTCAACGCGAAGCAGGACTTCGACCCGATCGACCGCTTCCTGTGGGCGTCGATGCGCTTCGCCGCGCAGTACAACGGCGGCCCGGCCTTCGAGCCCGGTGGCTACCTGACAGACTGGTACACGGAGCAGGCGGTCCGTGTGATCGAGCGGAATCGCGAGCGACCCTTCTTCCTCTATCTGGCCCACTGGGCCCCGCACACGCCGCTCCAGGCGCTCCGTGCCGACTACGACGCGCTCGCCCACATCGAGCTCCATCGCGAGCGCGTCTACGCGGCGATGATCCGGAGCCTCGACCGGAGTGTCGGCGGCGTGCTCCGCGCGCTCGAGGAGAACGGCCTCGCCGAGAACACCCTCGTGCTCTTCACGTCGGACAACGGCGGCGCCGGCTACATCGGGATTCCCGAGGTCAACGCGCCCTATCGCGGCTGGAAGATGAGCTTCTTCGAAGGCGGGATCCACGTGCCCTACTTCGCCCGCTGGCCCGCGCGGATCGCGCCCGGCACGGAGGTCGACGCCCCCGTCCACCACTTCGACCTCTACGCGACCGCCGCGGCCGCCGCCGGTGCACCGCTCCCGACGGATCGGACGATCGACGGGGTCGACCTGCTTCCCTGGGCCCGCGGCGAGGCCGACGGTCTGCCCCATCGCGCGCTCTTCTGGCGGAGCGGCGCGTCGCGTTCCGCGCTCGTCGACGGATGGAAGCTCAACGTGAGCGATCCCCCGGGCCGCCGCTGGCTCTACGACCTGTCGAACGACCCGACCGAGCGACGCGATCTCTCGGCGGAGCGGCCCGACAAGCTCGCTGAGCTCGAAGCGGCACTCGCAGCGCACGAGGCGGAGCAGGCGCCGCCGGGCTGGCCCAGTCGACTCGCCGTGCCCGTGAATCTCGACAAGGACGGGAGCCTCGACGACGCACCGGGCGATGCGTACGTCTACTGGTCGAACTGAGCGACGCGGCGGCGACGAACGTCGCGCGCGGATGGATTGCCGCAGGCTTGCCAGTCCGAGGGGCCGCTCGGCACCGGACGCCCCGTTCGGCCCCCTCGTCGCGGACGTTCCGGGGTGACGGAACCGTCTCCTCCTGCATTCTCGTCTATGCTGTCGGCCTTCGACGCGACGCACGGCTCCCCGGCGAGCCGTGCGCCACCGCAAGACCGACAAGATGAGGCTCCCCATGCTGCTGCACCCCGTCGTCGATGGACTCTCCCGGAAGGCGAGGCCCCTCGCCCTCGCGCTCGTCGCGCTGCTCACGCTCGCGATCGGCTGCGCCGAGGGAGGCGGCTCGTCCTCGACTTCCGCCGCCGCGACCCGGGCCGAAGGTACGGTCGCGATCCTGCTGACCGATGCGCCGGCGGACCCGAGCCTCTTCTCCGAGATCAACCTGAGCGTCGTGCGCATGGAGCTGGTCGGCGCGGATGGCGCCCGCGAGGTGCTCCACGACGGCGAAGGTCAGCCGATCGACCTGCTCGACCTGCGCACCCACTCGCTTCCCTTCGGACTCCATCGCACCGTCCCCGCCGGCCACTACTGCCGCATCCGACTCGAGGTCGAGCGGATCGAGCTCGTCCTGACCACCGGCGAGCGGATCGACGCGGAACGCCCGGGCAACAGCGGCCGGATCGAGGTCGTTCCCCAGGGCTGCATCGAGATCGAAGACGGCGAGCTCGCCTATCTGCAGCTCGACATCGACGCGGGCCGCTCGATCCACATCGTCGAGGCGCCGCCCGGCTCCGAGCGCTTCCTCTTCCGGCCGGTCATCCATGCCGACCTCGTGAGCGCCGCGTTCGCGGAGAAGGTCGTTCGCGTCGAAGGCACCCTCGCGGACGTCGACGCGGACGAAGACGAGATCCTCGTCTGCGACGCCGTGCCGGTCGTCGGCACCACCGAGCTGCCGGCCTATCGCGGTTGCGTCACGGCGCGGATCGACGCCGAGAGCGCCTTCTTCGACAACGTGGAGGACGAGGGACGCCCTCGCGCCCTCGACGACCTCTTCGACGAGACCTGGATCGGTGAGACGGTCACCCTCGTCGGCCGCGTGGACCACGCGCTTCCGGCCGTTCCCGTCGTCCGGGTGCCGCCGGGACACCATCCGCCGACGGGCCAATGCCGCATCTGGTACCGCGATCGCCCGCCGGGCCTGCAGCCGCGTCCGATCCGCCGTTGCGATCTCGATCCCGAAGACGTCCCGACCGGCGCGATCCTGATCGACGACGAGGGCCGCCCCTTCATCGATCGCGAAGGCCTCTTGACCGTCGACGCCTTCGTCGTCCAGCTGGGCGACGCGTTGCGACTCACCGGCGAGGTCGACGGTGAGCCGGTTGCGGGCTTCCTCCCCGTCCTGCTCGACCCGGACCAGTCGGTCGTGTCCGTCGAGCCGGTCGACGTGGAGCTGCAACCCGCTCCGGCCGGCGGGAACGGCACGCGGATCCTCACGACGACCGGCGAGCCACTGCGCCTCGAAGACGTCTTCGTGGCCGACCCGGTCACCGTCGACGGTGTGCTGGTCCTCGACGACCCGGACTTCGTCCGCGCCGCGCTGATCCTCGTCGATGTCGATCGCGCCGGCGAGCTACTCGTCACGGGCGAGGTCGGCGAGCTCCTCGAGGACGGCTTCGAGCTCGACCTCGAGAGCAACCCCTGTCGAACGGGACTCCCGCTCGCGGTGACGACCGACGACGAGACGCGAACGCTGACCGTCACGATCACCGAAGAGGGAAGCGAGACGGCCGTGACGCCGGGTGTGCAGCTCGGCGACGAGGTCTCCGTGACCGGCCTGTGCGATCCGTACGGTCTGCTCGCCAACATCGTGCTCGTCATCGACGACACCCGCGCCGAGCCGATCCCCTAGAAGCGCAGCGCCTGCTGGGGGCCGGCGGCGTCCGGGAGGGTGATCCCCTTCCGCCAGGCGCTGAACGAGCCGATCGGACCCTCGTGCGGCGCGACGAGCCAGGGCCACGGATGCTCGTGCGCGATCGAGAGACGCCTCGACGCGTCCCGCCAGCCGGGGACCGGCGCGTGGGTCGCCGCCAGGCGTCGGTTCGCCAGGACGGCGGCCGGGTCGCCCACGTAGAGCTCGAGCGAACGCCGCTCCGCGAGCTCGGCGAGCCCTTCGACGAGGAAGACCAGCCGCTTGCGAGACAGCTTCCACCGGGCCAGGCGGGCGCGGTCGAAGACGAAGACGACGGGCAGCGCGGGATGCGCTTCGAGCGCCGGATCCGCGTCGCCGAGGGACTCCGCCGTCAGCCAGACCGCCTCCGGCTCCCCTCGATCGACGACGGCTTCCGGGCCCGAACCGTTGTTCGCCTCGGCTACGCGACCGAGCCCCGGCGCCGGCGTCGACGCATGGACCGGCGCCTGCGCGCCGGGCGGTCCTTCGATCGGGCAGTCGCGCGCCCGCGCGCACCCTTCGCACCAGCCCGGCGCCTGTCGCTCGACCTGGCCACGCTCGAACGCGTAGAGCCGCCCCGTCTGCGCGCCGACCGTCCACTGCCACCCCAGTCGATTCGCCGCACGCGAGCCGTCGAGGAGCTGCTGGAAGAAGCGGTCTTCGCCGTCTCGCCAGCCGCCCTGCCCGCGCACGCTCCAGTGCGACGCGAGCCACATGCGTGCCGCGTTCGGGATCCAACCGTCCCGACGGAGCTCTTCCCGCAGCCGCTCGACGCACGCCATCCCCGACGAGGCCTGCGCCCCCATCCGACTCGGACCGCGCTCGGCCACGCCGAAGCGCATCGAGCGCGCGCTCGCGGTCCCGATCCGCGCGTAGAGGTGACGCGCGTACTCCTGCCAGAGGAGCTCGCTGCGGAACTTCGCGACGTCCCGCGGCGGGCCGTCCTCGACCGCCGCCCAGACGCGGGGCAGCGAGAGCCAGCCGTGCCGGATCCACGGCGAGAGCCCGGAGGCGCCGCGGGCGTCCACCGGCTCGACGACGTTGCGCCGCGAGGCATAGCCCGCGACGTCGAAGCCACGGAGCGCTTCGTCCGCGGCGGATTGCCCTCCGCGGAACCGGGGAGAGGCCGGCGCATCGTCGCCCATCAGTCCGGTGAGGTGTCGGTCGACCCATCGCAGGACCGAGGCGCGATCGCGCCCGGGCGCTTGGATCGCTTCCGGCGAGGCGAGCGACCGGCGCTCTTCGGCAGCCAACGCGTCCGTCATCGCGTGACCATAGCCGCTATGTGCGGTGCCCTACGGTACCGGGTGCCGCCGAATCGCCCCGCCAGGGACCGAATCGCACAGTGCCTGCGTCGGCCAGATGCCTGTCATGCCCCCAGAAACAAACCGACCGGAGAGAGCAAGGAAGCTCCCCCCGGTCATGATGAAAGCGGTTCTCGCGAGCGCCTAGCGGCCGCCGAACCCGCCGCTTCGTCGCTTGTCCTGCGCCTCGTTGACGCGAAGGTTGCGACCCCCGAGCTCAGATCCATCCAACGCTCGAATCGCGTTGCTGGCGCTGGTCGGGTCGGCCATCTCCACGAATCCGAATCCTCGAGATCGGCCGGAATCGCGATCCGTGATGATGTTCGCGGACGTGACGTCACCGTGCAGCGAGAATGCCTCGCGCAGGTCGGCCTCGGTCGAGGAGAAGGAGAGATTGCCTACATAGATATTCGTGTTCAATTGCTATCCAAGATGCGACGCCATCGCGTCGCGTTACTCGCCGGGCACCCTCTTCGGCTCTTCCGAGAGTGAGACACCCAGGCGATGCCCAGCCGGCCGGCTCCATTCGTCGACGATTCAACGCTGGAATCGCTTCACGTTCAGGAACGTCGACCGGCTGCGTCGAACCACCCACGACGGGCGCTTCGAACGTTCGTTCTCACCCGAACAACAGACAGGAGAGAGATTCTTGCGGCGCGCCTCAGCTCGAGAAGCGAGGGGCTGCTGTAGCCGCATCGTCGTCGCCGCCTCTGTGATCTGGCAAGCGACTGGGCGAATTGCCCTGACGGGCGGTGCAT
>JAUIMK010000181.1 GCA_030432735.1 bacterium
GGACTCCCCTCGGCCGCCCGTTCGTAGAGCGCTTCGTCGGTCGGCCGCTCGGCGTACTGCTCCCGGGCGCCCGACCGATCGGAATCGGACTCCCGCTCCGCCGCCGCGAGCTCCGCCGCGCGTTCGGTCTCCGCCGCCTCACGCGACGCCTCGGCCAGCTCCGAATCGGCCTCGCGGGACGCATCGGCGGCCCCCGCCGTCGCTTGCGGCACGCCAGAGGCCGCCGCACCGGTCGCAGCCGCGTCCGCGGTCGCGCTCGCCTCGTCGCCGTCCGCCGCGCCGATCCCTGCGGCTTCGAGGCGCGAGGCCAGCTCCCTGGACTGCTCTTCGTCGAGGGCCTCGCCCTCTTCGAGACCTTCGCCGCGCACCGCCTGCTCGAGACGATCCTCCGAGCGAGGCTCCGCGGCCGGCTGGACCGGCATACGCTCGTCGACCCGAGTGGCCTCCGCGCCCACCGCGCCCGACTCCGCCGCCGCTTCGGCGCGCTTCGCGTCGTCCGCCTCACGAGACGGCTTCGCTTCCTTCCGATCCGTGCGGTCCGAACGCACCCCGATCTTCTTCGAGGATTCCCGGCCCCCGGAATCGGCAGAATCGAGCTTGCCGGACGATCCGCTCGATGCCGCCTCGAGACTCGACTCGAGGACACCGGGGAATTCTCCGGCCCCACCCTGCGCGTCGCTTCGGCGGGCTTCCCCGCCACGGGCATCGAGGGTGTGGATCAGATCGACGGTCATTTCGGGGCACCTCCTTCGAGAGGGTCGCGCCAGGCGCGAATTCGAGTGCTGCCTAACGCGCGCGCGCCGCGGGCGCGTCGGTGGACGGATCCAGGGGCTTCAACATCCTGCGGCTCACGAGGAGCGCGCGATCGGCGCGCATCGCGCCGAGCACGGCCGCGGAGCTCTTCTTCTTCATGTTCCGGACGACGGAGACGGCGAGGTCGAGGTCGAGCTTGTCGAGAAGGCGACCCGCCTTCTCCGGGGGCATCGCCGCATACACGTCGGCCAGCTGGGACACGCGGTCGCGACCCTGGCTGCTCCATTCCGCGATGCGGTCCTCGACCTCCTGACGGACGCGATCGAGGTCCGTCGATCGCTTCACGATCATGTCCTCGAGCTCGACGACGGCGCGCTCCCGCTCGGCGATGCGCTGCTCGCGGAGCGCGATCTCGACCTCGCGCTTGCGGATCTCCTCGATGATCGCGTCGACGCCGCGAGAGAGACCGGGCGCGTTCAGCAGGTCGACGGCGGCCGCCCCCTCCTTCAAGGCGTCGGGATCGATCGGCCTGCGCTCGCTCGCCTCGGACTCGGCGGGAGCCGCGCTCTCCTGCCCCTGCGCGGCAACGGGCACGAGGAGCAGAGCCAGCAGGAGCGGCACGACCGGACGAAGGCTCGAAACGAAGCTCATCGCTCTGCCTCCCCTTCGATACGCTCGCGACGTCGCGCCGAAGCCTGCTCGAGCGCGATCCGCGACAGCGCGAGCTCTTCCAGCTCGGCCTGCTCGGCGGCGAGTCCTTCCCGGTGGTGTCTCGCAGCGGCCTCTTCCTCGAGACGCTCGAGGCTGCGCACGCGGGCGCGGGCGTGATGCAGTCGCCGCCGCGCCGCCGCGATCGGTTCGAGCATCTCTTCCACGGCGCGCTCCGCCTGCGCGACGCGATAGCGACCGGCGGTGACCGCGTCGTGTCGAAGCGCGATGGTCTCGCCGTCCGCCCCCTGCTGCACTTCGGCCTCGAGCAGGCTTCGTCCACGGGCGAGCCGATCGGCCTCGCCGCGCACGACGGCCTCGCGGCGCGCGCGCTCTTCTTCCAGGCGGGCGAGCTGGGTTCGCGCACGATCGAATTCGAAGCGGCGGATCCGCAGGACGCTCTCGAGGCGGAACTGGAAACGCTTCATGCCGCCCCTCCCGCCGAAGCGGCCTCGACGGTCTGCATCGCAGCGGCCGGCACGACCTGGCCCGCGGCGTCCGGCGGCAGGATCCGTTCGAGCTGGTCGAGGCCGTCCGCGATCGAAGTGACCTCGCCTCGCGGCTGGGTCAGGTAGGCCTGCAGCGCCGGCCAGGCTTCGCGCGCCCGATCAATCTCGGGATCCGTTCCCTGCTGATAGGCCCCGACCGAGATCAGGTCTTCCGCGTCGCGGTAGGTCGCCATCAGCTGCCGCGCGCGACGCGCGAGGGCGCCGTGGCGTTCGTCGGTCACGTCGGGCATCACGCGCGACACGCTCGAGAGGACGTCGACAGCGGGAAAGCGTCCCCTCTCGGCGATCTTGCGCGAGAGCTCGACGTGCCCGTCGAGGAGCGATCGTGCGGCGTCGGCGACCGGCTCGTTCATGTCGTCGCCTTCGACGAGGACCGTGTAGAGGCCGGTGATACTGCCCTCGCCGCTCGTCGTTCCCGCGCGCTCGACGAGCTTCGGGAGCTGGCTCCAGACCGAAGGCGTGTATCCCCGGGTCGTCGGCGGCTCGCCGGTCGCGAGTCCGATCTCTCTCTGGGCGGTACAGAAGCGCGTGAGCGAATCCATCATGAGCAGCACCCGCGCGCCGCGATCACGAAAGCCCTCGGCGATGGCCGTCGCGGTCCGCGCGGCCCGGGTCCGCATGGGCGCGGGCTCGTCGCTGGTCGAGACGACGACGACCGAGCGAGACAGCGCGTCGCCGAGATCGCGCTCGATGAACTCGCGGACCTCCCGCCGACGCTCGCCGATCAACGCGATCACCGAGACGTCGACGTCCGCCTGGCTCGCGAGCTGCCCGAGCAGCGTCGACTTGCCGACGCCCGAGCCCGCGAAGATCCCGATCCGCATCCCCTGTCCGACCGTCGAGAAGGTGTTCAGCGCCCGCAGACCCAGGTCGAGCGGCTGATGGATCCGGACGCGATCGACGGCACCGACCGGCTCCGCTTCGAGGGGCACCAGCCGATCCCGCGAGAGCGGTGCGCCGCCGTCGATCGGACGGGCGAGCCCATCGAGCACGCGCCCGAGCACCGACGGCCCGGAGGGCACGGCATCCGCCGTCACGCGGGCCCCCACCGGGGCCCCCACGCGCAGTCCCCGCAGCGACCCGAGCGGCATCACCAGGGTCAAGTCATCGCGGAAGCCCACGACCTCCGCCGGCAGCGACGACGCGGCATCGCTCTCCGACGCGATGTCGCAGAACGCGCCGATCGGCGGGCGAAGCCCCTCCACCTCGACGAGCAAGCCGACGACGCTGCGGACGCGCCCCCTGCGCTCGAAGGGCAGGAAGGTCCGTCCCAGCGCACGCACCGAGCGGTCGAAGGCCGGATCGAGGGCCGCACTCATTCGGCGTCCTCCTCGGACCGGATCGTTTCGGTGTCTTCCATCGGCGACGGCGCCGACAGCGCCGGATCGAGAGCCTCGCGCAGACGATCACCGAGCGCCTCGAGATCCCCTTCGATCCCGGCGGCCGCCGTGTCGATCCGGAAGCTCGCCTCGGCGAGGGCCGGGTCCGTCGTCACGCGCACGCCCGCGCTCCGCCAACGCTCGAGCGCATGCGGCACGTGGGCTTCGAGTCGACCGAGGTCCGGCTCGGAGACGAAGAGCCGGATTCCATCGTCCTCCTGGACGACTTCGAGGGCTCGCTCGAGATAGCCCGCGTACCGATCGGGCTCGGCGACCAGCTCGGCCCCGACCCAGTGGACGACCAGCTCGCGACAGAGGTCGAGGACCTGCCGGCGGTTCTTCGTGACCAGGCTCGCGGTGGCGGCGCGCCAGGCGCGAATCGCCTCGTCCATGGCCTCGCAGGTCGCCGCCAGGGCCTCCGCCTCGGCCCGCGCGCTCTCGACGCCCCGATCGAAGGCCGCCTGCTCGAGGGCGGCGATCTCCTCCGGCGTCGGCGCCGCGATCGGTGCGGCCGGCGCCTGGCCCTCGGAGGCCTGGACCCCGGACGGATCGACGGCTTCGGCGACCGCGAGGATCTCCGCATGACGCGCCGCGACCAACGGGGTCGGCACGAAGGGATGCGGCGTCGATTCGGCGTCCGGTCTAAACGAGAACATCCTCGCCGCCTCCACCCGTATCGATCGACAGCACGCCCTCTTCCTCGAGGCGACGCGCGACGTCCACGACCTGACGCTGGACCTGCTCGATCTCGGAGAGGCGCATCGGCGGGAGCAGATCCGACTCCTCCTTGATCTGATCCGCCGCCCGGGACGAGACGTTCGAGAAGACCTTCTCCTTCATCTCGTCGCTCGCGGTCTTGAGCGCGATCACGAGGTCCTCGGTCGGGATCTCACGGAGCAGCGCCTGGAAGCCGCGCTTGTCGATCGACTCGAGGTCGTTGAAGGTGAGCATCTGCTTGCGGATGTCCGCAGCGATCTCGGGATCGCGGGTATCCATCTTGTCGAGGATCAGCTGACCGTCGGCCTTGGGCACGCCGTTCAGCAGCTTCGCGGCGACCTCGGTCCCGCCGAGCGGCGTCGGGGCACCGACGCTGCGCCGGAACATGGTCGCGATCTCGTCCTCGAGCTCGTGGATGACCTTGCTCGAGACCGTCTCGAGATTCGCGACCCGCAGCATGACCTCGGGGCGAACGTCGTCGCTCAGGTGCGCGACGATCGTGGCGCCGCGCTCCGCAGGCAGCTGCGCCAGGATCAGGGCGATCGTCTGGGGATGCTCCGAGGAGAGCTGGTCGGCGATGAACTCCGGCGTGTAGTCGCGCAGCGTCCAGTCGATCCGTTTCTCGTCGCGGCCGAGCTTCTCCATCAGGCGGCTCGCCCGACTATCGTCGATCGATCCGGAGATCAGCGCCATCGCCTGCTCGCGTCCGCCCTGGATCGAGATCTCGTGCTTTCCGATCGCTTCCTGGAACTCGAGCAGGACCTTCTCGAGGGTCGACGACGGGACGGTGTCGAAGCGCGCCACCGACGCGAGGATCCGCTCGACCTCGTCGTCTTCGAGCCGCTGCATGAGGTCTCGGACGCGGCCGGAGGAGAGCGCCATCATCAGGATCGCGGCCTTCTCGACGCCGCTCAGCAGCTCGTACTGGAGGTGCTTGCCTGCCATCGCCGATCAGCCTCCCGTCGCCATCCAGCCACGGATCGTCCGGACCGAGTCGTCCGCGCGCAGCTGCGCGAGCCGATCCACCTGCTGCTGGAGCGTCATCTCGTCGCTCTGTTCGACGAGACCGGGAATCTCCATGTCGTCGATGGTCATGCCGTCGGGACCGACGAGCGGCTGCGAACGATCGATCTCGACGGCGGCGAGACGGGAAGCGACCTCCTCCCGCAGGTTCTCGATCGCGGCGGAGTCTCCGCCGCCGACGGCGGCCGCCAGGGGGCGCACGAAGAGTCGGGAGAAGAGCAGGAGTCCGAGCAGCAACGCGGCGATCTGCAGCACCGTGTTCACGAGCACCATCACGTCCGGCGTGAGCAGGCCCGGCGGCTCGCCCTCGGTGTCGATCTCGATGAAGGGCGAGTTGATCACGCTGATCTCGTCGCCGCGCTGCACGTCGAAGCCCACGGCGCGCTTCGCGAGCTCTTCGAACTCGACGAGCTCCTCCGCGGTCCAGGGCGTGAAGGCCACCTTCTCTTCGCCTTCCCCCTGCCCTTCGGCGTCGGCGGGGGAAGCGGACACGGGCTTGCCGTCGACGAGCACCGCGATCGAGAGTCGCTCGATCCGACCGCTCGGCAGGACCGAACGACTCACAGTCTTCGAGATCTCGTAGTTCACCGTCTCGGAGCTGCGCGTCGACGAGCTTCCGGTCTCCGCGGGCCCCTCGGCCGGCTGCACGTCGGGGGTGTTCGCCGCGATCCCGGCAACGCCGCCTTCCCGGATCGAATCGCTGCTCGTCTCGCTGTCGATCTGCGTGCTCCGCGCGACCTGACTGTCCGGGTCGTAGAGCTCCTGGGTCTGCTCGGTCTGGGTCCAATCGAGCTCCGCCGACACCTTCGCGACCACGCGTCCGAGGCCGACGGTCCGGCCCAGGATCGATTCGATCTGGTCTTCGAGCTGGGCCTCGAGCCTTCGTTCGGCACCGAGCGCCGGGCCGGCGCCGCCGCCGGCGAAGTCCATGTCCGCCTGGGGGGCCAGCAACCGCCCGTGATTGTCGACCAGCGTGACCTGCGAGACGTCGAGCCCCTCGACGCTCGAGGCGACGAGATGGACGATGCCCCGGACCTGAGCCGGCTCGAGATCCCAGCCCGCGCGGAGCCGGGTCACGATCGAGGCGGTCGTCCGGCGGTCGTCCTTGCGCAGAAGGGTGCGGCGCTCCGGGATGGCCAGCTGAACGCGGGCCTTCTCGACGCCTTCGACCTGCTCGATGGTGCGCGAGAGCTCGCCCTGGAGCGCGCGGTGATAGTTGACCTTCTGGACGAAATCGGTGACACCGAACTTCCCCTGGTCGAAGATCTCGAAGCCCGGCGTCGACCCGGAAGGCAGGCCGCGGCTCGCGATGCGCATGCGCGCCTCGTGCACGCGCGTCGACGGCACGAGGATCGCGGTCCCGCCCTCGGCGAGCTGGTGATCGATCCGCTCCGCCGTGAGGCCGTCGATGACCTGGGCGACTTCGGCGTCCTCGAGTCCGCGGTAGAGGACCCGGTAGTCCGCCTGCTGCGCGCCGGTGGCGAGCCAGAAGAAGAAGGCCAACGAGCCCACCGTGGTGACGACGAGGGTCGCCTGCCGCGCGGGCGAGAGCGCGCCGAACTGGTTGACGAAGGTCTGGAGCCACTCGGGCACGACTTACCTCAGATGGTGCGCAGGATGCGCTGGTAGGCATCGAGCGCGCGGTCCCGCAGCTGCATCATCATGCGCAGCGAGAGGTCCGCTTCGTTGAGGGAGACGACCGTCTCCATGATTCCGGCCTCGCCCCTGGCGAGCCCTTCGGCGTTCGACGCCGCCTCGTTCTGCTTCGCGTTGACTTCCTCGACGAGGCCGCCGACCAACTCGGCGAACCGGCTGCCGGTCGCTTCGGACTTGCCGGCGCGGCGGCCGTGCGGGTCCTCGAGGGAGGGCGTCGCCTCGCGAATGCGGTCGATGAGCACCTGGTCCATCGCGCTACTGACCGATCCGCATGATCGCTTCGGCCATGCTGCGAACCTTGGACATCACGAGGAGGTTCGCCTGGAAGCTCCGACTCGAGCTCACGAGGTTGGCCTGCTCTTCGATCAGGTTGACGTTGGGGAACTCGACGTAGCCGTCTTCGTTCGCGTCCGGGTGGTGCGGGAGATAGCGGGTCACGGGGTCCCGCGGATCCTCGGCGATCTTCGTGACGTTCACGGAACGGAGCCGCTGCTCGAGACGCGAGGCGAAGGGCTTCGCCACGCGCTCCGCCGAGAAGACCGGATCCCGGCGGCGATAGGGGCCCCCTTCGTCAGTGCGCGTCGTCTGCGCGTTGGCGATGTTGCTCGCCGTCACGGTCATGCGGGCACGCTGGGCGCGAAGTCCTGCCGTGGCGATGTCGGTGATGTCGCTGAGGTCCATGCTTCTTCTCCTGCGATTCCAGCGCGCCGCGATCAGGACTGACCGATGGCCGTTCGGACGAGGGTGGACAGGCGCGCGAGGACGTTCGCCTGGTCGATGAAGGCGCCGGCGTTGCGGTGGGCCGTGACCAGCTCCTGATCCAGATCGACGCCGTTCTTGTCCGGGCGCGTGCCGCGGGGGCCGAGTTCGACGGTCGGATCGGAAGCCGAGCCGCCCGGGTTCATGTGTCCCGCGTGGGTCCGCTCGAGACGCGCGCGGGTCGACGAGAGGACGCCGTCGAAGGAGATGTCGCGCCGGCGATACCCGGGCGTGTCCGCGTTCGCGATGTTGCCCGCGATCAGGCTCTCCCGCTTCATGCGGAATCGCATCGCCGTCTGCAGCGCGTCCATCGCACCCGGTCCGAAGCTCGGCATCTTTTTCCCCCTCGCGTCCGTGGTGGCCTTCGAATCGAAAGCCCGTGCATCCATGGAGCGGAAGAGCAATCGCCGTGCCATCGAAGAATTCGCGAGAGGCGCGAATCAGAGGCGTTTCAGCGGGCCCGAAGCCGGCTTCGCCTTGCATCCGAGAAGCCCGGACGGCGAAAGCGTGCAGGTTGAAACCGCGCGAGGGCCGGGAGACGGAAGTTTCTGCCGAGCGAGGCTTCCCGAACCGGCATGGCCCGCGGTCGCGGGCCTCGCGATCGCGGCTTCAGCGGAGTCCGTACTCGCGGATCTTGTTGCGGAGCGTACGGACGCTGATTCCCAGCGACTCGGAGGCCCGGGTCCGGTTGCCCTGCCAGTGGGCGAGGGCCCGGACGATCGTGTCGCGTTCGAGGCGCTTCAAGTCGAGCGAGTCGCGCTCGTCCTCGTGCCGTCGGATCTCGAGCGCGCCGGTCGCGGGCCGCCCGTCGTCGTCCCGAAGCATCGCGGCCCGCAGTCGACTCTCGATCCCGAGCAGATTCCCGGGGAAGCCCTCCTCTGCCCACGCGTCGACCGTCGCCTCGTCGACCAAAGGCGTCTCGCGACCGAGCCTACGCGCGACCCGGCGCGCGACCGCCTCGCAGAGCGCGCGATGATCCGCCGGACGCGCGCGGAGCGCAGGCACTCGAATGCGCGATACGTCCAGTCGATCCGCGAGCTCGCGGCGGAGGCGACCTCCTTCGACGGAGGCTTCGAGCGTCTCGGAGACGACCGTGACGACGCGCGTCCCCTCGTCGTCGCGCAGCGTGGAGGCGAGCGCGCGCTGGGCCGAAGGCGTCCATTCGGCGGGCTCGACGGCGACCAGGGTCCCGCCGCCCACTTCCGCCCCGCTCCGGTGGATGGCGTCGACGCCCTCCGCCGCGCCGGCCGCCGCGAGCTCGACCCGGTCGAGGACGACGAACGGGGCCTCGGCGCGCGGACTCCAGTCGTGGCTCGCCCGCGCGAGCGCCATCCGCCCGACGCCGAGCTCTCCCTCGATCACGAGATCGAGATCGCGTTCCGCCAGACGACGGGCCCGCGCCACGACGTGGGTCATGCCCGGCTCCCGCGACGCGAGCACCGGGTCGAGCTGTCCTAGCGTGGAATGCGACGGCAACAGGATCCGCTCGAGGGATCTCTCGAGATCGGCGACCGAGAAGGGCTTCGCGAGGAGGTCCCACCCTACCCCAGGCAGTCCGTTGGAGGCTTTCGCCGCGTGCGCGGACCACACGACGATCCGGTCCTGCATCGCCGCATCGAGCGCGAGCGCTTCCGGCGCCGCGTCGACGTCGCCTACGAAGGCGTCGATTCCCATCCGTGGCCGAGCCGCCTCGACGGCGTCGACTTCGACGACACGACATCCCGCCGAGACGAGCGCGCGAGAGAGATCGCGGCGCCAGCCGTCGTGGGCCACCGCGATTCCGACCCGCGGAGCCCGCCCCGAAGAATTCCCTCCGTCGAGCGTCGGACCGAGCCTCATGACGCGACGCTCGTCGATCCGTCCGGACCGATCGCATCGGGCCGGCTCGCGGGCAAGGCGATCCCGACCTCGACGCATCCCGGATCGTCGCCGACCAGGAAGGCCCCGGCCCACTCCGCGAGCACGACTTCGAGCTCGAGTCGGGCCGCGCGATCGAAACGCGGCGACGCCCCGTCGGCGGCGCAGCGCGCGACCAGACAGACGTCCCGCCCCCGCTGCGAGGCCTCCAGTCGGACCACGCGAGACGACGCTTCCGTGCTCGACACGGACGCTTCCCTGGACACCGCGCCGACCACGAGCCGAACGAGCCCCAGGCAGAGCAGCTCGACCGTCGGCGCCGGCATCCGGACCGCGAGGGACGGCTCCGGAAGCGCTTCGCCGTCCCAGACGAGCAGGACCCCGCGTGCCCGGACGCCGGGCTCGAGTCGACGGAGCACGGCCCGCGCCACCCGCCCGAAGTCGACCGTCGTACGATCCG
>JAUIMK010000522.1 GCA_030432735.1 bacterium
GGCGCCATTCAGCATCGCGACCAGGGCGACCACCGAGATCAGCTCCGCGTTCCCGCCCGACCGTTCGAGTACGAGCGCGAGGGGGGCCTCGGCCTCCCCCAACACTTGCGCGGGGACGACCCCGATCGCGACCGCGGCGATCGCGACGTTGAGCGCCGTGCTGATCCCGAGGGTCCAGAGGATCGCTCGCGGCATCACGCGCGGCGCGTCCCGCACCTCTTCGGCCACGTTCACCATGTCCTCGAACCCGAGGAACGCATAGAAACAGAGCACGACGCTCTGCAGGATCAGCGTCCCCTCTTCGATTCCGGGCGGGGTCGAGTAGAGCCCCGCGAAGGATCCCGTTGGCGCGGCCGCGATGTGGGCGCCGCCGAAGGCGAGCACCGCCAGGAGTCCCCCGATCTCGACGACGGTGACGACGCCGGCGGCGGCGACGGACTCCTTGACGCCCCAGGCCGCGATCCCGCCGACGCCGAGGACGACCGCGGCGAGGGCGAGCGGTCCCGGGACGTGGACGATCTCCGAGAGATAGGCGACGAAGCCCAGACTCACCGTCGCCGCGGAGATCACGCCGGCGCTCGCCGTCGCGAGCCCGACGAAGACCGCGAACCAGCTCCGCCCGAAGCCCTCCTGGACGTAGACGAGGGCCCCGCCCGCGCGCGGGAACCGGCTCGAGAGCTCGGCGAAGCTCCGTGCGGTGAAGGCCGCGACCAGGCCGGCGAGCACGAAGGAGACCGGTGCCCAGACCCCGGCTCGGCCGGCGACGACGCCGGTCAGGATGTAGATCCCGGCACCGACCGTCGAGCCGAGTCCGTAGAGCAGGAGCCAGGGAAAGGTCACGACGCGCCGCAGGCCGGGCGTCGTCTCCATTCCGCCTTCCGTCATCGACTCCTTCCCCCGTCCCCGGCGTCTCCCGCAATGATGCCACTTCCCTTGCCTCGATCCGTGCCGAGTTCGAATTTTCCTGCTCGCGACGGACCGGGGCGCGATCGCGCCCCTCGAAATCGGTCGCGGTGGCCTACTCTTCGAACGGCCGACGGTCACCCGCTTCGCGGGCGATTGCGCGCGCCGGCTCACGACCGCGAAGACCGTCGGCGTCCGGGATGCGATGATGCTCCTCGGATTCGACTTCGCCTTCCTGCTCTTCCGACTCGGCACCTTCGCCGGATGACAGCTTCTCCCGGGACCCGACGGGCCCCGGGCACGATCGAACCAGAGAGGACCCGCCCCCATGCCGTCGTCGATCTCGACCCTGCTCGCCGCCCACGATTTCTCGGACACGGCGGCGCTCGCGCTTCGTCAGGCGAAGGCCCTCGCGAAGGCGAACGACGCCCGCCTCGTCCTCGCGCACGTCGTCGAGCTCGTGCCTCTCGGCCCCTATCCGTCGATCAAGGGTGGCGCGAACGAGCTGGCGATCCGGGACATCGCCGAGGAGCGCATCAACGCGATCGCCGACGAAGCCCGAGCCGACGGAAGCGAGATCGAAGTCATCGTCCGGGTCGGTGAGCCCGGCGCCACGCTCGTCGAGATCGCCGAGGAGGTCGGCGCCGATCTCTTCGTGATCGGCACCCGCGGCCTGACCGGCGTGAAGCACGTGCTGCTCGGCAGCACGGCGGAGTCCGTCGTGCGGCGCGCGCCGATGCCCGTGCTGACCGTCCACCCGGACGATGCGCTGCTCACCCCGCCCCTCGAGACGTTGGTCGTCCCCACGGATCTCTCTCCCGCCGCGGAGATCGCGCCCCAGGTCTTCGCGACCCTCTTCGCGAACGGCGCCAAGCCGCGCGTCCATCTCGTCTATGCGGACCGGACGCCGCCCTACCTCGAGCCCTTCA
>JAUIMK010000182.1 GCA_030432735.1 bacterium
CGGCCCAGGGCGCCAGGACCTCCGTCTACCTCTGCTCGGAGCCGGACGTCGGCGCGCCGAACGGCACCTATTTCATCAACGAACGCCCGGCCCGGACGTCCGCCCTCGCCCGGGACGAAGAGACCGCTCGACGTCTCTGGGCCGAGAGCGAAGACCTGGTCGGCCTCGACGTCGGCGCTGCCTGGTGCTGACGCGCCGCGCTCCTGGGGCGCGGGTCGATTTCCCGGAGACTTTCCGATGGCCATGAGCGAGTTCGCCGTTCCGGTCGAACGATGCACCTTTTCCGGCAGCCAGGGCCTGACCCTCGTGGGCGATGCCTTTGGCGACGCCGCGAGTCCGCCGGCCCTGCTCTTCCACGGCGGCGGACAGACCCGTCACTCCTGGAGTGGAACCGCCGAACGGCTCGCGCAGTCGGGGTGGTACGCGGTGTCCGTCGATCTGCGCGGCCACGGCGAGAGCGGCTGGGATCCCGAAGGCGCCTATCGATCGACGGATTTCCGCGACGACGTCATCTGCGTCGCGCGCGCCTTCGACCGACCGGTCCTGATCGGCGCGTCCCTCGGCGGGATCTCCTCGCTGCTCGCCGTCTACGAGGCCGGCAACGACCTCGCCCGCGCACTCGTCCTCGTGGACATCGCGACGCGCATGGAACAGAGCGGCGCCGAGCGGATCATGGACTTCATGAAGGACGGCCTCGAGGGATTCGACAGCCTGGAAGCCGTGGCCGACGCGGTCGCCGCCTACAACCCCCACCGTCCGCGGCCGAAGGACATCTCGGGCCTCGAGAAGAATCTCCGCCGGGGCGACGACGGCCGATGGCACTGGCATTGGGACCCGTCCTTCATGAGCCCGAGCAGCGAGGGCGACGGCAAGCTGGTGAGCCAGGAGGTCCTCGACGACGCCGCTGCTTCCCTCACCCTGCCCACCCTGCTCGTGCGCGGCAAGATGTCCGACCTCCTCTCGGAGCAAGGCGCGCAGACCTTCCTCGAGCAGGTCCCGCACGCCGAGTTCGCCGACGTCTCCGGCGCAGGCCACATGGTCGCCGGCGACAAGAACGACGCCTTCAGCGACGCGGTGCTCGCGTTCCTCGCGCGGGTCTCCGACTGAGCCGCGCCGGCTTCGTTGATCCGACGTTCGAGGGGCGATGAGGTGCGCCGTGGGGCCCGCCCGCTCGCGACCGCGGCCGATGCGCCCGGCTACTCGCTCGCGCGAAGCGGCGTCGGATGACCGAAGAGCCAGCCCTGACCGAAGCGGATGCCGAGGCGCCCGAGCATCTCGAGCTCTTCGAGGGTGTCGAGCCCTTCGCCGATCACCTGGGCGCCCATCTTGTCCGCGAGCTGAAGGACGGCGGAGAGCACGTCCTGACGCGCCGGATCCTGGTCGACCCCGGACACCATCGCGCGATCGATCTTGATGTAGTCCGGCTCGACTTCGAGGAGCTCCTCGAGCCCCGCGTAGCCCGCGCCCGTGTCGTCGAGCGCGAACTGGAAACCCAGACTCCGGTAGAAGTCGCGCATCTCCCGGAACGCGGCGAAGCTCCGGATCGACTCCTGCTCGGAAATCTCGAACACGACGTCGGTCGGTGCGAGCTGACGCTTCTGGAGCGTCTCGATCAGCCGATCCTCCTGGAAGTTCGGATCGTGGATCGTGGTGGGCCGGATGTTGAGGAAGAGCTTCGTGCCGGCAGGGAAGTCGACGGCGCCGCGAAGGCCGCTCTCGCGACAGACGCAATCGAGCTCGAAGACGAGCCCGTGCTCCTCTGCCGCTCCGAAGAGCGAGACCGGCGAATGGAAGCGCGACCCTTCGGCCCCGCGCGCGAGGGCTTCGTAGCCGTAGACCGTCCGCGATTCGACCTCGACGATCGGCTCGTAGACCGAGTAGATGCGGTGGTCGAGGATCATCTCGAGCAGGTCGTGACGGACCTCCCGGCGTTGGGCCTCGATGGCGAAGGCGCAGTCGCGCCGCGCTTCGTCGATCAGCCGCCGCAGCTGACTCGCGAGGCCGAACTGGGGGTTCCGGATCTCGACGGCGACGCCCGTCGGAAGTCGCAGCCCACCCCGTTGGTACGGATAGAAGACCTGCTGCCCCTCCGACTGCAGGGCGCGCTCGAGCTCCTGCCGGAATCCGGGCATCTCCGTCCGGAAGAAGCCGGCACTGCTCCCCTTCCGGAAGAGCAGCACCATGACCTCGTCGTAGCCGGGCTCCGCCAGACAGACGGCGAAATCCGTGCGCAGCCGCTCTTCGGCGACTTCGTGGATGCGGGCATGGAGCGACTCGAGACATCGCACGCGCGCCTCTTCCCCATGTCGCCGTTCGATCTCGGCGATCATCGGTGCCCCGACGACGACGAGGCCGACCGCCCCTGCCGCCTCGAAGCGGTCCCCGAACTCGGCGAAGCGCAGGCTCACGTCCCGATCCAGCTCGGGCAGGCCCGCCCCGCTCGTCGGCGGCATCTTGCGGTCGGCATGAAGCGTCGAAGTCATGGTTCCGGATCGGCCATCTGCGGCGGGTTGTTGAGCGTTCGTTGCGCCCCGACGGCCGTCCCCCCGCGCCGGCCGCGGTCCGCGATCGCCTCCGATCGCCGGTTCACGCGGCGACTTCGAGGCGGACGGCGCCGCGTTCGATCAGGTCCACGATCGCCGTCTCGATCAATGCATCCGGCTCCTGGATCGTGTCGAGGAGCCTCGAGACCTTCGTCCCGACTCCGGCGCGGTCGAGGATCTGGCGCTCGATCTTCGACAGCACCGGATCGTCCAGGTCGATCTCGCGGTGCTCGACCCGCAGACCGGCATTCGCAGGTACGGCCGGGCCCGCTCCGGGCCGCGTCTCGTCGATGAAGCGCGCGGTCTCGAGCAGCGCGGCCTCGATCGGCAGACCGAGCCCGGGGGCGTCCTCGTCGGGCTCCAGATTCGCGTGGAACTCGAAATTTCCATTCTTCCACGCCGCCATGCGGACCAGCGCCTTCAGGCCGATGGCCGCGCCCATCTGCGCCGACGTGATGACGCCGGAGGCCACGTGCACGGTTCCGATCTCGCCCCGGTTCATCAGCGTGAAGCGACCACACGGGACGCACTGGCCGAAGCTCAGGATCAGATCATTGAGCCCGAGCGTGTCGATCGATCCGGTGATTCCGCCGAGTCGGCGCGCGTGCTCGACCGCCTTCACCTGGTTGAGATAGGCCATCGTCTCGTCGGCGGCTCCTTGCGCCACCACGAACTGGATCCCGAGACCACGAACGCGACCGTCCTCGGCGATGTCGTGCCGCGCGACCCGCCCCGGAATCTCGCACTCCTCTCCCGAGGTCGGATGGACGATCGCGACGGTCACGTCCTGTCCGACCGGCGGCGGATCCGCCTCGATCGCCACCAGCACGCCCGCGAGACTCAGGTTGCGGGTCCGACCCTCGATCTCGGCGCTCCCGGGAATCCGCACGCGCGCGCGAACGTGGGCGACGGAACGGGCCGCGAGACGGTTCCCGCTGCCCCCCGCGACCTCGTCGAGCATCGGCCGGTCGATCGCCTCTTCGATCACGCGCCGGATCTCGAGGGGGGGATCGCTCATCTCGAGCGCGACTCCGGCGCGCCCCCCGTTCCGTTCGAACTCGATCGGGATCGTCTGCACGACCCGGCCTTCGAGCTCCAGGGTCCGGTCGGCGAAGGGCAGCTCGACGAAGACGAGCACCGGCTCCCCGTAGAGGAGCGCGCGGGCCCCCGGAATGAACAGGCCCCCGTTCACGAGATTCGCTTCGTACTCCCGCTCCAGCGCCTCTCGGCTCTCGAACGCGATCCGCAGCACCCGGAACGCTTCGCTCACATCCACTCCCCGCCCGCAGGCGACCGGCGGCACAGCCGGCTCTCGCCGAATCGGCCGACCGGAGGCCCAGCAAAACCCGAGGCGCACTCCGGCGGAAGCCCGAGGCGGACGGGCGTCCGAGATCGAGGCGGCCCGACGTGGGGGCCGGTGTATGCGCCGCACGGTCTCGGGCGCCGTTGGCGACGTCGGCGCCGTCCGGGCGCGCGTGGAGACGCTCAGGGCCCTACGGAGCGCCGGGAGCGTCTCAGAGGAGCAGGAAGCTCGGATCCGCGAGGATCCGCACCAGTCGCGACGTGAAGCGCACGGCGTCGGCGCCGTCGATCACGCGGTGGTCGTAGGAGAGCGAGAAGGGAAGCGTGATGCGCGGCACGAAGGTGCCGGCCCCCTCGGCGAGCGGCGACGCGCCGTCGTCCGCCGGGTCGATCGGCGAGGGGCCCTGCCAGACCGGCGCGACCCGCGTCTTGGAGAGGCCGAGGATCGCCACCTCGGGCGCGTTCACGATCGGGGAGAAGTGGCCCCCACCGATGCCGCCGAGGCTCGAGATCGTGAAGCAGGCGCCGGCGAGATCGTCGGGGCCGAGCTTTCGTGCCCGCGCCCGCTCGGCGACGCCAGCGACCTCTTCCGCGAGCTCGAACACGCCCTTTCGGTCGACGTCGCGAATCACCGGGACCACGAGCCCCTGGTCCGTGTCGACCGCCACGCCGAGGTGGTAGTAGTCCTTCACGATCAGTCGGTCGCCTTCCGGCGCGAGGGAGGAGCGGAACTTCGGGAACTCCCGCAGGACGACGACGACGGCCTTCATCACGAGCACGAGCGGCGAGAGACGAAGCCCGCGCTCGGCCGCTGCCTCCCTTCGATCGCGACGAAAACGCTCGAGCTCGGTGATGTCCGCCTCGTCGTTCTGGGTCACGTGCGGAACGTTGAGCCAGCTTCGGTGCAGCCCCGGCCCGGCGACCTTCTGGACGCGGGTGAGCGGCGTCTCTTCGGTCGGTCCGAAGCGCGAGAAATCGACCGCCGGCACCGGCGGGATCCCCGTGCCACCCGGCGTGCGCGCGTCCGCCCCGTCCTCTGCGAACCGCTCACGGACCTTCGCCTTCAGGTCGTCGAGGAGGACGCGGCCCGCCGGGCCGGATCCGCTCGTGTCGTCGATCGGAACCCCGAGCTCCCTCGCATAGCGTCGCACGAGCGGGCTGGCGTGCGGGACGCCGGGGCGGTCGGGGACGGGATGCGAAGCAGCGGGCGAAATCTCCCGTCGCCCCGCCTGAGCCGAGGTCGGGCTCGACGCGGACGAGGCCCCGTCGGCGGGCGGCCGCGCGTCCTCGACCTCCGCGTCGACCGTCGCGGTCGCCCTCTGCTCTTCGGCCGACGCCTCGGAAGCGGCCTCCTGCTCGTCGGGCGCCGTTCCTTCGACGGAATCCTCGGCGTCCGCCCCGTCATCGGCAGCGCCGTCCGCGTCCCCTTCCGCAGCGCCCTCGAGCACGACGAGCACGCTGCCCTCGGAGACTCGGTCTCCCACGGCGACCCGGATCTCGGCCACGACGCCGCCCGAGGTCGACGGAATCTCCATCGTCGCCTTGTCGCTCTCGATGCTCACGAGCGGATCATCGAACTCGACGGCGTCGCCTTTCGAGACGAGGATCTCGACGACTTCGACGTCCTCGAAGTCCCCGATGTCGGGCACGAAGATTTCGATGCGCTCGGCCAAGATGGGTCTGCTCCCCGCTTCTCCGCGACACCCGGCGGTTGGGACGGAATGACTGAGAAAGACCTCGCCTAACGGTGGCGGGGCGCGCTCGTCTCCGGATCGAGTCCGTACTTACGGATCGCGCGACTCACGTGGTCGCGATCGACGACGCCTTCGTCGGCCAGGGCGGCCAGGGCGGCGACGCAGACGTTGTTGCGATGGACCTCGAAGAACTGCCGGAGCTTCTCGCGGCCGTCGCTTCGCCCCCAGCCGTCGGTGCCCAGCGTCCTGTAGGTCCGTCCGTGGGGCAGGTAGGCCCGAATCTGCTCGGAGTAGAGCCGCTGGTAGTCCGTGGCGGCGACGACGGGACCGCTCGAGCTGGTGAGCTGACGTTCGACGAAGCTCAATCGCGGCTCGTCACCGGGGTGGAGCGTGTTCCAGCGCTCTACGTCCTGCCCGTCCCGCGCGAGCTCGTTGAAGCTCGTGACGCTCCAGACGTCCGCGGCGACACCGTGGTCCTTCTCGAGCATCTCCGCCGCGGCGAGGACCTCGCGAAGGATCGTGCCCGAGCCGAGGAGCTGCACGCGCGGCCCGCCCCCCTGCCCTTCCCGGAAGCGGTACATGCCCTTCAGGATGCCGTTCTCGACCCCCTCCGGCATCTCGGGCTGCGGGTACTTCTCGTTCATGACCGTCAGGTAGTAGTAGATGGCCTCGCCTTCCTGGACCATCCGCCGGAGTCCGTCCTGCACGATCACCGCGAGCTCGTAGGCGAAGGTCGGATCGTAGGAGACGCAGCTCGGCACCGTGTTCGCGAGCAGATGACTGTGCCCGTCCTGGTGCTGCAGGCCTTCGCCGGCCAGCGTCGTGCGCCCCGCCGTCCCGCCGAGCAGGAAGCCGCGGCACTGCATGTCCCCGGCGGCCCAGGCGAGATCGCCGATGCGCTGGAAGCCGAACATCGAATAGAAGATGTAGAAGGGGATCATCTGCACGCCGTGATTGGCGTAGCTGCTGCCGGCCGCGATGAAGGAGGCCATCGCGCCCGCCTCGTTGATCCCCTCCTGCAGGATCTGGCCGTCCGTCTCCTCGCGGTAGTAGGCGACCTGGTCCGAGTCGACGGGCTCGTAGAGCTGACCGACCGAGGAGTAGATGCCGAGGCGCCGGAACATGCCCTCCATCCCGAAGGTCCGGCTCTCGTCCGGCACGATCGGAACGACGTGCTTTCCCATTTCCTTGTCCCGGGTCAGGACCTGGAGGATGCGCACCGCCGCCATCGTGGACGACATCTCCCGATCCCCGGTCCCCTTGAGAAGCGCGTCGAAGGCATCGAGTCCGGGCACCTCGAGGGCCGGTGCATCCGTGCTCCGCGTCGGGAGGTAGCCGCCGAGCGCCCGACGGCGCTCGTGCATGTACTGCATCTCCGGGCTGTCGGGATCGGGCATGTAGAACGGCGCCTTCCCGATCTCGTCGTCGGAGATCGGGATGTTGAAGCGATCCCGGAAGGCACGCAGCGACGACTCCGCCATGTCGTGCATCTGGTGGGTCACGTTCTGCCCTTCGCCCGCCTCGCCGGTTCCGTACCCCTTCACCGTCTTCGCCAGGATGACCGTCGGCTGGCCCTCGTGGGCGACCGCCGCCGCGTAGGCCGCGTAGACCTTGTGCGGATCGTGGCCGCCGCGATTCAGGCGCCAGATGTCGTCGTCGGACATCGTCGCGACCATGTCCGCGAGCTCGGGATATTTCCCGAAGAAGTGCTCCCGCGTGTAGGCGCCGCCGCGCACCTGATAGGCCTGATACTCGCCGTCGACCGCCTCTTCCATGCGCTTGCGCAGGATGCCCGTCGAATCCTTGGCGAGCAGCGGATCCCAGCGGCTGCCCCAGATGACCTTGATCACGTTCCAGCCGTTGCCGCGGAAATTCGCCTCGAGCTCCTGGATGATCTTGCCGTTGCCGCGGACGGGCCCGTCGAGGCGCTGGAGGTTGCAGTTCACGACGAAGACCAGGTTGTCGAGCTTCTCCCGGCCGGCGAGGGAGATCGCGCCGAGGCTCTCGGGCTCGTCGGTCTCCCCATCCCCGAGAAACGCCCAGACCTTCCGCCCCGACGTGTCGGCGATTCCGCGGTCGTGCAGGTACCGCATGAAGCGTGCCTGGTAGATCGCCATCAGCGGCCCGAGCCCCATCGACACGGTGGGGAACTGCCAGAAATCGGGCATCAGCCGCGGATGCGGATAGGACGAGAGACCGCCCGGGTCCACCTCCTGGCGGAAGTTGTGGAGCTGCTCCTCGCTGAGCCGACCTTCGAGGAACGCGCGGGCGTAGATGCCCGGCGCCGAGTGCCCCTGGATGTAGAGCAGATCGCCGCCGTGCTGCTCGTCGGGCGCGTGGAAGAAATGATTGAAGCCGACGTCGTAGAGCGTCGCGGCGGAGGCGAAGGACGAGATGTGTCCACCGAGGGCCGGATCGACGCGGTTCGCCTGGACGACCATCGCCATCGCGTTCCACCGGATGAAGGAGCGGATGCGCTCTTCGAGGGCGGAGTTGCCAGGACTCGTCTTCTGGAGCGCCTCGGAGATGGTGTTGATGTAGGCGGTCGTCGCGCGATACGGGAGGTGCGCGCCCTTGCGCCGGGCGCGACGCACCAGGCGGCCGATCAGGAAGTGCGCGCGTTCCACGCCCTCCCGTTCGAAGACCGCGTCGAGGGCTTCGAGCCACTCGCGCGTTTCCTGGGGATCGGCGTCACCGAGTGCGATGTCCTTGGGGTTGGACTCGGGATCCGACATGCGAGAGCCTCCGGGGTGCAGGGCGCGACCGTGGCGACCGAGCCACGTAGATCGCACGCGATCGCCGTGCCCGGCGTCAGCCAGAGGGGTCTCCGGATGGTCGGGTACCCACCGAACGTTGGCAAGAGACCGGTCGACGTCTCGACCTTATCGGCGCAGGGATCGGTGACAATGATAGGGAAAACCGTGCACCCGCCGACGCGGGCGCACGGACGGGGCACGCCCGCTGGTGTCATTCCCCGACCGCGACCTCCTCGTCGCCGTCGTTCTCGACCGGCATGGGCCGGGCCGTTCCGCGATGGTCCCTTCGCTTTTCCCTCATCGAGCGGACCTCGCGCTCGAAGACGTCCACGGCGCGGGCGAGCGCCAGCTCCGGCTCGTCGTCCCGCTCGTGGGCGATCAGCTCGCGGCCCTTCGCCTGACAGCGGATCTTGGCTTCCGCCGCACCGTGCTGGTGGTGATTGCTGCCCTCGACGTGGACGACCACGTGGATCAGGTCCTTCTGGCCTTCTCCGAGCTTTCGGATCCGGGCCTCGGCGGCCTCACGGCGTCCGGCATCGAGATCGGTCACGACGTGCCATTGGATGTCCATGTCAGGGGGCTCCTTCCTTCGTTGCGATCGTCTCCGGGTGGAGATCGATCTCGTAGTTTCGATAGGTCTTGTCGATCACCGCGCCCATCTTCTCGAGGGCGCCTCGCATGCGGTGATTGTTCTCGAGGATCAGGGAGGCCTCGCCGTAGCGGTAGCCCTTGGCGAGGGCGACCTCGAAGGTCTTCGCGTAGAGCGCGGCGCCGAGGGGCAACGACTGGAACTCGTGGGAAATCCCGAGCATGAAGACGCGCACGCGGTCCATCAGCCGGTTCTTGCGCAGCACGTGGATCCAGCCGAAGGGAAGGACGCGGCCCTTCATCTTCTTCACGACCTGATTGAAGTCGGGGAGCGTCACCGAGATCCCCGCCACCCGGCCGCCGACCTCCGCCACGAAGCAGAGATCTGGATCGATCAGCTGCCTGAGGCCGCCGGCGATGAAGTCGAACTCGCGATCCGAGACCCGCACGTGGGCCCAGTTCTGCTCCCACGCGTCGCGGTAGATCTCGCGGACCTTCTCGACGTCCTCGTCCCACCGCGCGAAGTCGAGGGAGCGGATCTCGATCTCCGGATTCCGCGCCAGCAGGCGCTTCGAGACCCGGATCATCTTCTGCATGCCCGGCATGTCGGGATCGCAGCGATAGGCGTACCAGTCCATCGCCTTGCGCAGACCGATCGCTTCGTAGACCCCGGGATACCACCGCGCGTTCCAGGGGTTCGCGACCATCGGCGGATCGTCGAAGCCGTCGACGATCAGGCCGAACTCGTGGTTCGTGTTGAAGTTGAAGGGACCGAGCATTCGCTCCATGCCCCGCTCGACCAGCCACCGTCGCGCCGCCTCGAGGAGCGCGCGGGCCACCGCGACGTCGTCCACGAACTCGAAGAAGC
>JAUIMK010000523.1 GCA_030432735.1 bacterium
AGAACCTGCTGCTGCGCGCTGGACTCTCGAAGGCCGACAAGAACGAGGCGCTGCTCGAGCTCGCGCGGGACTTCGAGGCCGGCGGCTTCGCCGAGCGAGCGATCGCGAGCTACGAGGAGGTGCTCGATGCGAACCCCCGGGAGCGGGAAGCGCTCGAACACCTGGTGAAGCTCCTGGGGTCGCAGCGCGACTACCCGCGTGCCCTCGCGCTCGTGAAGCGCTGGCGGCGCTTCGACGCCGCGGCGGCGGATGCGGAGGAGCAGCGGCTGCTCCTGGCGCAGGCCGGGGCGCAGGCGGGCGAGGGCGACGCCGACGCGGCGCGCGGAACGCTCAAGCGGGCCCTTCGGAAGGACAAGACGAGCGCGGCGGCCTGGTCGATGCTCGGTGATCTCGAGGCCGAGCGCGGCCGGGACGCGAAGGCGATCCTGGCCTGGCGCAAGGCCGTGGCTGCGGATCGATCCGTGGGGCCATCGCTCCTTCCGAAGATCGAGGCGGGCTTCGCTGCCCGCAAGAAGCCGCAGGACTTCGAGAAGTACGTTCGCGGCCTGCTCGAGGAGCGACCCGACGACGCGGGAGCACACGTGGCCCTCGCGCGAACCCTCGCGAGTCGCGGCGAGCCCGGCCGCGCGATCGAGTCGCTCTCGCGGGCGGTCGAGATCGCGCCGAACGCGCCGGCTCTCCGGGTGGAGCTCGGCCGGATGCTCCTCGACGGAGGGCACGACGGGGAGGCGCTCAAGGCGTTCGGTGCGCTGCTCGACGTGATCGAGCGGGACGACTGGCGGGGGGCGGCGACCGAGGGAGATGAGGAGGACGCGGAGTGAGCGGATCGGCGCTCGACACGCCGATGATGCGGCAGTTCATCAAGGTGAAGGCGCAGTATCCGGATGCGGTGATCTTCTACCGGATGGGCGACTTCTACGAGATGTTCCTCGACGACGCCGAGCTCGTCGCGCCGATCCTCGACATCGCGCTCACCTCCCGCGACAAAGGGAAGAAGGACGCCGTGCCGATGTGCGGCGTTCCGGTCCACGCCGCAGACGCGCACATCAAGCGCCTGGCGGAGCTCGGCCATCGCATCGCGATCTGCGAGCAGGTCGAGGACCCCAAGCAGGCCGGGGGCAAGCGACTCGTCCGACGCGAGGTCGTCGAGGTCGTGACCCCGGGTCTGGTCGGCGATCCGGAGGGGCTCGACGCGCGACAGGTCGTGGCCGTGGCGGCGATCGCCATCGGTGGGCCTTCGCCGGATGCCGCCCGCTTCGGCCTGGCCGTCCTCGACGCGTCCACCGCCGACTTCCGAGCGACCGAGGTCCCGGGAGAGCCGGCGACGTTCCCGCTCGACGCGAAGGCGACGACGCTGCCGGACACCCTCGTCGAGGAGCTCTCGCGGATCGCGCCGCGTGAGCTCCTGGTGCCGGAGGCGCACCTCGAAGCCTGGCAGCGCGAGCTTCGCGACCGACTCGACGACGTCGCGCTCACGCCCCAGGGCGAGAAGGCATACGAGGTCGTGCCGGAGCGTGCCGCGTGGCCCGGCGACTTCATGGGACAGGCGGATCCGGCCTCCCGCGCCGCCGTCGCGATCGCGAACTACCTGACGGAGAACCAGCCCTTCGCGGCGGAGAATCCGCCGCGGCTGCGACGCTACGAGATCGCCGAGACCGTCGTGCTCGATGCCTCGACGCGCCGCCACCTCGAGCTGCACGAGAACAGCGAGGATCGGGGGCGCACGGGGACGCTCGTGGCGGAGCTCGATCAGTCGACCTGCGCGTTGGGCGCGCGGAGGCTCGCGCACTGGCTCCGGTACCCGCTGCTCTCGATCCGCGAGAT
>JAUIMK010000524.1 GCA_030432735.1 bacterium
GCAGGTCGTGCTCGCCTCCGCGGCGGGGCTGCGGATCGAGGCGCTGGCCAGCGATGATCCGCCCCTGCGCTTCCCGGTTCCCGGCGGCGTCGCGCTGCCGGAGCGCCCCTGGGACGTGTCCCGGATACCGATCGTCGACGACTGGCACGGACAGGGACGGCCCGCCGCGCTGGTGCCCGCCCTGCGCGGCGGCTGGCTGGTCGACCTCGCGAGCGGCGAGACGCGCCCGCTGCCGATGCCGGTGCACGCCACCTACCGGACCTTCATGCCGCAGCTGCCGGAGATCGAGTGGCAGTGGATGGTCCAGCAGGTGACCTGGCCGTCCCTCGCCCGCGCCGACGACGACGGCGACGGACGCCTCGACCTCTTTGCCCTCGGCCGCTTCGAGATCTTCGTCTACCACGCGGGGCCAACGGGTCTGCCCGCGGAGCCGAGCCGGCGAATCCGGTTCCGCCCCTTCGACGACGAGACCGAACGCGAGCCCCAGACCACGGCGACGAACTACTTCGCCGGGGATCTCGACGGCGACGGCCGCGCCGACCTGATTCTCAGCACGATCGAGGGAGGACTGTCCGACGGCCAGTCCCATACCCGGATCTTCCTGAACGACGGCGGAGGCGTGGCGATCGACGACGCACCCTCGGCGGAACGTCTCGTCGAGGAAGGCTTCTCGACCTTCACCTTCGTGGACGCCGACGGCGACGGCCGGGAGGAGATCCTCGAGGCGAGCATCGAGTTCGGCGTCCTCCAGCTCGTGCGCTTCCTGCTCACCCGAAGCGCGACGACGACGATCCGCGTGCTGCGCCTCGACGCCGAGGCGCCGGGAGGGCTGCGGGTGCTCTTCGAGGACGATTTCTCGTTCCGCATCGACTTCGCCGAGGGCTCCATCGCCGGCTTGATCCCGAATCTCGGCGACTGGAACGGCGACGGCATCGAGGATTTCTATCTGGCCGACGGCGACGATGCGATCACGTTCCGGATGGGTCGCCTCGTAAACGGCACGCCCGTCTACGGATCGACCGTCGGTCGCCAACCGATCCCGCTCGCGAGCGGGCAGAGTCGCGCCGCGGATCTCGACGGCGACGGGCTCGACGAGATCATCACGTTCACGACGCAGGATCCCGACGCGCCGCTCCTGGTCCTCGAGAACCTGGGCCGCCTGCCCGGCACGCGGGCGAGCCTCTCGCCGGCGCCGTGAGACGCGCTTCGGCCGGGCCGCGAAGGGCGCGGTGATCGCGTCGCGAAGCGCGCGGCGTCCCGCCCTGCCTAGCTCGCGGTGTAGGGCACGCCGAGGTGCTGGAACGCGCGTTCGGTCGCGACCCGGCCGCGCGGCGTGCGCGCCAGATAGCCGCAATGGATCAGGTAGGGCTCGACGACGTCCTCGAGGGTTCCCTTGTCCTCGCCCACCGCCGCCGCGAGCGTATCGAGGCCCACGGGCCCGCCGGCGAACTTCTCGACCAGGGTCGAGAGGAAGCTGCGGTCGAGTCCGTCGAAGCCCGCCTCGTCGACGTCGAGCCGGTCGAGGGCGAAGCGCGCCGTGTCGAGGAGGACGCGATGGGCGTCGCCGTCGCGGACGGCGGCGAAGTCGCGCACCCGCCGGAGCAGCCGGTTCGCGATCCGCGGCGTGCCCCGGGAGCGACGGGCGACCTCGTGGGCGGCCTTCGCCTCGACCTCGACGCCGAGCAGGCCGCCCGAACGGCGGACGATCTGCTCGAGATCCGCCACCGGGTAGTACTCGAGGCGCGCGGACCAGCCGAAGCGGTCGCGCAGCGGCGAGGTCAGGAGCCCGGCCCGCGTCGTCGCGCCGACGAGCGTGAAGCGCG
>JAUIMK010000183.1 GCA_030432735.1 bacterium
ATCGGCTACGCGACCGCGCTCGCCCTCGCCGACCTCGGCGCCGACGTGACCCTCGCCTGCCGCAACCGGGAGCGCGCGGAGGACGCCGTCCAGCGGATTCGCGAGGCGACCGGGAGTCGCCGGGTCGCGTCGCTGATCGTGGACATGTCCGACCTGGCCGCCGTGGAGCAGGCCTGCGCGAAGCTCGAGACGGAGCCGATCGACGTGCTGATCCACAACGCCGGCGTCCTCCCCGACGAGCGCGTCGAGTCGAAGGACGGCCTCGAGCTCACCTTCGCGACCCACGTCGCCGGACCGCACCTGATGACGGCACGTCTTCGAGCGGCGCTCGAAGCGAGCGACGAAGGCCGCGTGATCTGGGTGTCCTCGGGCGGGATGCTCACCACCCGCCTCCAGCTCGAGGACCCGCAGTGGCGAGATCGCGAGTACGACGGCGTGCGAGCCTACGCGGAAACGAAGCGCGCCCAGGTCGTCCTCGCGGAGCTCTGGGCCGAGGCCCTGTCGGAGAGCTCCGTCGTCGTGCACTCGATGCACCCGGGATGGGCGGACACCCCCGCGGTCGCGTCGTCGCTCCCGACCTTCCACCAGGTGACCGAAGCGATCCTCCGGACGCCCGAAGAAGGCGCGGATACCGTCGTGTGGCTGGCGGCCGCGGATGACGCCGCGCGAGAAACGGGTCGCTTCTACTTCGACCGCGAACCCGTGCGGACCCACTGGCTCCCGTTCACACGGGAGACCGAGGCCGACCGGGACGCGCTCTGGCGGCTCTGCGGCGGGACCGAGCCCGATCCGCGGCGCTCGTTCGGCCTCGCCTAGCGACGCCTTTGGCTCAGCCGTCGCCCTCGAGCCCTTCCTCGAGCGGCTTCCAGTGGAAGAGGCCGTAGATCATCGTTTGCACGAAGTGGTGGCCCATCGAGCCCCCGACCTTTTCGAAGAGCGGGCGCTTCATGACGAACTCGACCACGTGTGCGACGAAGGTCAGACCGAAGAGCACCTGGCCCACGGTCGCGACCCAACCACTTCCGAGCACCATCGCGAGGATGGAGCCGATCCAGATGACCCATACGCTTTGTTTCTGCATGGGTAGATCGGTAGCGCGGCCGGGGCGACCGCTCCACCACGCCCTCAGTTCGGTCCGCCCTGGCCGTACGCGGTCTCGGAGTGCGCCGCGAGGTCGAGACCTTCGAACTCCTCCTCCTGCGTGACGCGCAGGTCGCCCATCACGGCCTTCAGGGCGTAGAGGATGACGGCGGTCGCGCTGCAGGCGAAGACGGCGGTGAGCAGGATCGAGACGGCCTGGGCCCAGATCTGGCCGCCGTAGCCGAGCGCGGTCGTCTCCGTGATGAAGAGGCCGGTCGCGAGCGCCCCCCACGCACCACCGACGCCGTGGACGCCGAAGACGTCGAGGGAGTCGTCGTAGCCGAGGGCCGGCTTGAGCATCGTCACCGCCGCATAACAGATGACCGCTGCGCCGGCGCCGATCGCGATCGCGCCGAGCGGACCGACGAAGGCGCAGGCGGGGGTGATCGCGACGAGGCCCGCGACGATCCCGGTCGCCGCGCCGAGGATGGTGGGCTTGCCTCGGTGGAACCACTCGATGATCGTCCACACGAGAAGGCAGGTGACGGTCGCGGTCTGCGTGGTGAGGAACGCGAGGCCGGCGACGCCGTCCGCCGCCAGCTCGGACCCCGCGTTGAAGCCGAACCAGCCGACCCAGAGGAGCGCCGCACCGATCACGGTGAGCGGGAGGCTGTTGGGCGCCATCGACTCCTTGCCGTAGCCGAGGCGCGGGCCGACGATGATCGCGGCGACGAGGGCCGAGAAGCCGCTCGACATGTGGACGACGAGGCCGCCGGCGAAGTCGAGGGCTTCGATCTCGGTCGCGACGTAGCCGCCGCCCCAGACCATGTGGGCGAGCGGGACGTAGACGACGAAGACCCAGATCGTGATGAAGATCGCGTAGACGCTGAAACGCATGCGCTCGGCGAAGGCGCCGAGCATCAGCGCGGGGGTGATGATCGCGAACATGCCCTGGAACATGACGAAGACGTAGGTCGGGATCGTGCCCGACACGCTGTCCGGGGTGATGCCGGCGAGGCCGACCATCGAGAGGTCGCCGATGAAGGCGTTGCCCTCGCCGAAGGCCAGCGAGTAGCCGACGAGCACCCAGAGCACGCCGATCATGCCGGCGGAGAACATGCACTGCATCAGGACCGAGAGCAGGTTCTTCGTCCGGACGAGGCCGCCGTAGAAGAGCGCGAGCCCCGGCAGGGCCATCAGGAGGACGAGCAGCGTCGACGTCATCATCCAGGCGGTGTCGCCGGTGTCGAGCGTGTCCTCGGCGCGGGCGGCCCCCGCCAGGAGGAAGAGCGCGGCGCCGGCGGGCGCGGGCAGGACCGGGGGGCGCGAGAGGAGGCGGGGCAGGACGCGGGGGAAGAGGTCGGGCAGGACGGGCATCGGGCGGCATCTCCTCGCGCGTTCGGACGCGCACGTTCCGGATTCGACCGGGAACGAGCAAGAACTGCGCCAAGGAAGGCGCGAGTGAGCGAACGAATACGCGCGTGAGAGCCCGGAAGCGCGCCACCGGCCCCGAAGGATGCTCGAAAGGTGGGCACCCCTGGCGCATGAATGGGCAGAGGAAGGGAAGGACTGCGCCGATCGTGACACAGCCGCGCGTCGCGCTAGTCCCGCGCAGGCAGCACGACGCCGCGCGCTCGCAGCCCCGCGCGGCTCGACTCATCGCGGCCGAGCTCCGCGAGGATCTCGTCCGTGTGCTCGCCGTAGAGCGCCGGCGCGCGGCTCGACTCGGGCGGCGTGCCCGAGAAACGCGCCGCAGCGCGCGCCCGACGATAGGTCCCGTACACGGGATGCCGAGCCTCGATGACCGTACCGTTGTGGACCAGCTGCGGATCCTCGAGCACGTCCTTGTGCTCGAGAACCGGCGCGACCGGGACCTCCTCGGCGAGGAGCGCCTCGTACGCTTCCGCGCTCGTCAATCGCGCAAGGCCCGCGCTCATGACTTCCGCTCGCTCCCGGACGCTGGCCTCTTCGCCGGAAGCGACGCCCCGATGGCGGTCGGACTCGGCGAGATCGTGACGCCCCATGGCGCGCAGCCCGCCGCGCATCTGTTCGGCGGTCCCCATCCAGTAGATGATCTGCCCGTCCTTCGTCGGCGTGAGCTGATAGCGCTCCCCGGGAACCACGAACCTCGAGACGTCGTCGCCGACCAGGGTGTGGCGGAGCATCCCGTCGGGCCAGAAGAACGCGAGCCCGACGTCGAGCATCGCGACCCGCACGTGCTGACCGCCCTGCCCGCGCTCCCGCGCATAGAGCGCCGCAGTGATCGCCTGCGCGAGGGTGAGCGACGTCGCCTTGTCGACGACGGCATTCCGGATCAGGTCGGGCACCGGGATCTCGGGATTCACCTGCGCCGCCACGTATCCCGTGAGGGCCTGGAAGATCGGGTCGTAGCCGCGCCGGTCCGCGTAGGGCCCGTCGTCGCCGTAGCCCGTGACCGACCCGTAGATCAGGTCGGGCTTCACCTTCCGGAGATCCGCCTCGCCGATCCGAAGTCGTTCCGCCGCGCCGGGCCGCCAGTTCTGGATCACGACGTCGGCGGTCGCGACGAGCTCGAGAAAGATCGCGTGGCCTTCCTCGGTCTTGAGATCGATCCCGATCGAGCGCTTGCCGTGATTGCAGTTCGCGTACAGCGCGGCCATCCCGGCGCGGTAGTTGACCGGCTGCCGACTCTCCTCGCCGTAGCGCGGGGGCTCGACCTTGATCACGTCGGCGCCCTGGTCCGCAAGGATCATCGCCGCGAGCGGTCCCGAGATCACTTCGCTGACGTCGAGGACACGAACGCCGTCGAGGGGTCCTGCCATGATCGGCTCGTCTCCAACCCGGCCCACGTCGGCCGGGACGACGCTAGGCGTCGGGGAAGAAGTTCGCGTCGCGCTTCTCGAGAAACGCCCGCATCCCTTCCTGCATCTCGGCGCTGCCCTGGGTCCGACGCACTTCCTGGCGTTCGATCCGCAACGCTTCGTCGAGACTCGCCCCCTCGGCGCCGACGACGCAGCGGAGCACCGAGGCGACGGCGTTCGGCGGCTTCACCGCCAGCTCGTGGGCCAGGTCCTGCGCGCGCTGCTGGAGCTGGTCGTTCGGCCAGACCTCGTGGACGAGGCCGATCCGGAGGGCCTCGGGCCCCGAGATCATCTTGACGCGAAGGATGATGTCGAGGGCCGCGGCGCGGCCGACGGTCCGGGTGAGCCGGGCGGTTCCGCCCCAGGCCGGGATGCTGCCGAGATCGAGCTCGGGCAGGCCGATCTTCGCGCCCTCCTCCGCCGCCAGACGGAAGTGGCAGCCGAGGGGGAGCTCGAGTCCACCGCCCAGGCAGTAGCCGTACATCGTCGCGATCCAGGGCTTGGTCATGTTCTCGATCTTCGAGATCACCCGGAGACGCTGGTCGAGAAGCGCCTCGAAGCTACCCTTCCGCTCGATCCCTTCGGGCAGCTGTTTCAGGTTCATCCCGACCGAGAAGTGCTCGTCGCCGCCGCCACGGATCACGACCGCGCCGACAGAGTCGTCCTTCGCGAGCGCGTCGACCTGCTCCTCGAGGGCGTCGATGAACTCGAGGCTCATTCGATTGCGCGGCGCATCGTTGTTGATGAGGGTCACCACCCGGCCGTCGCGCTCGACGATCAGTGCGTCGCTCATGCGGTCCTCCTGTGCGGTCGATCAGGGTCGCATGGATCGGGAGGAGTCGCAGGAGACCCGGCGTACGCCGCCGCGAGTCCGGGAGATGGCCTCTAGCCTCCCGCCGCCGCCTTCACGAAGCCCACCCGGTCGCCGTCCGCGAGCTTCGTCTTCATTCCCTTGCGGTGGGCGACGAGCACACCGTTCACCGCCACCCGCGCGACCCGTGCGAGCTTCGCGAACTCCTCGCCTCCGGCGCCGAAGCGCGCGCGCGTCTGCAGGACGACGTCCGCGACCGTCTCCGCGTGCTCGAGCTCGAAGCTGTGTTCACCGATCGCCTTGCCCATGTCGTAGGTCAGCTCGACCCGGATGCTCATGCGCGCCCCCTAGACCCGGACCCGCAGCTTCTCGAGGGTGCTGCGGCGCGGGACGCCGTCGGCATCCCAGCCGCGGAGCGCGTAGTAGCGCGGCAGCAGCTCGCCGAGCGGGTGGCCCGAATCCATGTTCTCGAAGATCGATTCCTCGAGCATCCGCGGCGGCAGCGTGTCGTCCTTGCCGGTCAGGCCTTCGCGCAGGTTGTACATCCGCTCGAGGTTGAAGATCCGCCCTCCGATCTCCTGGAGATGCCCGGAGGAGAACTTCGTCCCGGTGATGTAGGTCAGCCACTTCTCGAACCAGAGCAGGGGACTCCCCTTCATGCCCATGGCGATCCGCATCATCGGCCCGAGATTCTCGAAGACCGTCGAGATCGCCCGGAACGACAGGGAGCTCGGGTCCATCTCGTGCAGCTGCCTCGGGATCATCCCGTAGGTCGTGAAGATGCAGAGCACCATCGAATTGATCGCGCAGGCGTTGTTCTGCATCAGGACGGGGATGTCCGCCTTGAGCTTCAGGTTCTGGGGATTGATCGTGAGCGGCCCCGTCGACTCCATGTACATCGACGCGCCCTGGACGTGACAGCCGCCCCGGTTCGTCGTCGCGTACTCGACCCCCTGCGCGAAGGAGCCGCGCGGGTCGTAGGCGCTCATCTCGAGCCCCTTCACGTGCATCGCGAAGGCGTGACCGCCGAATTTCTCGCTCATCCGCTTCGTGCCGTCGGCGAGCTCGTTGCCGACGCCGCGGCGACGACCGATGTCCTCGATCAGCGCGCTGATCCCGTCGGGATCCCCGAACCGGATCCCCGGATCCCAGATCCCGCGCTCCTCGAGCTCCATCGCGAACGAGAGGCTCGCCCCGAGGCTGATCGTGTCCATCCCGAGATCGTCCGCCAGATAGTTCCAGACGTTGATCTCCTTCAGGTCGCCGATCTCGAGATTGCTGCCGAGCAAGGCGAGGGTCTCGTACTCCGGTCCCTTGACCCGGCCCTTGCCCTCAACCTCCACGTCGCGTCCACAGGTCACCGGACAATGGATGCAGCTCGTCTTCACGCCGACGAGCTCGTGGTCCTCCATGTACTCGCCGCTGATCTTCATCGCCTCGTCGAAGTGGCCCTTCTGAAAGTTGCGCGTCGGCAGGATTCCCCGGCCGTTCGTCGTGTTGACGATCCCCCCGGTTCCGAAGCGCTTCATCGAGCTTCCGAGGACCGGGTGCTCCTTGAACAGCTCGCGCACCTCTTTCGTGTAGGCCTTGAACGCCTCCGGGTCGTCCATCTCGAGCTTGCGCGATCCCGTGACGCTGATCGCCTTGAGACGCTTCGAGCCCATCACGGCGCCGACGCCGGTCCGCCCCGCGATCCGCTCGTTCGAGACGATGCCTGCGTAGAGGACCTGGTTCTCGCCGGCGGGTCCGATCACCGCGTGCGAGCGCTTCTTGCCGAGCTTCTCCTGGGTCGCGTAGGTCCCGAGCCCCCAGAGATCATCCGCGTCGATGAAGCGGACCTCGTCCCGGTCGCCGTCGATCTCGATCCGGACCGGGCGCTCGGATCGATGCGACACCACGATCACGTCGACGCCCGCGCGCTTCATTCCGTAGGCGAAGTTGCCGCCGCAGGTCGCGTTGCCGATCCCGCCGGTGAGGGGGCTCTTGCAGACGACGGCGAAGCGGTTGCTCTGGGGAGCGACGGAGCCGTTCAGGGGCCCGGTCGCGAAGATCAGCGGGTTCTCGGGGCCGAGCGGATCGATGCCGGCTTCGGTCCGGTCGTAGAGCAGGCGTGTGCCGTAGCCCTTGCCGCCGATGTAGTCCCGCGCGACGTCCTCGTCGAGAGGGACGAAGGCGTACGCCCTCGTCGTTAGGTCGATCTCGAGGACGCGTCCGGCGTAGCCCTTGATCATGCGGCTCTCCTGGCGCGGGCATCGCGCGCCCCAGCATTCTACGAGACCCCCCACCCAGCCGCCTCGAACGCCAAGTTCGCCGAACGAGGACACGCCCGATGCGACACGCCGGGATCGCCCTGCCCCGTTGGGTCGCGCCCCTGATCGCCGTCGCGACGCTCGCGGGCTGCGCGCCGGGCCCGCCCTCGAAGTCCCGCCGACCCCGGCCGGCCACACCGACTTCATGCGCTTCCCGCACGGCGAGCGGGTCGAGAGCGAGCGCGGCCGGACGCTGATTTCCGGCCTTCAGCGCGGGTCGAGGCGGTAGACGAAGCGCGTCGGATCGAAGCCCTCGAGCTCGGCGGCGTCCTCCACGAGCACGGCGCGCCGCTCGTAGATCGTGTCGCCGAAGCGCACGCGGACGCGGGGGTCTGCGCGAAGATACGCGAGCCAGCGCCGCCCTTCCGACGGGTCGACGTAGAGCCGCCCGTCCTTCACGACGTAGTTGAGCTCGACCGAGTAGGGATCCTCCGGTCGGAACTCGATGTCGACGAACGCATCGTCGACGAAGCTCCAGTCCTCGACCGGTTCGGTCGCGACCTCGCCGCGAAGCGCTCCACCCGGGAACATCAGGAAGGGGCCTCCGCATCCACCGAGCGCGAAGACGAGAGCGAGCGAGACCGACACGGAGACGAGCGGCGAACGCATGAGGGACCTCCTGGCGCGACCTCCACTCTAGCGGTCGGGTCTTCGCCGCGCTTCGCCGGCGAAGGCGAAGACCCTCGCGCGTCGGGACGGATCGGAGCACGTTCGCAGTCGGAGCACCCGACGCACTAAGCTCCCGCCTCCATCCCGAACGGAGCCCACGGAGACCCCATGTCCGACGCCAAGCCCTCCCTGATCCTCTACGGAGTCCCCTTCTCGCAGCCGGTCCGGGCGGTCCTCTGGCTGCTCTTCCTGAAGCGCCTGCCCTTCGAGATGGCGCTCATCAATCCCGGTTCCAAGGGCGAGAACGGCAGCCGTAATCCGGCCTTCCTCGCGAAGAATCCGGCCGGGACGATCCCGACCCTCGAGGACCGCGAGACGGGCTTCGTCCTCGCGGAGGCCCACGCGATCCTCGCCTATCTCTGCAATCGCCACGGCTGGACCGACCTCTACCCCGAAGGCCCGGAGGCGCGCGCTCGGGTCGACTGGTACCTCCACTACCACCACCGCAACGTCCGCGACGCCTCCCTCGGCCTCGTCGCGCCGAAGATCCGCAAGGACCTGCAGATCCCGGAGGCGATGCAGAACGCGGCCCGCGCGACGGTCACCCGCGCCCTCGAAGCCCTCGACACGGGCTGGCTCGCCGACTCCGCCTTCCTCTGCGGCGACGCCGTCACGATCGCGGATCTCGCCTGCTATGCCGAGCTCGGCCAGCTCCAGGCGGAGTTCACGAACGTCTTCGACTTCACGCCCTTCCCGAACGTGAGCGCCTGGCTCGCGCGCATGCACGACGTCCCCGCCCACGACGACGTCCACACCGTCCTCGCGGAGCTCGGCGGCATCCGCGAGGAAGCGCCCTCGACGGAGCGCATCGTCGGCGCCAACAAGCGCGCCCTCGGCGTGCTGAAGGAGCGGCTCGCGGAGTTCGGCGCCTAGCAACACATGCCGAGGGCCGCCCCGGCCGCCGACGCAGCGAGCGCCTCAGCGAGGAATCCGCTTCGCGCAGCGCTCGAGCTCGTCGAGGACCTCGGGCCCGCGCCCCTCCAGCCAGAGCGTCGCGTGATCGACACCGAGCCCCGCGAGCTCCTCCATCTCGCCGCGGCTGCGCAGACAGCCCGGGAAGCCGAACGCCACGCGCGTGAGGCTCGCGGGGTCGCGACCCGCGCGGCGCATCGCTTCGTCGAGGGACGTCATTCCGGCGCGCAGGTCGTCGACGGTGGCGATCCCCGGGATCCAGCCCTCGGCCCAGGCGGCGATGCGCTCGAAGATCCGCGGCGACGCACCGCCCAGGAGCACCGGCGGATGGGGCTTCGAAGCGGGCTTCGGATTCGAGCGGACGGGAGGGAACCGGACGTAGGGTCCGTCGTGCGACGCCTCGTCCCGGGTCCACAAGGCCTTCATGGCGGCGACCTGGTCCCGGATCTGGGCCCAACGCCGGTCGAAGTCGCCGCCGAGGATCTCGGTCTCCTCCCGCATCCAGCCCGCACCGACGCCGAAGAGGAAGCGGCCGCCGGAGTCGGCGTCGAGGGTCGCGATGTCCTTGGCGAAGGCGATGGGTTCGTGGAGCGGAAGCAGGCAGACGCCGGTCCCGACGCGCAGCGTCTTCGTCACCGCCGCGGCCCGCGCGAGCGCGACGATCGGGGAGGAGAGGAGCCCTGCGTAGGCCGGCGGCTCCCCACTCTCGGACGCCGGGTAGACCCGCTCGTAGTCGACGGGCATCACGACGTGTTCACCGACCCAGATCGAGCCGAACCCGAGGTCTTCGGCAGCACGAGCGACGTCGGCGATGTCGATCGCGCCCTCGCCCGCCGTGAAGAAGACGCCGACCTCCATCGCGTGCCCCTCAGCCCGCCATACGGAGAGTCGCGGTCCCCGTCCCGATCACCGAGACGGCGAGCGCGGGGGTTCCGGGACGACGGGTCTGCATTCGATCTCCTGTCTCCCGCTCGAGGGCACGGGAAGGACGGAGGATACAAGAAG
>JAUIMK010000184.1 GCA_030432735.1 bacterium
GACCACGTGCTCGTCGGTTTCGGGGGAGCCGGAGGACAGCACGTCTGCGCGATCGCGACCCGACTCGGCATCACCGAGATCCTGCTCCATCCCCATGCGGGACTCCTCTCCGCCTACGGGATCGGGATCGCGCCCGCGTCCTGGGACGGCCAGCGCGACGGAAGGGCGCGCAGACTGCCGATCGGAGGCGCGCTCCCGGATTCGATCGCGTCGGAGTGGTCGACCCTCGAAGCCGAGGGGCGCGAGGCGCTCGAAAGAGAAGGCGTCGCCGTCGTCGACCAGAGCGTCGAGCGCGGTCTCGACCTCGGCTACGTCGGGACGGACACCGCGCTCGCGGTGCTCGCCGAAGGGGACGCCGCGGCCTGGCGCACGGCTTTCGAGGAAGAGCATCGAACGCGTTTCGGCTACGTCCGCGCGGAGCGCGCGATCGAGGTGAAGGCCGTGCGCGTCCGGCTCGTCGGTGCGGAGGGCCAGACCCCGCGACGGGCCGAGGTCGCCGGGGCGCCCCCGCCGGCGTCCCTGCGGACCACGCGCGCGTGGTTCCCCGGGCTCGGACGGGTCGCGGCGCCGGTCTTCGAGCGCGAGGCGCTGCGGCCGGGAGACCGACTCGAAGGGCCCGCGCTCGTCCTCGAGTCGACGGGGACCGTCGTCGTCGATCCGGGCTTCTCCCTCGAGGTGGACGATCGGCTCGTGTTCCGCCTGCGCACGACGGGGCAGGTGGACCGCACGACCTCCTTCGACCTCGAGGAGGCGGACCCGGTCCGGCTCGAGGTGCTCGGGAATCGCTTCATGTCGATCGCCGAGCAGATGGGGGCAGTGCTTCGAAACACTTCGGTGTCGACGAACATCAAGGAACGCCTCGACTACTCCTGCGCGGTCTTCGATCGCGAGGGCCGGCTCGTCGCGAACGCGCCGCACATCCCCGTGCATCTCGGGGCGATGGCGGACACGGTGGCCGCGGTTCGCGCGCGGTTCCCCGAGATGGCGCCGGGGGACGTCTACGTGACGAACGATCCCTTCGCCGGAGGCTCGCACCTGCCGGACGTGACGGTGGTGACCCCGGTCTTCGAGTCCGTGGCCGGGACCGGGAGGAGAGCGGAAGCCCGAGCGCCGGCGTCGTTCTACGTGGCGAGCCGGGGGCACCACGCGGACCTCGGCGGAAAGACGCCGGGCTCGATGCCCCCCGACTCGACGTGCCTCGAAGAGGAAGGCGTGTTGATCGAAGCCTTCCCGCTCGTGCGTGCGGGCCGCTTCGACGAGGCGCGGATCCGTGAGGTGCTCGGCAGCGGCCGCTATCCGGCGCGGCGCCCCGACGACAACGTGGCGGACCTCGAGGCCATGGTCGCGGCGAATCGGGCCGGTGGCGCGCTGCTCCTCGCCCTCGTCGACGAGGTCGGCGACGACGTGGTTCAGGTCACGATGGGCCAGCTCCAGCGGGCCGGTGCGAGCAAGGTCGCGCGAGAGCTCGCGAAGCAGTCGCCGGGGACGCACGTCTTCGAAGACGCCCTCGACGACGGTACGCCGATCCGGGTTCGTCTCGAGATCACCCACGCGGACGGGCGCGATCCGGATGACCTCGCCGCGCGGATGATCGTCGACTTCGACGGCACGGGACCCGCGCAGGCGCACAACCTGAACGCGCCCTCCGCGGTGGTGAGGGCAGCGGTGATCTACGTCCTCCGTTCGCTCGTCGCCGATCGGATTCCGCTCAACGGAGGCTGCCTGGCGCCGGTCGAGGTCCGCATTCCGAGCGGGTCGCTCCTCGATCCGCCGCGGGGCTCCGCGGTGGTCGGCGGCAACGTCGAGACGTCTCAGCGCGTCGTCGACGTGCTGCTGGGCGCGCTCGGTCGGGCGGCGGCGAGCCAGGGGACGATGAACAACGTGACCTTCGGCGACGACGCCTTCGGCTACTACGAGACGATCGGCGGCGGCGCCGGCGCGACGCCGTACGCGGCGGGTGCGGCGGGCGTGCACACCCACATGACGAACACGCGGATCACGGATCCCGAGGTGCTCGAGGCGCGGTTCCCGGTCCGGCTCCTCGAGTTCGGACTACGCGCGGGGTCCGGCGGGGCGGGCGCGCGTGCCGGCGGTGACGGGATCGTCCGGCGCTATCGCTTCCTGCGTCCGGTCACGGTCTCGCTGCTCACGGAGCGGCGGGTCCGTCCGCCCTTCGGGCTCGTGGGCGGTGCGCCAGGGGTCTGCGGTCGCAACCGGGTCCGGCGCGCGGCGACGGGCGAGGTCGAGGAGGCGGCGGGGCACGCGCGCCTCGAGCTGGCCCGGGACGACGAGCTGTGGATCGAGACGCCCGGCGGCGGGGGGCACGGCGAGGCCCAGGGCCGTCCTGCCCGGCGGGGCGCGAAAGCACGCCGGAGTCTTGATAACCCTTCGGGTAACGCTAAGGTCCGCCCGGGCGAGTAGCTCAATTGGCAGAGCAAGTGGCTCTTAACCACTAGGTTCAGGGTTCGATTCCCTGCTCGCTCACCATTTTCCGTCGGCGCTGTGCGCCTCACGATGCGGCTTCTATGGGCGCATTTTGGGATCAAAGCTCGACGGGGGTGGTGCCGCGCCTTCGCGTGTATCTTCGACCGCCGCCTTGTTCCGGGGCGGCGTTGCTGTTTCTGGACTCTCTTCCCGCGCACGAGCGCGTCGTTCTGGCTGGGGCCGCCCCTCGCCGATCCGCTAATCAATGGGCGGGCCGGGGTGGCGGAACTGGTAGACGCAGTGGCCTTAGGAGCCACCGTCCTCGTGACGTGCAGGTTCGAGTCCTGTCCCCGGTACCACCCTTCACATTCGCGCCCGCGCGATCCAGCAGAGGCGCTCGCCCGTCGGCTCGGGCGCGATCACAGAACGAGGCGTCCAGCTGGGATCGACACCCCGGGCGCGATCGAACGCAAGTAGAGGAAGACAGGCATGGCAGACGCCGCATCGGGTCGGGACGACATCCAGATCGAGACGAACGAGATTTCTCCGGTCGTCCGAGAGATCGCGATCGAGGTCGCGGGCAAGCGGGTCGATGCCGCCTTCGGGCGCGTCGTGAGCGAGCTGCGCAAGACGGCGCGCGTCAAGGGCTTTCGCCCGGGCAAGGTGCCGGCGGGCGTGATCAAGCAGATGTACGGCGAGGGGCTGGGCGAGGAGATCGAGCGCCAGCTCGTGCGCGAGACGCTGGCCGACGCGGTCGAGCTCGCCGGCCTCGAGCCGGTGGTCGAGCCGCAGATCGAAGCCGAGGTCCCGAGCGAGGGCAAGGCGTTCCGCTACAAGGCTCGAATCGAGATCAAGCCTTCGATCGATCTGCCCGATCTCTCTGCGCTTTCCGGCGAGCGGCCGCGCGTCGAGGTCGGCGACGACGAGCTGCTGACCGAGCTCGAGAGTCTCCGCGAGCGGAGCGTGGCCTGGGTCGAAGAGGACGAAGAGGTGCTGGCGGAGAACGGCCACCAGGTGACCATCGACTTCGTCGGCTCGATCGACGGCGTCGAGTTCGAGGGCGGGAGCGCCGAGGGCGTCGAGCTCGAGCTGGGCTCGGGACGCATGATCCCCGGGTTCGAGGACGGCCTGGTCGGCGCGAAGTCCGGCGAAGAGCGCGACCTCGACGTGACCTTTCCCGAGGAATACGGGAACGAGGAGCTCTCGGGCAAGGCGGCGGTCTTCAAGGCGACCGTGACCGCGATCAAGCGCAAGGAGCTGCCCGAGCTCGACGACGACTTCGCCAAGGACCTCGGCGAGGATTTCGAGACCCTCGACGACGTGCGCGAGAAGATCAGGGAAGGCCTCACGTCCCAGCGGCAGCACGCCTCGGACCACGCCCTCCACAAGAGCCTCCTCGACGACCTCGTCACGCGGACGAGCTTCGACGTTCCGCCCGGCATGGTGGAGCGCCAGCTCGAGAGTCAGCTCCAGCAGTTCGAGCAGCAGATGCAGGGTCGGGTGCCCGAGCCGGATCTCCGCGCGCGCCTGGCGCAGATGCGCGAAGAGGGTTGGGACGACGCGAAGCGCCGCGTCCAGGAGGGACTCCTGCTCGAGGCGGTCGCGAAGAGCGCCGGGCTCGAGGCGACCGAAGAGGAGATCGATGCGCGCCTCGACGAGATGGCGGCGGGGCAGGGCGTCGATGCCAAGCTCATGCACGACATGGCGAACGCGCAGGGGTGGCGTCCGGCGGTGGCCGCCGAGGTCGTCGACCGCAAGGCCCTCGACCATTTGACCGAGGCGGCGAGCATCACCGACGTCGATCCGCCGGAAGCGGACTGAGGCGCGGGGCGACGCGTCGCGGCAGCGAAGGTCGCCTTCGCCGCACGGCTTCGTCGCCGTCGCGGGCGACGCGCCGGTCGAGCGATTCTTGCGCTCCGCGCGAGGAGTGACCGGCAACCCCGTGTCCGCATTCACGATCCCGCGAGGGCGGGGGGAGGTCGCTCGGGGAAACCGTCCGCGTCGCGCGGGCACTCTCCAGGACGTGGCGGGCAACGCACCGCGCGCACGCCCGTTTGCGCGGCCTCGCTCTCGCGTGGGAGGTCAGGCGCGCGAGTTGCGGTGACTCCGTGCGTGGCGGAGACTAGAGTTCGGTGGCATCGCGAGATCCCCGGGGTCTTTCGAGCCCGATGCGGGCGCAGACCCGGATCGGGTCGGATCGGGGCGCAGAGCGCGCCTCCGGGTCCGTAGGCCGACCAGGCGCGACCCGAACTCGCGAACGAGGAAACAGAGACCGAATGGAACGGATCAATCCCCAGGCGTACACGATCCCGATGGTGATCGAGCAGAACCAGCGTGGGGAGCGCGTCTTCGACATCTACTCCCGACTGCTCCGGGACCGCGTCGTCTTCCTCGGGACCGAGATCCACGACGAGATCGCGAACGTGATCGTCGCCCAGCTGCTCTTCCTCGAGGCCGACGATCCCGACAACGACATCCATCTCTACATCAACTCGCCGGGGGGGTCGGTGACGGCGGGTCTCGCGATCTACGACACGATGCAGTTCATCCGGCCCGACGTGCACACGACCTGCGTCGGCATGGCTGCCTCGATGGGGGCGTGGCTGCTCGCGGCGGGGGCGAAGGGCAAGCGGTCGGCGCTGCCGAATGCGCGCGTGATGATCCATCAGCCGATGGGCGGGACCCGCGGGCCCGCTTCCGACATCGACATCCAGGCGCAGGAAATCCTGAAGCTCCGCCATAGGATGAACGAGATTCTTGCGGGCCACACCGGGCGCGATCTGGACCAGATCGCGACCGACACGGAGCGCGACTACTATATGAGCGCCGAGGAGGCACGGGACTACGGGATCGTCGACGCGGTCGCGTCCCGGAGGACCGGGGAATCGGACGAGAGCAGCAGCGCGGGCTGAGTGGATTCCGCCGTCGGATTCGCCGACGGGGAAGCGGGGCCCGCCGTCACGCACGGAAACGCACGAAAGTGTCGATGGGCCCGCCGCCGATCAAGGAATTGATCACCGGGGGGTGAGAGAAGAATGAAGAAGCGAGACGACAACGCGAACCTCTCGTGCTCCTTCTGCGGCAAGTCGCAGAAGGAAGTGAAGAAGCTCATTGCGGGGCCGACCGTCTATATCTGTGACGAGTGCATCGAGCTCTGCAACGACATCATCGCCGAGGAGTACGGCCAGGAAGAGGCGGGGGCCGCACCGCCGCGGGTGCTCAAGCCCAAGGAAATCAAGGCCGCCCTCGACGAATACGTGATCGGCCAGGACGCTGCGAAGAAGGTCCTGTCGGTCGCCGTCCACAACCACTACCGACGGATCGAGAGCGGAAACATCTCGGACGTCGAGCTGCAGAAGGCCAACATACTGCTGCTCGGGCCGACCGGCTCGGGCAAGACCCTGCTCGCCCAGACCCTCGCGAAGATCCTGGACGTCCCCTTCACGATCGCCGACGCGACGACCCTGACCGAGGCGGGCTACGTCGGCGAGGACGTGGAGAACATCGTCCTCAACCTGCTGCAGGCTGCGAACTACGACGTCGAACGGGCCCAGCGCGGGATCATCTACATCGACGAGATCGACAAGATCGCGCGCAAGAGCGAGAACCCCTCGATCACCCGCGACGTGTCGGGCGAGGGCGTCCAGCAGGCGCTGCTCAAGATCATCGAGGGGACGATGGCGAGCGTGCCGCCGAAGGGTGGGCGAAAGCACCCGCAGCAGGAGTTCCTGCAGATCGACACGACGAACATCCTCTTCCTGTGCGGAGGCGCCTTCGTCGGCCTCGAGGAAATCATCGAGCGCCGGATCGGGGTGAAGGGGCTCGGCTTTGCTGCCGATATCCAGAACAAGGCCGACCGCAAGAAGGGCGAGGCGCTCCGCGAAGTGCAGGCAGAAGATCTTCTCCATTTCGGATTGATCCCCGAGTTCATCGGGCGGCTCCCGGTCGTGGCGACCCTGGAGGAGCTGAACGAGGAAGCGCTCATCGCGATTCTGACCCAGCCGAAGAACGCGCTGGTGAAGCAGTACGAGAAGCTGTTCGAGTTCGAGGGCGTGAGCCTGAAGTTCACCGAGGGCGCGCTCAGCGCGATCGCGCGGAAGGCGCTGTCGCAGAAGTCGGGCGCGCGCGGACTTCGCGCGATCCTCGAGAACGCGATGCTGGATCTCATGTACGACTTGCCCTCCAGGGACGACGTCGAAGAATGCGTGGTCGGCGAAGAAGTGATCGAGCAGGGCGCGGAGCCCGTGCTCGGCCTGAAGCGGGAGGCAGAATCGGCCTGACGCGCGGAATCGGCGCGCGACTCGGGGGGAGCTTGCCCCTGCCGAAAGCGTGCCTAGGGTTCGGTCTCGCACCCGGGTTCCCGATCAGGAAGAGACTGTGAACCGCAAGACCGAACAGACGACGGGGGGTTGGTCATGAGTGAAGAAACCGGAGGGCGTGTCCCGCTCCTCCCGCTGCGCGACATCGTCGTCTTTCCGCACATGGTCGTGCCGCTTTTCGTCGGCCGACCGAAGTCGATCCAGGCCCTCGAGGACGCGATGGCGGGAGACCGCCAGCTCGTCGTCGCCGCCCAGCGAGTGGCGGGTGAAGAGGAACCGACGCCCGAAGACATCTTCGAGATCGGCACCCTCGGCACCATCATCCAGCTGCTGCGCCTGCCCGACGGGACCGTGAAGGTCCTCGTCGAGGGCAAGAGCCGCGCCCGCATCCGGGACTACGCCGCGACCGACCCCTACTTCGCGGTCGAGGTCGAGGCGCTCGAGGACGAGGATGGCGACTCGCCCGAGGCGGAGGCGCTCGTTCGGTCCATCCACACGACCTTCGAGAGCTACTCCAAGCTCAACAAGAAGATCGCGCCGGAGATCGTGAACTCCGTCGCCGCGATCAGCGAGCCCGGCAAGCTCTCGGACACGGTCGTCGCCCACCTGAACCTCAAGCTGCCCGATCGACAGAAGCTCCTCGAGGTGGCCTCCACGGTCGAGCGCCTCGAAGAGGTCTACAACCGCATGCAGGCGGAGATCGAGGTCCTCGAGGTCGAACGGAAGATCCGTGGCCGCGTCAAGAAGCAGATGGAGCGCTCCCAGAAGGAGTACTACCTGAACGAGCAGATGCGGGCGATCCAGCAGGAGCTGGGCGACCGAGGCACCGGCGACGACGGCAAGGACGAGATCGCCGAGCTCGAAGAGCAGCTCGCCGCGAAGAGCATGCCCGAAGAGGCCCGCGAGCGGACGGAGAAGGAGCTCAAGAAGCTCAAGCAGATGTCGCCGATGGCGGCGGAGGCGACCGTCGTCCGCAACTACATCGACTGGATGCTGGCGCTGCCGTGGGACGAGTACAGCGACGAGGAGAAGGACCTGACCGTCTCCCAGGACGTGCTCGATGCCGATCACTACGGGCTCGACAAGCCGAAGGAGCGGATCCTCGAGTACCTGGCGGTCCAGACCCTGGTCGAGAAGATCAAGGGGCCGATCCTCTGCCTGGTCGGTCCGCCCGGCGTCGGCAAGACGAGTCTCGGGAAGTCCATCGCGCGCTCCACGGGCCGCGACTTCGTGCGGATCTCCCTCGGTGGCGTGCGCGACGAGGCGGAGATCCGCGGCCATCGGCGGACCTACATCGGCGCGCTGCCCGGGAAGATCATCCAGGGACTCAAGAAGGCGGGGTCGTCGAACCCGGTCTTCCTGCTCGACGAGATCGACAAGATGTCCATGGACTTCCGCGGGGATCCGTCGTCGGCGATGCTCGAGGTCCTCGATCCCGAGCAGAACAACACGTTCTCGGACCATTACCTCGACGTCGAGTACGACCTCTCCCGCGTGATGTTCATCTGCACGGCGAACGTCCTGGGCGAGATTCCCGGCCCGCTCCGCGACCGGATGGAGATCATCCAGATTCCCGGCTACATCGAGTCGGAGAAGATGGAGATCGCCAAGAAGCACCTGGTCGACAAGGTGCGGGGCGACAACGGTCTGTCGGAAGACGACATGACCTTCACGGACAACGCGATCCTCGAGGTGATCCGTCACTACACCCGCGAGTCGGGCGTGCGCGGCCTCGAGCGCGAGCTCGCTTCGGTCGCGCGCAAGGTCGCGCGGGAGAAGGTGTCGCAGGGCGAGTCGTTCAAGCCGGTGAAGGTGTCGCCCAAGCTGGTTCGCAAGTATCTGGGCGTCCAGCGCCATCGATTCGGCCAGACCGAGGAAGAGAACCGGATCGGCGTGACGACGGGCCTCGCGTACACCGAGGTCGGCGGCGAGCTGCTCCAGACCGAGGTCTCGATCATGCCCGGCAAGGGCAAGGTCCAGATCACGGGTCGGCTCGGCGAGGTCATGACCGAATCCGCGAACGCGGCGATGTCCTACATCCGGTCCCGCGCCAAGCAGCTGGGCCTCACCAGCAACTTCCACGAGAAGGTCGACGTCCACATCCACGTGCCCGAGGGCGGAACGCCCAAGGACGGTCCGTCGGCGGGCATCACCCTGGCGACGACGATCGCGTCGGCGCTGACGCGAATCCCGGTCCGGTCGAACGTGGCCATGACCGGCGAGATCACGCTTCGCGGACGCGTGCTGCCGATCGGTGGGCTCAAGGAGAAGCTGATCGCGGCCCATCGCGGCGGGATCGACACGGCGCTCGTTCCCAAGGAGAACGAGAAGGACCTGAAGGACCTGCCGGCGGTGATCAAGAAGAACATCAAGATCATCCCCGTCGAGCACATGGACGAGGTCCTTCGCCTGGCGCTCGCCGTGGAGAACCCCGAGCACTTCCTCGACGACGCCGACGGCATCCACGAGATCGAGGACATCTACATCACTCCGGGCGGACTCGCGCAGGCGACGACCGAGCTGCCCCATCCGGCGGGAGTCAATTGACCCTCGCATCCTTCGGATGAGAAGGCGGGTCGGGTCGCTGTCGCCAGGCAGCCGCCCGGCCCCCGACGCGTGGGCGCGTAGCTCAGCTGGCTAGAGCACCTCGTTTACACCGAGGGGGTCCGGGGTTCGAGTCCCTGCGCGCCCACCAGGTTTTGTCGGCGCTGCGCGCCTCTCGAAAGGCCCCTTTTGGGGCCTTTCTTGCGCTGAGGGCTCGGGAGAGGGGTCGGGGCCTTTCTTGCGCTGAGGGCTCGGGAGGGGGCTCGGGGGCTTCTTGCGCCGTGGG
>JAUIMK010000185.1 GCA_030432735.1 bacterium
GGCGTCGAGCGGCGCGGCGATCTACCTGCTGCCGCCGCTCGACGCGGACGACGACGACGAGGGCGACCTGACGGTCGACCCGCTCGCGGCGACGGCGACCCACGGCGTGACCGGCTCGATGCGGCCCGTCTCGGCGCCGCCCGCCCGCTTCTCCGACCCGGCGGGCGCATGGTCACCCGTCGAGCGGGGCTCGGGCCCGCTGCCCGCGCTCGTCGAAGGGATCCGCGTCGGAGACGTCCCCGGGGTCGTCGAAGTCGCCATCTTCGTTCGCGTCGACGGAATCGCCGAAATCGAAGCCGACCAGGTCGTCTACGAAACCGTTCCCATCATCGTCGATTCCGTTCCGGTCGTTCGGACCTGCGATCCCGTCTCCGTCGAGATCCTCGCCGGGATTCACCCAGACGTTCGCGGCGAGATCGGGATGCGACGTGTCGACCCCCGTGTCGACGACCGCAACGATCCGTCCCTCGCCGAGGCCATCGAGCCATGTCTCCGGCGCTCCGATCCGTTCGAGTCCCCACAGATCCTCATAGGGCTGGTCCCAGCTCCCGGCGCTGGTCAGATAGGGATCGTCGAAGAGGGGCGCGATCTGCTGGGGCTCGATCTCGTAGTCGAGCTGGGCCCATTCGACCTGAGGCAGCCCCCGGAGGCCGCGAAGCACTGCCTCCGCGTCTTCTCCCCTCGGGGCACGCACGCGGTAGACATGCGAGAGCTCGGGGAGCGGCCGGGGCGACCTCTGGCGTGCGAGGCGTCCGCGTGTGTCCCGCGCCCTTCGCAGCCGGTTCCGGAGGGCCTGGGACTGAGAGGCGAAATCACCGTCTTCCGTCCGGCGGAAGAGTGCGCGGTGCGCAAGGGTTCCGAAGCGGTGCTGGAACTCGTCGAGCTCGGCGCCGCCGTCCGCCGCATGAGGGGCGAAGCGCCGACCTTCGCGACTGAGTCGCTCGGCGCACTCGGTGAGCGCGTGACGACCCGTCGTCCGGTACTTCACGATGAGCTGACGAGTGGACGATCTTCGAGGCGCCACTCCGGAAGGGGCAGCCGGCCGCGAGAGGCCTGGCAGGACGGAGCCCGTCGCGCGGCCGGGAGCGGGCCGCGCAGACGCGACCGAAACCTCGAGCATCGTGGTCGCGAACGCGAACACGATCGCAAAGCTCACGACGAGGAAGCGAGACGAATTCGGCGTCTTGGATCGCGGTCCGGGTGCCAGACGTCGCAAGGCCTCCCCTCCGTCGAGTGAGTCACGATCGCGGTCAGGATTCGACTGTAGCCTTATGGACCCGAAACGACATCCTGCGAGGGTCGACCGGTCAGGGACCGCGCATCGTCAGAAGCGGTCGATCCCGCACTGTCCGGGCGAACGGACGAGGATCATCAGCGAGCCGAAAACGAAGCGAGATGCGGACGGACTCGATGGTACTGGATGACGTTACCGCTATCATCGTAGCCAGGGACTGACCGGTCCCTCTCAAGAGAGGATGAGAGGAGTAGTTCGATGCTTAAGACCTGGGGGCGTTTCTTCGTTGCGGTGGGCACGCTTTTCCTGACGCAAGCGGCCTTCGCCCAAGACGCTTGCCCCGTGACCGACCTCAATGGCGACGGTGTGACCGACGAGGACGACGTGTACGTGCTGCGTGATGCGCTCGGGACCTACGAGGGAGATCCGGGCTACGTCCCGGCTGCCGATCTCAATGGCGACGGAAGGGTCACCACGCAGGACTACGGCGTGATGCTGGACTGCAACTAACAAGTCCGGTTCGACTCGCTTGACGTTCAATTTCCGGGGTGCCGGCGGCCCGTCCCAGAGTTTACGGGGACACTGCGCCGACCAGCAGCCTTCGAGAGGAGTTAGAGAAACATGCGCCTGAAGACTTCAGTTCTGGCCGCGCTGGCGACGATCGGCTTCGCGCTGCCGGCCGCAGCGCAGCTGAGCATCGTGGTCGATTCCACGAGCAACCTGAACGCGATCTCCGTCGGAGAGACGTTCACCATCGACATCACCCTGACGACGCCCTCGCCCGAAGCCCAGGGCCTCGCGTTTCGCGTCGACGGCATCGATACCGCGGTCCTCGCCTTCGACAGCGCGACGATTCCCAACTTCGGCGGAGCGGCGACGCCCAACGGCGCCATCTTCGGCACGGACCTCGGTGGCGGCGTGATCATCAACGGGCTCAACAACTCGCTCATGGGCGCGGTCGACAACGGGACGAACGTCTTCCTGTTCAACGGCGTGACGCCCAACCCGACGACCGGATCCGGCCCGGAGGTCTTCACCGTGACGTTCGATGCGATCGCGGCGGGGACGGTCGATCTCGACATCGGCTCGATCGACTCCTTCGGCGATGCGTACGTGAGCACGAGCGGAACGACGACGCCCTTCACTTCGGTCACGATCACCGTGCCGGAGCCCGGCGCGGTCGCGGCCAGCCTCGCGGCGCTCGGCTCGGTTTTCGGCGTCATCACCGTTCGCCGGCGTAGCAACCAGCCTGCCTGAGCAGGACGGGCTGGGGGCGCGTCCCAGCCCTGTCTGCCTTGGTTCGTAGAGCGGCCGGGAGCCTCGTGCTCCCGGCCGCTTTTTTGTCTGGGTCGGTCCCCGGCCTAAGCCTCCCGGGCAACGCGGAGCTGGAAGCGCCTGAGGCGTCCCGTCGAAGGGGTGCCGACGCCGCTCACACCCGGGCCCGTCGTGGTCACTCGACGCGCCCCACAACCCTGCGGCGCGCCATGAGCGGGCCCCAACCCTGCACTCGACCGCGCGGCACACGCGGGTCCCACGCTGCCCTCGACCGCGACGCACACGCGGGGTCCGCGCGGGCTCGACCGCGACGTCCTACGCGATCCATGCTGCGCCCCGGTCTCGCACCGCGCACGCCGGGCCCATGCTGCCCCAGTCCGCCCGCTTCGTGTCGTCCAGGTTGTTGTGCGCGTCCAGCGCATGACGCGTCCGCGCCGGTCCCGGAGGAGCGCTTGCCCCGTGAGCTGTCGTGTCTCTCCAGGGCAGTCCTGGTCGGCGCTGGCCGCGCGGAGTGCCCCGGGAGCGAATGTCCTGGCGAGCGACAGGTCCCATGGCCTGTGATTCCGGACTGCGCGGAGTCCACGGTCCACTAGACGGGAAGCTTCGCTTCCACTCGACGGACGAACTGCGGCGTGCCCATCAGAGCGCCGTCCGATCGGGCTGCCTCCGCGCTTCGCCGACGGATCGACGCCGGTCGTCGAGCCTTACGGCCTCCCCCTCTAGCAATGGCGATGTGACTCCTTCAGTGCGGACGGCTCGCGCCTCGAGCTGAGCGCGTCACCAGGGCTGGAGCCGAAAGGGGCAGGCGCTTCCGTCGGGCCCTCGCGAGGGGCGCTCCGAACTTCACACTCGCCGCCGGCGCGCGCCCCCCCCCAATAGCGCTCCGCACAGGAGAAGGAGCCGTCTCGGATTCTCCTGGGGGCAGGCACGGAATCGCGGTGCGCAAAGAAAAACGCCCTGGATCTCAGAAGAGATCCAGGGCGTCTTCGATCGGGAACGAAAGCGATCGGAGATCGCGATCGTGATTCCTACTCGCGTCGACCCGCCGCGGCGAGACCGGCGAGACCGAGACCCATGAGCAGGGCCGTACCCGGCTCCGGAATCGGGGCGTACGCGACAGACGTCGTCGGGGCCGTCGTGCCGTCGATAGCGCTCACGTAGGCGTCACCGAAGGAGGCGATCGAGCCGACCTCGATCGAACCCACACCACCGTTGTAGAGGAGGGTCAGCGTGAAGATCTCGGGGCCGGCGCTCGACGTCGGGTTCGGGGTCACACCGTTGAAGAGGTGGACGTCCGTGCCGTTGTCGACCGGGCCGGTGAGCGCGTTGTTGAGGCCGTTGATGACGACGCCGCCGCCGAGATCGAGGCCGAAGACCGCGCCGTTGGGCGTGGCCGCACCAGCGAAGTTCGGGATCGTCGCCGAGACGAAGCTCAGGTCGCCCGGAGCCCAACCGGCAGCGCGAAGGCTGAGGCCGCGAGCCTCACCCGCCGACGTCGTCGAGAGCTCGATCGTCAGGGTGAACTCCTGACCCGGGAGCAGGGCCTGCGTGTCTGCGTCGGCCGAAACCGAGACGTTCAGCGCCGCGGAAGCCGTCGCCGCGAACGCGAACGTCGCGATACCCGCGAGAATGGAAGAAAACAGCCGCATCATTATTCTCCTTAGGAATGGAATCAGAGCTTGAGCATCCGCGTGGACGGTTTCGTTGGCTCTGTTGCTTAGGTGTCGTCGTCTGCTCGTTTGTGGCGATTTCCGAGGCAGAAATCTTCACTTTGCCGACGAAGGCACCTTCGATCGGGACCGATCGCCCGGGAACCCTCCCGGGCGATCGCTCCAGAGATCAGTTGATCAGGGAACGCAGGGAACCGTTCCGGCGCACGCGAGGCCCGAGGGGCCGGGCGGGGTCGGGGTCGACGGGTCCGAGAAGTCCGCGAAGAACACACCGAAGTCGGCCACCGTGGTGTCGCCGTCGCCGTTGTGGTCCGTCTGTGCGTCCGGGGTCGCGCCCGTGAACGCCGGGAAGAAGATACCGAAGTCGGCCACCGTCGTGTCGCCGTCATCGTTGTAGTCCGTGTCGCAGGCGTTGCCGTATCCGTCCTGATCGCTGTCGATCTGGTTGGAGTCATCGTTCGGACCGTTGGCATCAGTGAGGCAGTTGTCGAACTGGTCCGGGACCAGGTCGGTGTCCGAGTCGTTCACGGTTCCGGCGTTCGCGCTGAACGCGAATCCGAGAGCAAAGACGCTTGCAAGCAGAACGAGCTTGAGCTTCATGGGTTGGGTTCTCCTTTGAGAGTACGAGCCAGTGAAAGCCATTTGGCCATCTTGAGCAGAGAAGGTCAAGGAAAAATTCTCACTACGTGAGGGGAATCTTCCCTATGGCCAGATCCTACTGGAATCCCCCAGGGATAGATACGCTGCCGAGTGAGCATTCGGCGACGATTGGGTGACTCCGAGTTGGGATCCGAACCCCGTTTTGCGAGCTTCCTGGGCCTTCGCCAGATGGAAGCCACCCACTCGGGCGACTCGGGGCGAGAGGAAAGCAAGCGATATGCCAGTGCGGGTGTGCACGTAACCGCCTGGAATCAAACCGTTTCGATTTGCGAACGAGTACGCAGAAGCGAAACTTCTTCCCATTCGAGGAAGAAAGTTACCGTTTCCGGGCTCCCCGGAGCGGCGCGTAGCCTTCGAGCTCCGGGGCCAGCCGACGCCAGGCCCGCCGGATCCGCTCCTCCGCCCCTTCCTCGTCCGTCTCGCCTCGCACGAGGGGGACGGAGATCCGGACGGCGAGGATGTGGTCGTCGCGCTCGAAGGGGGAGCGGTCGAGGGCGAGGGCCTGCCGTAGCCACTCGCCGGCCACGCTGCCCGCGCGCAGGTACCAGGAATAGGAGAGCTCCCGGCTCCCGGAGCGCTCGAGCAGGACGCGGCGCACGCCTCGGGCATCGTCGTCGAGATCGACCTGCTCGTCCTCGAGCGCAAAGAAGCCCGACTGGGGCCAGGCGAGCCGCGGGCTCAGGATCGTGTGCGTGCGGAGCATCTCGTTCGCGACGCCGAGGAACACGTTCACCCGCCCCCCCTCGAAGCGCATCGCGCGATCGTGATGGGCGAGGTAACGGATGCTCCCGCGGAAGTCGAAGTCGGGCGGGATCTCTCTACCCGGCGCGTCGGCGAAGGCCCGCTCGATCAGTGCCTTCGGCATCTCCGCGAGCCCGCTGGCCGGCACGTAGGGAACGATCGCTCTCGGGATCACGAGGATCACGACCAGACTCGCGACGACGAGCCCGGGAGCGAGCAGTCCATCCCGCTCCCGCGTTCGATCCGTACCTGCGATGCGGCCGTACGCCCCGGCGTCCGCGCCGGGCTCGGCACTCCCGAGCACGCGCTCGAGACCGAGGTCGAGCAGATAGATCCCGGTCAGGCCGACCAACAGCATCATGATGCCCTGGAGGTTGTGGATCGACGCGACGGAAGAGTGCGGGTTCAGGACGAGCGACACGACGCGAAAGCCGTTCGTCGCGAAGGCGACGAAGGGCACGAGCAACAACAGGATCACGGCGTGCCGGCCGCGGCGTTCGAAGAGGTCGATCAGCAGCACGGTGAGCATCGTGAGCGTCACGACCGTGCGCACGCCGCTGCAGGTCTCGATGACGATGAAGCGATTCTCCGGGCGGAAGATCAGATCGCCCGAGACGAGGGACTTCACGCCGATCAGGTTCAGGATCGTGCCGGCGTACTCGGCGGTCATCAGCTGGATCGGGAAGATCGCGGCGGAGAGCAGCACCGGCGGGATCGGGAGCGCGAAGCCGAGGAAGACGATCGGGACCCAGAAGGCACGCGCGGCCGCCGTCCCGCCGAGCGCGACCACCACCCCGAAGAGCAGTGGGATCACGCTCATCAATTGGAGATCCGGTGCACCCGTGTAGTGGCCCCAGGCGTAGAGCGCGACGCTCGCGACGAGGATCCCCGCACCGGGCAGCAGCGCTCCCCCTGCGCGAAACACGTCGAGGTAGTGGCTGCGTCGGTAGAGGAGCCAGGCGGCCAGCAGCAGCACCGGCGCCCCCGCCGCCTCGTTCGCTTCGAAGAAGAACTCCTCGCTCTGGATGGCGAGGTCCTGATGGGTCGCCGGGAAGAAGAGCGGCTGATAGATCCAGGCGAGCAGACCCGCGGCGACGAGCAGGAGCCACGCGCGGGGCGTCGACCAGAACGCCGGCGGATCCGACTCGGCCGACCGGGGCGAGGCTCCGCCGGCGTCCGTGCTCGCCGGGGCGACCGGATCGTCGGGCATCGCGCGGTCGTCGCTTTCGGGATCGCTCACTCGGTCCTCTCGAGCCGGAGCGCGGGGCGCTTCGGGTCTGCGGTGCGCCGATCGGGCCGCCGTCCGCGGACGGGCGACGAGGCGCCGGCCCGACGATCAGAGAGGCGGGGCCGGCGGCGCGCCGGGGAGACTAACGAGCTTCCTGGGCGGTCGCTGCCGGATCCTGTCGGTAGCGCGCCCGAGGTCGGACCAGGAAGCCCGCATCGTATTGTTCGAGCGAATGGGCGACCCAGCCGACGGATCGGCCGAGCGCGAAGAGCGCCGTCGCGGTCCCGGCGGGCAGTCCGAGGGCGCGAGCCACGGCGACGAGCCCGACGTCGATCGACGGCCCGCCGAATCCACCCTGCTGCATCGCGTCCACCAGCGCGATCACCGACCGCACCCCCTCCGCGTTCCCGCGCAGGTCGCGGGCGAGATCGAGCAGCCGCGTCCCGCGCGGATCGGCATGGGGCGCGTAGATCGGATGGGCGAAGCCTTCGATGACCTCACCGCGCCGCTGGCGATCGTGGACCACCTCTTCGACCCGCTCGGCGGGGCCGGCTTCGAGCAGCAGCGCGTCGACGCGATCCGCCGCACCGCCGTGACGCGGGCCCGACAGCGCCGCGAGCGCCGCCGAGATGCAGCCGTAGATGTCCGCGCCGGTCGACGCCGCGACGCGCGCGGCGAAGGTCGAGGCGTTGAGCTCGTGGTCCGCGGCGAGCACGAGCGACTGGTCGAGGACGGCGAGCTCCTCGGGCTTGAGGTCGAGGGAGAACGCGGCACCGACCGCCGCGGCGATCGTCGGTGCCGCGAGGGCCGCCTCGACCGCCGGTCGCGGATCGTCGCCCTCCTGGCCCAGCGCCAGGAGCGCCGCCGAGCGCCGCAGCAGGAAGCGCGCGCGCGCGAGCACCGCTTCCGGATGCCAGCTGAAGCGGCCGGGATCGTGGGACGCGAGCAGCGGGATCACGAAGCTGAGGACGGGCAGGGGTCCCGCCTTCGGCGGCAGGACGCGGATCAGGCCGTCGAGGTCGATGCCGAGCCCCGCCGGCTGCCAGCTCTCGGGCAGCGCGCGATCGCGCCAGTCGCCGGACCACAGCCCCTCCGCGACCCACTCGAAGCTCCGCCCCTCGCTCGCGAGATCGATCGCCGAACGTCCGCGGTAGATGGGCCCGCGCTCGACCGAGATCATCGTGATCGAGCTGTCCATGACCGGCTCGCCCTGCCGGAGTGCCGCCGCCGCGACGGGGCCGTGCCCCGCCCGTGCGTCCCGCCGTGCGCAGAGGCGCTCGAGATCGCGCCGCCGGTAGCGCCGGGAACGCCCTTTTCCCCCGGGAACACTCTGGATCAGGCCGCGACTGGTATAGGCATAGACCGTCGGAAGCTTCACACCGAGCATCGCCGCCGCCTCCCGGGCGCTCAGGAACTCGCTCTCGGTCTCGCGCGGGAAATGGCCCGCGACGTTGGGCTGGCCGGTGGGGAAGGCCTCGGATTCTTCCATGGGTCGGTCTCGGCTCGGTTCGGGTCCGGAACGACCCGCCGAAGGGCGGACGGAGCGCATCGACTCGTTCGCGCCCTTCATCATTGATTGAGTCCGTCAACTTGATCAATGTCATTTGGCTTGTCAAGCTGCATCGGCTCGATCGACCGAGCGGGGGGAGGCACAGGCGCGATGGAGCCGACGACGGTCGTGATTCTCTGCGCCGCCAGCCTCTTGACCGCGGGCGTCTCCGCGGTGCTCGGGATGGCGGGCGGGATCATGCTCCTCGCCGTGATGCTCCTCTTCCTGGAGCCGGCCACCGCCATCCCGATCCATGCCCTGGTCCAGCTGACCTCGAACTCGAGCCGGGCCGTGATCCACCGCCGGGTCGTGCGGCGCGACCTGCTCCTTCCCTTCCTGCTCCTGCTCCTGCCCGCGGGCGCGCTGACGGTTCCGCTGGTCGAGGTCGCCCCCGGCGACCATCTGCGCCTGGTGATCGGGCTCTTCACGATCGTCGCGACCTGGAAGAAGGAGTGGCTGCTGCTGGGCTTCGACCCGGAGCGCGTGGGCCAGCGTGCGCGCTTCGCGTTGGTCGGCGCGGGCGCCGGGGCGCTCGGGCCGATCCTGGGCGCGACCGGCCCCTTCATCGCGCCCTTCTTCCTCGGCATCGGTCTGACCCGGACCGAGCTGATCGGAACGAAGGCCGCCTGCCAGGCCGGCACCCATGTCGCGAAGATGATCCTCTTCGGGATCGCCGGCTTCGGCTTCCTCGAGTACGGGCCACTGATGGCAGGCATGGCAGCGAGCGTGATCGCCGGCACCGCCCTCGGTACCCGCGTCCTCCATCGCCTCGACGACGCCCGCTTCACGCAGCTCTACAAGGGCGCCCTCACGCTGATCGCCCTGCGCCTCGTCTGGAGCGGCCTGTCGGCCCTCGCGATCGCCTAGCCGCGACGGGCTAGAGCTTGATCACGCTCCGGATCACTTCGCCTTCGTGCATCGCATCGAAGGCGTCGTTGATCTTCTCGAGCGGCATCGTCCGGCTGACCATCTCGTCGAGCTTGACGCGCCCGTTCATGTAGCGGTCGACGAGGCCCGGGACCTCCGTCCGTCCCTTCGTTCCGCCGAAGGCCGTGCCGCGCCAGACGCGGCCGGTGACGAGGAGGAAGGGGCGCGCGTGGATCTCCTGGCCTGCGCCGGCGACACCGATGATCACGCTCTCTCCCCAGCCCTTGTGGCAGATGCGAAGCGCCGTTCCCATCGTCTCGACGTTGCCGATGCACT
>JAUIMK010000525.1 GCA_030432735.1 bacterium
ATTTCCGGGTCGCTCGGCTCCCCCGTCCCCCGCTGGAGCACGTAGCGATAGGGGCCGAGTGTGATCGCCACGGCGGGACGCGACGGATGCGTCGAACGCCCCCACCCGCGATCGAGATGCGACACGCCGACGAGGTCGTCCTCGGCGCCGCCCTTTCCGGAGGCCGCCGCGAAGATCTCGGGGGCGAGGGAGCGGCCGTCCGTGTCCGGCAGCGCGGGCAGCCCGAGCAGGTCGAGCACGGTCGGCCAGATGTCGACGTTGCGGGTGCGCTGCTCGACGACCAGGCCAGGCTCGAGCCGGAAGGGGAAGCCGAGGATGAAGGGCACCTCGGTCGACTCGCGGAAGACCTCGCGGGCATGACCTTCGAGACCTCGCTCGCTGAACGCTTCGCCGTGATCCGACGCCATCACCACGAGGGTCTTCTCGAGCAGGCCCTCTTCGACGAGATGCGTCAGCAGCTGCCCGATGATCCCGTCGGTCCGATGGATCGAGTTGTCGTAGATGTCCGAGTAGGTCGTGCCGAAGAGCGCGCTCGACGGGTCGTAGAGGTACTGGTGGATGTCCATCAAGTGGACGTAGAGGAACCATCGCTCCTTGCCGTGGATCCGAAGGAACTCGACGGCGGCCTCGAGGGCGTCGAGATCCGTTCCCTCGAGCTTGATGTGCGGATTCTCCACGCGGAGATGACGAGGCCGCTGCTTCGGGAGCGGCCGTTCGTAGACCTCGAAGCCCTGGGAGAAGCCGAAATTCGGTGCGACCCAGCCGTTGCGCCAGATGCCCGCCGTACGGAACCCGGCCTCCTGGAAGATCTCCGCCGGCATCAGCGCCTCTTCCGGGGTGCCATGGGGCGAGCGCAGCACGCCGGTCCGCTGGGGATAGACCCCCGTCCAGAGCGAGGCCATCGAGCACTTCGTCCAGGAAGACTGGGCGAGCTGGCGCGCGAAGCGTACGCCGGTCTCGGCCATGTAGTCGAAGGTCGGCGAGGTCTCGCGCGCGTAGCCGTAGCTGTGGAGGCGGTGGGCGCGCAGCGTGTCCGTCAGGATGAAGAGGACGTTGACGTCGTCCCGACGCTTCAGGGACTCGACGTCGTAGATCGTCCCGCGCGGACGCGAGTCGGCGTTGCCGACCTCGATCTGCAGGACCCCGGCGAAGTAGAGAATCGCGGCCAGGGCGATCAGCCCGGCCGTGGAAGCGAGGAGCACGCGCACGATCTTCATGTCCGAAGGGTCTAGCGCACCGCGGTTGCCGGAGCGATGCGGCGCCATGTGCGCGCGGGCGGTGGTACGCTCGCCGGGTGATGAACTCGACCCTTCGCGCCATTCTCGTCTGTCTGTTCCTCGCGAGCCTCTCGGCCTGTGATTCGGGTCCCCGGATCGAAGACGCCCGAGCCCTTCAGGCCGAGGGCCGCTTCGAGGCCAGCCTCGACCCGCTGCGAGCGCTGCTCGAGACGTCGCCGGACGACCCGGAAGTGAACTTCCTCTACGGCCGGGCGCTGACTCGGACCACGAGCTCGCCCATCGCGGTCTGGTCGCTCAAGAAGGCCGCAGAGGATCCCGCCTGGCACACGCGCGCCTACATGGAGCTCACGGCGGCCAGCATGCAGAACGGCGACGCTCCGGGCACGATCGAGAACGCGACGATCGTCCTGGAGGCCGAGCCCGATTCCGGTGCGGCGCTCAGTCTCCGGGGCATGGCCTACCTGAGCGAGGGGCAGGCCGAAGAAGCGCTCGCCGACTTCGATGCGCTGCTGGCGATGCATCCCGACGAGCCGTCGGCGCGCGCGTCCCGG
>JAUIMK010000526.1 GCA_030432735.1 bacterium
TAGTCCCGGCCGCGCAGGCTCGCGCGGAGCTTGCGAAGGGCGCGGCGACCCTCCATCCAGGCCTTCTCTGCGGGCACGACGACGTATTTCCGGAGCTTCTCGTCGGGGCGGGCGCGGAAGATGGTGCTGTGGGTCTCGCCGTCCCATCCGGGCGGCGCGTCCTTCGTGTAGTAGTAGGCGGCGAAGGATTGGCGCGGGCGCGGGGCGACGTCACGCACCGGCTCGACGCCGTGGTAGCTCGACTCGCTCGTCGCGAAGAGCACGCACTGGTTCAACAGCGGCGGGACGCGCACGTGGCAGCGCTTCACGTCGCGATCCCAGAGCTCGACGGCGCCGCCCCAGGCCGGATCCCAGTCCGGATTCAGGTAGACGAGGATGTTGAGCCGGCGATGCACGCGGTGACGTGGACGCCGCCGCCGCTCAGGGTGGCGTCGGCTTCGAGGTTCGGGATGCCCGTGATGTAGGTCAGGTTCGCCAGGAACTCCGGCGACTGGAGCGCCTCGTTCAGGCGGGCGATCGGGGCCGGGAAGAGCGCGCTGTCGGAGACCTGGATCTTCTTTCGTTCGCGGACGAAGTCGAACGCGAAGCCCTGCTCCTGCGCCTGCTCGAAGGTCGGGAAGGCGTTCGCCACCTCGAGGGCGAACGCCGGGTCGAGGAATTCGTCGATCACGATGTGGGGAAAGGGCTCGGCATTCTGGAAGCGATCGCGGAGGGTGTCGAGGTCGAGCGGGCGGATCAGGCTCATGGGGTCTCCTGCGGCGAAGGGCGCCGCGGCGCGGGCCCGGGGCTCGAGGACGGATCGCCGAAGGCGAAGTCCTGGAGTCGCTGGATGAGTTCGGGTTGGGCCTCGCGGGCGATGCGGGCCTCGTGGGTGGAACGTTCGAGCTCGTCGAGGGTGCGCTCGAACGCTTCGGGCGAGTCCGCGACCCGGACGAGGCCCTCGGCCCCGAGGCGGCGTGCGGTCGCGATCTGGTGGTCGTTGCGGGTCTCGTCCCATTCGCCGTGACGGGGAACGACGAGGGTCGGCTTCCCGAGCTCCAGGGCGTTCAGGATCGAGCCCATGCCCGCGTGGGCGACGACGACGTCCGCCTCTTCGAGACGCGCGCGGAACTCCGGGGGCGACATGAAGGGAATCACCCGGAGTCGCCGGGGCGCGAAGTCCGACGGGCCGATCTGCGCGATCACGTCGTCTCGCTCGCGCTTCGCCGCCCAATCGTCGGCCCAGCCGACGAGGCGGTCGAAGGGCATCTGTGCGCCGACGGTCACGAAGATCAAAACACCCTCCCGGCGTATTCGGGGCCGTCCTCGGTCGCGAGATGGGGCCACTGGGTCAGCCAGAGCCCCGCCGCGCGACGCACGAGCCGTCCGGACATCGAGACCTCGTCCACGTTCGCGATGCTGTCCAGCCAGATCGTGCGGGCGCCGAAGACGCGCCCGAGGAAGATAGCCAGACATCCCGGCGCGGCCCCGGTCGAGACGACGACGTGGGGTCGCACGCGCAGGAAGATCAGAAGGAGCTGCAGGCCGAGCACCAGCATGCCGAGCTTGTCCCAGCGCGTGGAGTCGCGAACGATGTAGACCGTGTGGTCGGGCGCATCTGCGCGGTAGGTCTCGTTGACGGTGACGTAGCGCAGGTCGTGCTCGGCGAACGCCGGCGAGATGCGCCGCAGCTGGACCCAGTGGCCGCCGCCGGAGGCCACGGCCAGGACGCGTCGGGTCGGCGCGCCGGCCCGGCTCACGAGTCGACCTCGAGGGCCTGTCCCGCGGAGGACCGCG
>JAUIMK010000186.1 GCA_030432735.1 bacterium
CAAGACCGGCATCATCGCCATCGCCCGCCACGCCGGCGTCCCGATCCAGCCCGTCGCCTTCTCCGCGCGCCCCGCGCACCGCCTCTCGAGCTGGGACCGGAGCCTCCTCCCCCTCCCCTTCGCGCGGGTCGTCGTCGTCTACGGGGAGCCGATGACGATCCCCGAGGATGCCTCCGACGACGCCCGGGAGCAGACCCTCGCGCGGCGCCTCGAACGAGCGATGACCGAGCTGCACCACCGCGCGGACGCGACCCTGCTCCGCCGCTGAGCCCGCGTCGCAGCTCAATCGGCCTGCGGGCCGGCGCCGGGGAAGCGCGCCGCCTCGCAGGTCTGGGGCACCCCGTTCGTGAGTCCGAGCGAGGCCGCCTTCATGAAGTCACCGTCGCTCACGTCGCAGCCGAAGAGGCCGTCGACGTCGCAGCGATTCGCTCCGGGGAGTGAGTCGACGCCCTCCGAATGGGGCGCGAGCCCGTAGCTCGCCCGTCGCGCGAGCGCACCGTCGAGGCCGGTGACGCGACCGTCGCCGTCGACGTCGCCGCACTGGCAGGCGTCGCCGATGCCGTCGGGGGCCGAGGTCGGCCCGACGCCTCCGCGATCCGTCTGGTCGTTCGCGACGAAGGGGCAGTTGTCGAGGTCGTCGGGAACGCGGTCTCCGTCCGCGTCGTCGGTCGGCCACTCGATCCGCAGCGCGACGGGATCCTCTTCCGGCACGAAGTCGGCGGGCGCATCGACCTGGAGCACGTAGAGCCCGGGCTCGAGTCCCTGGATGTCGAAGCGGAATCGTTCGCGTACCTCGGGGACGGGGTCGAGGATCGCGGGCGTATGACCCGGTGAGGCCGGATTCGGGGCCTCGGGCTGCGCGGCATGGTCGTGCGCCGAGCGGTCCGGATGGCGGTGGGCCGCGCGATCCGAAGACCCGCCCGGGACGCGCGGCAGGGTGGACGACGCGTTCACGGCGAGCGCGACGGCGTCCGTCGCCCCTCCGGCGCCGGGCTGTCCGCGAAGGCCGGCCGGGAAGCTCGAATCCAGGGTCGTGGGCTCCCCCGTCGCGGCCAGCACGAGGCCTTCGGGCACGGCGGCCGCGAAGACCGCGAGGTCGGCGTCGAGCAGGCGGACGGTGGAACCGATCGGCGCGAGGAGCGTGAGGTCGAAGTCCGCGGCGGCCGCCCAGGGAACCGCGAAGAAGTCGCAGTCTTCGCCGACACAGTTCGTGAGGGATCGCTGCAGCAGGTCGATGCGCAGCTCGGCGATCCCGGGCACCCGACCGGCGCAGTGCGGGAAGAAGCCGCCCCGACAAGAGAGTCCACGGAGCTGCTTGGCGAGGGCGAGGTCCTGCGCGAGGGACCCGTCCGGGATGCGCAGCACCTGGGTCACGATCTCGCCGTTCACGGCATAGGCATAACGTTGGTCCCGCTGACGATCGACATCGTCGAGGGTGAGCTCGTAGACGGCGAGATCGCTCGGGCACTCCGCGCGGAACCGGAGATGGCCGGGAGGGAGGAAGGGGGACGGCCCCCCGAGACTCAGCGAATCGTCCGGCGGCCGGAATCCGTAGCGTCCCTCGACCTCGACGACGAGCGCGGTCTGCACGTGGATGTCCTCGGTCCCGAACGGGCCGTCGACCTGGATGCCGAGAGGACCGCAGCTCGGCACGTGGGCCGGCTCGCCCGGAATGAAGGGCGACAGGTGGTCCGCGAGTCGCGGCATCGTCACGTCGATCTCGTCGATGTCGTCGATCGGGCTGATCGTCCTGCTCCGCGAGAGGGCCTCGACCCGAAAGTGACCGGCGTACTCGGCGGCTGGCCAGTCCAGGAAGATCGAGGGATCCGGCTGGACGGTGGGCACGCGATTCCAGAAGTCGAGCAGCGTCGCCCCGGGCCACGCGGAGAAGGCGTAGTCGATCCGCGTCGTCGCTCGATCGACGATCGTCGGGTCGTTCGAAGACGTCGCCGTCCACTCGAGCGCGAGCCCCCACGGCACCGGTCCGGTGGCCGGCGGAGCACTCGAGAGCGACACGGCCTCTTCTCCGCCCGCCGCCAGGGAAGTCGCCGTATGGTCGCCGAAGCGGCTCCCGTTCCGATCGACCACGGTCAGCTCGATCGAGTCCGTCGCGTCGCCGGTGTTGTGGAGATCGGCGGGCGGACGTGAGAGCGCGTCCATCGTCGCCAGCGCGGGCGCGTCCACGAAGACCCCCGCCCCCGGCAGCGGCAGGTCGACGTAGACCTCGGTGGTCTCCGCCGCCGCGCCGATCCCGAGGATGCGGATCCCCGAAGACAGACCGTTCGACCAGGTCGGACTCGCCACCCGGTCGGGCGTCGCGGCGTCGGCCGAGTCCCAGGCGGCCGTGTTCCCGGCGCCGAGGCAGAAGTTGCCCCGGGGATCGACCCAGACGCGCGCGACGGAGGACACGTCCCCGGGCAGCGGATCGGTGAGCGTGAGCGTGTTGCCCGCCACCGCACTCACCTCGATCGGATCCTCGAGCCCTTCCACGTTCAGCTCGAAGGGCGTGGCCGGCGCGGGTCCGACGCTCGTCGGGAAGACGCTGATCTCGGTCGCTCCGCTCGACCGCGGGCTCGAGGTCGCCGTCGTCCAGTAGTCCTGCCAGTCCGCGCCGCGCCAACCGACCTCGTCGCCCGCCGCGTGCTCGACGGTCGTCGGCGCATCGAGCGCGACGACGAGCGGCGTATCGGCGTCGATCGAGCCCTGGATGAGCTCCTCGTCCCACGGAAGCGACGAGACGCCGTAGCCGTCGACCGCGCGGATCCGGAGCTCGATCGATCGGTCCTGGCGAAGCGACGGCGCGTCGACCGTGAGCTGGGTCGAGCCGATCGGCGCGTCCGCCGCGAGCAGCGCCTTGCCGCCGCAGGCCGGTGCCCGTCGCAGTCCGTCGGCGGCGAGCACCTCGACGGGCGGCGTGTGGTCCGGTGCCAGGAGTCGATCCGGAAAGATCCGCGTCAGCAGGAGACCCGAGTCCGGCGCGTCGTAGTCGATCTCGCCGCAGACGCCGTTGATCCGGTTCTCCAGCAGGAAGTACTCGTGGGTGCCGTGCGCGGGCGCGTAGAGGAGGAGCGGATCGTCGCCGGTGCCGACCTCGTAGCGCCCCTCTTCCGAGACGACCCGGAAGTCGTCCCAACCCAGGATGCCCCGGGTAAAGCCGAGCGGACCGAAGGTCTTGTCTCCCGAGCCGACGGTCGGCCCCATGATGCCGTAGGCGCCGATTCCGTATCCGTACAGGTCGCGATGGACGAAGAGCGCGTGCATGATCTCGTGGATCCAGGTCGTGCGCGAGCCCGGCATGCCGTCGGCGAGCGGGACGGAGAAGCCGGCGAAGTCGACGCCGTCGAGCCCGGAGGTCGAGCTGAGGCCCCCGGCCTGACCGCCCTGCTCCGCGTTGTTCGCGTTCACGGCGAGCAGCACCAGCTCGTCGTTCTCGATCCGTCCGTCGCCGTCGCGATCGAAGCTCCCGTAGTCGACGAAGGGATCCGCCGCTTCGAGGGCCATCCGGCGCAGCTCGGCGTTCGACCGATCCTCTACGTCGACTCCGTCGACCAGCACGACCCCGTCGTTCGCCGTGCCCTGGCTCTCGCCCGCCGGCGCGAGCGTGAGACGCCCGTTCGAGGCCCGCGCGAACCACCTCGCGACGGAGGGCGTGCAGCCCTGCCACTCGCCGAAGGCGGCGTCCGCGACCACGGGCGCGGGCCAGGCGCTGTGATCGAGGCCCTGGTTCCGCAGGACGACGACGAGCAGCGGAACGGGGGCGCCGGGCGAGCCGAACGCGGGCGTGAGCCGGGTCGGGCGCGAGACGAAGGGCGCGTTGGCGAAGTCGAAGGGGGGCGAGGGATAGAGCTGCGCAGCGGCCGGTCCGGCGGACACCACCGGCACCGCCGCGAGCAGCGCCAGGATCGCGCCGGTCCAGCGCGGTGCCGTGCTCGATCGGCCGCCGCCTTCGGGACGACGTCGGAGCCGGGCCGTCGCCGCGATCCCGAACGCGCCGAAGAGGAGCAGCGTCGCGACGTCGGGCTCCGGCACCGTGAAGAGCGCGATCGTCGTCGCGTCGACGGGACCCGGCTCGTGCTGGCCGTCGATGGTCGTGCCCCGCGCGACGCGCAGCCCGCCGGTCCCCACGACCTCGACGTCGAGGGTGCCGATCCGGAACGGCACGGCCTCGCCCTGGAGATCGTCTCCCAGGGTGACGACCCGCGCCTCGGCCGGCGCGTCGCTCACGCCTTCGAGGCAGGCGTTCGCGGCCTCGCAGGAGAACCCGGCGATCTCGACGTCGCCGAAGCGCTCGATCCGCAGGTCCTGCAGGCCGAAGACGACACCGCCGGGTGTACCCGACGGATCCGCCCAGATGGGGATCGACAGCGCCACCGGCTCGCCGAGGACCACGGGGGTCGGTGTCGGCACGCCATCGTCGTTCTCGCTGTAGACGATCTCGACGGGAACGGCCCCGGCCGGGATCGAAGCGAATGCGAGGCCTACCAGGAGGCCGAGCGCGAGCAGCGTGGGTACGGATCGGACGGGCCGAGCATGCATGTCGTTCTCCCGGTCGTGTCGAGGGGGGCGATCGGCGCCTCGAGGTTCGACCCGAGGATCGAGTCGACGCGGGTCCGGGACCGTGAAGGGGTTCACACGGCCCGCGGAATGTCGGGGCGCCCCGAACGACGCTCGGGCTCGCCAGTCCGCGGGAGGAGGCGCGCGGCGACTAGACCGGCGAGAGCGCCGCCTCGAGCAGCTGCTCGAGCCACTCCCCGACGTCCGGGTGCTGGGTCAGCCCGGCGGAGCGCAGCCGCGTCGCGGCGATGGCGTGCACCTCGGCAGCGGTCTTCGCCGCGAGGGCGGCGCGGGCGTCCTCCTCGACGTCGGTCGAGTCGAGGGCGCGCACGATCTCCTTCACGACCGGGACGGAAGACGGGGTGCCGGAGAGCTCGCCGATGCCGAGTCCGACGAGGATCGGCACCGCGAGGGGATTGGTCGCCATCTCGCCGCAGACCGAGACCGGGATGTTCGAGGCGCGACCGGCGCGCACGGACATTTCGATCAGCTGCAGCACCGCCGGATGGAGCGAATCGTAGAGATGCGCGACGCGTTCGTTGCCGCGATCGACGGCGAGGGTGTACTGGGTCAGGTCGTTCGTCCCGATCGAGAAGAAATCGCACTCCTCGGCCAGGACCGACGCGGTGATCGCCGCCGAAGGAACCTCGATCATGATGCCGACGGGCAGGTCCGGATCGAAGCGGCTGCCCTCGCGATCGAGCTCGAGGCGAACCTCGTCGATCACCGCCTTCGCTTCGCGCAGCTCCGAGAGGCTCCCGATCATCGGCAGCAGCAGCCGGACGTTGCCGAGGGTGCTCGCGCGCAGGATCGCCCGGAGCTGAGCGTGGAAGTGGTGGCGGTTCTCGAGGGTGAGCCGGATCGAGCGGCACCCGAGCTGCGGGTTCTCCTCGCCGTCGAGGCCGATGTTCGGGATGCCCTTGTCGCCGCCGAGATCGAGCGTCCGGATCGTGACCGTCCGCGGCTCCATCTGCTCGACGACGCGGCGGTAGAGCTGCTCCTGCTCCTCTTCGCTCGGGAAGCCGCGGTGCGCGAGCGCGAGCAGCTCGGTCCGGAAGAGGCCGACGCCCTCGGCGCCGTGCTTGTCGACCAGGCGCAGGTCGGCGAGGAGGCCGGCGTTCGCGGACAGCTTGACGCGGCGCCCGTCGAGGGTCTCCGCCGGCCGCTCGCGCATCGCGTCGAGGTGCTCGACCGCGACCTCGAAGTTGTGCTGCGCCTGCTCGAACTCGTGGATCAACGCCGCGTCCGGGGACAGGTAGAGCGTCCCCGTCGCGCCGTCGACGATCGCCGTCTCGCCCTCGCGCACTTCCCGGAGCAGACCCGTCGCACCCGTCACGGTCGGGATCTCGAGCGTCCGCGCGAAGATCACGCCATGGCTCGTGCGCCCGCCGTGCTCGGCGACGATCGCCGCGACCTTGTCCATCTCGAGCTGCGCGAAGATCGCCGGGAGCAGCTGATCCACGACCACGACGGAGCCGCGCTTCATCGGCTCGAGCTTGTCGCGCAGGCCCAGCAGGCGCTCCATCACGCGGTTGCCGACGTCCGCGATGTCCGTCCCGCGCTCCCGGAAATACGGATCCTCGATCCGCTCGAAGGTCTGGCGATAGGTGTCGAGCACCTGCGCGAGCGCCGTTCGGGCGCTGCCGGTCGCGTCGATCGCCTGCGCGACGTTCGTCACGAAGCCCTTGTCCTCGAGGATCTGGATCTGTGCGTGGAAGACCGCCGCGAACTCGGGACCGAAGCGGTCCTGGACGACGTCGCGCATGTCTTCGATCTCGCGCAGGGCGACCCCGATCGCCCGCTTGAAGCGATCGTGCTCCTCCTGCGTCCGCTCGGAAGGTTGATAGTCGAGGTGGGCGACCTCGACGTCGCGATCCATCTGGAAGATCGGGCCGATCGCGACGCCGCGCGAGGTCGCGAGGCCGCGAATCATCACGTTCTTCTCGGCCCGGGGCTCGCGTCCCGCGGACTCGCGCTGCCGCGCCCGGAGCCGATCCGAGGCGACGATCTTCTCGACGACGCTGCCCCGCTGCTCCGCGGGGGACGACATCAGCGCCAGCAGCTGGGCGTTGATCACGACCGGGGCGAGCAGGGAGGCACAGGTCTGGAGCAGCTCGATGTCGGGCTCGTCGAAGCGGCGGGGCTCCACGGTCTGGATGACGATGACCCCGATCACGACGTCCTGGACGATCAACGGCGCCGCGAGCAGCGAGGCGAAGCGCTCCTCCCCGGTCTCCGGGAAATAGCGGTAGCTCGGGTGGGACTTCGCGTCCTCGATCGCGATCGGCTCACCGCGCTCCGCTGCCATCCCGACCAGCCCCTCGCCGACCGGCAGGTGGACCCGACCGACCGCCTGCGCCTCGAGCCCCATGGTCGAGGCGAGTGCCAGGCTGTTCTGCTCCGGGTCGACCGTGTAGATCGAACACACGTCCGCATCGAGCCGTTTCGACACGAGGTCCGTCACGTTCGCGAGGGTCTCCTCGAGATCGTGCGAGCGCGTGACGACCTCGGCGACGTCCGCGAGGATGGAAACTCGATCGGCGATGACGGGCTCCTGGGAGACCTCGCGCGGCGGCCGAGGTCCGGGGAGCCGGCAGGGTAGCAGGGGCGATCGAGCGCAAACAAAGCGCGCGCCACGCGCCGCACGGTCCCGGGCGCGCAGCCGATCGGCCGAAGTGTGCGGGTCCGAACGCAAAAGCGCCCGAGGCTCTCGCCTCGGGCGCTCTCGAAGGTGCGGTGGAGCCTCGGTCGGGCTCCTCCGTTCGAACCCTCGCTCAGTGCGCGGTCGGGAAGCCCATCGGGCGCGAGACCGGCGGGAAGACCTGGTCCTTGTCCTCGAAGGAGAGACCCAGCGCGAGGAGGATCTTCCGCTTGGTGTCCATGCGGCAGTTCATCCCCTTCTCGACGCTATGAATCGTTCGCAGCGCGACCTTGGCCTTCCGAGCCAGCTGCGCCTGCGTCATGAGCTTGTTCTCACGAAGCTCTCGAACACGGTTCGGTACGCGCTCTTCCTGAGCGTTCATCGAATCCATCACAATCACACCCCCGTTTTCCGATGCTCCAGGAGTTGCTCCCGGAGTACGTCACTTGAATCATTCGGGGATTCGTCGGTCCCAGGGCCTTTCTTGAGCAAATTCACCCCGTTGGAGGGTTTTTGGGAGGCTTGCCCGCACGCCGGGTGCCGATGCAGAGGAGCTGCGCGGAACCGGCGACCTGGAGGCACTGATCGCCGGTCTATGACGCCTCATTGAGTGAAATGAGGGTTCGTGCGCACGCAGGTCCGCCATCTCCGATACGCAAGAAAGGAGCCCGCATGCGTCGCTCGCGGGGGATTCGACTCAGGACGATCCCCGACGCAGCGGGCCGCCCGCGCCGCTTTGCTAGCTTCGCGCGCCTATTTCGGGGGGTTCCGCCGGTGCGGCGCAGCTGGATGCGCTTGTTCTGGATGGCCGTGGTCCTCGTCGGCATCGCCGCCGGCTACCTCGTGTCCTCCGGGTTGGGCACGCGTCTTCTACACACCGAGATCGAGACGCAGCTCTCCCGGCTGCTCGAGGGACCGGTCGGGATCGGCGGCGTCGACGTGCGCTGGGAAGAGGGTCTGCGCGTCGAGGCGCGGGATCTCACCGCCTACCCGAGCCCGCTCGAAGCCACGCCGCCGGGCCTGCGCGCCCGCCGGATCATCGCCTGGGTCGACCTGCTCGCCCTGATGGTGGGGCGGCTCGAGCTCTCGACGATCGTCTTCGAGGGCCCCCACGTCCGGCTCGTCCAGGACGTCGACGGCGGCTGGGTCGGGCTGCCGCTGCCCGCCCCGTCGTCCTACCCCGACGAGGGCCTCGACGACCGGGCGCCCGCGGAGCTCGCGTTCGCGCGGCTCGCCGAGCTCGACGGCGCCGCCGGCCGGATCGTCGACGACTTCCAGGCGGCCGACCGCATCGTCGTCGTCGACGGCACTCTCGAATGGATCGGCCCCCCGACCGCCGACGGTCCCCCGTCGAGCCTTCGCGCCGAGCTGCTCAACGGCACCGCCGAACGGCACTGGCTCTCCCGGGACATTGCGATCGACTGGCGCGGCGTGTTCCTCGACGGGGTCCACGCGCCCTTCCCCTTCACGCTCGGCGTCCATCGCCCGGAGGGCCGCCACTTCGTCTGGAGCCTCGGCGTCGAAGGCATCCCCCTCGCCGCCGCGGAGGCGCCGATCGGCGACCTCTCGGGCCTCGCCGACATCGAAGGCACCCTCGACACGCGCTTTCGTCTCTTCACCGACAGCGGCGGACTCCACCGCCTCGCGCTCGAGGGATCGATCGACGACGCGACCCTCGGCCTGAAGCGGTCGGGGCTCCTGCTGGAGCGCGAACGCGTCGAGTTCGAAGCCGAGTTCGAAGTCGACCCGATCGAGATCCGGCTGGTGAAGTCCCGCCTCGAAGGTCCGCAGCTCGGACTCGAGTTCCAGGGCACCGTCCAGCGCCCCATCCGCAGCCTGGCCCCCGCCCACATCGAGGCCCGCACCCGCGGCATCGACCTCGACGCCGTCCGCCGCTACGCCGAGTCCCTCGCCGACGAGTCGTCGACCGCGCTCACCGTCGCCCACCTGACCGAACGCGTCGTCTCGGGTCGCGTGAAGTCGATCGAGGTGGCCGGCACCACCTCTCTCGGTGAATGGCAGGCCCTGCTGAGCGGAAGGGCGCGCGATCTCCCCACCGGCTTCGTGCTCGGCGGCGCCTTCGACCAGGTGGTCGTGAAGAGCGGCCCCCAGGACGCGCTCGAAGACGTCGAAGGCGAGGTCGAGTGGGTCGGCGACCAGATCGTCTTCCGGAACGGCCGCGGCACCTACCAGGGAACGAAGCTCCCCGAGATGAACGCCGTCATCAACGGTCTGTCCGCGCTCACGCGCATC